>NZ_JBEXQG010000009.1:0-211989 GCF_040612485.1 Streptomyces sp. NPDC006385
TCGTGCGACTTGCAGCTGGAGCTCTGCAGGACGCTGACCTTGTCACCGCCCTTGCCGCCGTGACCGTCGAGGCCCTGGGCCGTGGCGGTGCCGGCGCTCAGAAGTCCGACGCTGCCGAGGGCGACGACCAGGACGGCAGCCTTGCGAAGCTTGTGCATGTCATCTCCGGTGGAGTGAGGTTGGGTTGCGATCCGTAAGGGATCGACTTCGTACAGTCACTGGAGATTAATAGGAAATATCCGATATGTCCTAGCGACGCGCCGGGTTCATAAGCGCGTGTCGCAAACACCCGGAAGCCGCGCGGCATCCGGGTAAGCCTGTTTCCATGCTGAGTCCGGAAGAGAAAAGTGCTGGTCGCAGCAGCTCGTTGAGGGCTGCGACCAGCACTTTCCCTTCACACCAGGCGTCGGGCCCGGCTCAACTGCGCCTCTGGCGCCGCCCGCTGAGTGTCGTCAGCGGGTGGCGCGGGAGCTCGCGACCGCGTTCGCCTGGCTGTTGGCCTGGTCGCAGTCGACACCGCGGGCGTCGGCGGCGGCGAGGGCGGCGACCGGAACGTTCGCGTTGAGCAGGGACTGCGGGCTGCACTCCTGGTACGGGCGGAAGAGGTTGGTCTGGTCCAGCGGACCGGACTGCGGGGCCTGCTGTGGCGTGATCTGCGGGTTGATCTGCGGGCTCAGTTGGGGGTTGAGCTGCGGGCTGACCTCGGCGCCGCGCTGCGGGGCGGGGGGCGTCTGACGCGAGCCCGGCGTGTTGGAACTCTGGACGGAGGCCTGTGAGCGGGTCCATGAGTGGGCCTGGGCGTCCTGCTGTCCGACGGGGGCCGGGGCACCGCCGTTGTAGGCAACGGGAGCATCGGCGACGCTGGGGCCGACGCCGATGGCTGACAGACCACTGGCTGCTGCGACGACGAGCGCGACGTGATGAAGCTTGCGCATGGAAACTCGGCCCTTCGTTGACCTGGCATGGAACGTATGGAATTGCTGTGAGCCATTGCTCTGACCCGTGGGGAACGAGACAAGTGCGGGTCCGGTCACGTGAGGCGGGATGCGGTCACCCATTTGCCGGGGGCGTTAATCATCAACGATGAGAAGCGCGGTTGACGGCCCGTGCGCAACGGGATGAAAAATCCGCAGAGCCTTTTATCGGATCGATGGCAATGGAGTGACGGACTTTCGTATCCCGTGACCCGGGCTGTTAATTGTCGTTGCCAGCGGGGAGAGGGCAGCGATCAGGAGTCAGAGAGGGGCTACGGGATTCGCTGTCGGCTCCAGCGTGAAGTCCACATGACAGCTCAGGCATTACCCCTGTAAGGGCGCAGTACGAATATCAGACTGAGCGCACGCAAGACTGCACTGAATACACCGGATTCCCTGTACAGGTAATGAAGGGCCGAGGGTTCCATGCGCAAGCTTCACAAGGCCGCGCTCGTCGTCGCAGCGGCCGGCGGTCTGACCGCCATCGGCGCCGGCGTCAGCGAGGCCGCCGAATATCCCGTCGGGTACAACGGTGCCGCCCCGGTGCCGGGTCCGCAGTACGCGCCGCCTCCGTACGCGGCCCCGGCGCCCGCGCCCCAGTACGCGCCGCCCCAGTACGCGCCGCCGCCCCAGTACGCGGCCCCGGCGCCCGCGCCCCAGTACGCGCCGCCGCCCCAGTACGCGCCCGCTCCGCAGTACGCGCCGCAGCCCCAGTACGCGGCGCCGATGCCCGCCCCCCACCACCCGGCCCCCCAGCAGGCCACGGCGGAGGCCCGTTCGACGGGCACCGCGGCGGTCAGCGGTCCGCGGCCCGAGCCTCAGCCGGCGCCTCACTACGCGCCCCCGGCCCCGGCCCCGGCGCCCGCTCCGGCGCCCGCCCCGCAGCAGCAGAGCGGGTACGCCTCCGCCTCGGCCTCGTCGGGAGGCTCCGCGGAGGCCTCCAACGCGCCGCGCCCCGCGCAGGCCGCTCCCCAGCAGTCGGTGCCGCAGGTCGTGCCGCAGGTCACCCCGCAGACGGCCCCGCAGGTCATGCCGCAGGTCGCCCCGCAGGTCCACGCGCCCCAGGTCTTCAACCCGGAGCCCCCGCCGCGGGTCGCCCCGCAGGTGAACCCGCAGGTCAACCCGCAGGTGAACCCGCTCATCAACCCGCTGCTCACGCCGGCCGGTCCGCCGCAGGTGCCGGGGCTCGGCCTCGGGCAGGTCCAGGCGCCTCCCGTCGGTCAGCTGGGGCTGCCGCGGCTGGGCTGAGGGCCCGTAGTTGTCCACCGTTCCAACTCGATCTGCTGCACACCAGATCCGCTCGACCAACGGAGAAGAAATGCGGAAGCTTCACAAGGTCGCCCTCGTGGGCGCCGTCCTCGGCAGTGTCGGTTCGTTGGGCGTCGGCACCGCCTTCGCACACGGCGAGAGGGGAGCCCACGACCTCGACATCACGCAGGGCATCGAGTGTCGCTCGCACGACATGAACATCGACGTCCTCGGCAGCGTCGGCCTCGTCAACGGCCTGGCGGGCAACCTGCTGAACGGCGAAGGGTCCCCGGGCGCGCAGCCCAGCCACCTCGGTTCGGACATGGGCTGCAACAGCCAGGCGCTCAGGTAGTACGTCGAAGCGTTCCGTCCGACGCCCGCTCCACCACGGGGCGGGCGTCGGACTGTTGACTCCGTGCACGGTGAGTGAAGCTTCGTGACCCTGCGTGTAGGGTGATCTCGTTACCAGGAAGGGTGGGCGACCTGTCGCATGAGACTGTCCTGTGCCGACGAGATGCTGTTGCTCAACGGATGCCCGGGCGTGATCGGCCTGGCGGCGGTCTTCTCCGGTGAGCAGCCCGACGTGGATCAGGTGCGGGCGCGCGTCGCCGAGCGGTGGACCGGCCTGGAGCGGATGAACTGCGTGCTCGACGGTGTGCCGGGCGACGCCGGGACGGGGCGTCGAAGGCCGTTCGGGCGGCGCGGACGCGTGCGGTGGGCCGTACCGGGGCCGTTCGATCCCGCCGCGCATGTCACCGTGGCCGCGAGCAAGTTGGACGACCTGTGGGCGCAGAGCGTGGACCGGCCGCTCGACGGCGAGGTCCCGCCCTGGCGGCTGTTCGTGGTCCCGGAAGCGGCGCGAGGTGGCGGTTTCGCCCTGGCGCTGGTCGCCCAGCATGCGCTGCTCGACGGGCGCTCCCTGGCGACGTTGATGCGCTCGTTGACGGACAGTCCCGCGGCGGCGAGTCGGTCGGCGCGGTCGGCGCCGCTCACGCGTACCGGGCTGCGCGCGGCGGCCGGGGAGCTCAGGCTGATGGCAGCCGCCGGACAGGCCCTTCCGATGCGGTCACCGGGGGAGACGTATCCCTCGGTGGCGGTGTGTGAACTGCCCGCGCACACGGTCCGAAACGCCCGCCGGCAGCCCGCCGACGGCCGCGGCGCCACGCTGAACGAGCTGCTGGTGGGCGCCGTGGCCGGGGCGCTGCGGGCCGAGTACGGGCCGGTGCGGCAGTGGCGGCAGCGGGAGGAACCCGTGTACACGGCCGTACCGTGCGACCTGCGCACCCGGGCGAATCCGAGGGAACTCGGCAACACGCTCACGGTGGTTCGGGTTCCGTTGCCCGTCGACGTGGACGGTCCCGTGGCGCGGCTGCGGGCGTGTCAGGCCGCGATGGCCTCTGTCCCCGAGCGGGCCGCCGCCCACGCCGGTGTGCTGTTTCCCGCTGCAGAAGCGGTTCGGCGGACGGGGCCCTGGGTGACCAGGCTCCTGACCGGTCGCGGTCGCCGCTCGTGCTTCGCGGCGACCGCGACCACCGCCATGAAGTGGCCCGGCGGGACGAGCACCTTCGAGGGGCGCCGGCTGGTGCGCACGGTGGGGCTGCCGCCCTTGCAGCACCCGGGGACCGCCAGCTTCGCCGTGGCACAGGCGGGGGACGCGTTCACGCTCACCGTGGTGTGCAACCTGCGTCCGGACGACGCGAGTCGGCTCGCCGACGCGGTCGTCACGGAGTTCGAGACATGGGCTCGGACGGCGACGCCGTCGCAGTGAGCCGGCCTGACGGCACCAGGAGATGGAGGCAGTTGCATGGATGTGGAACACGGCGACGTATGGGAAGCGCTGCGCCCGCTCTGCGCGCGGGTGATGTCGGTGCCGACGGAGGCGGTCGTGCCGCAGGCCCGGCTGGTCGCCGACCTGGGAGCCGACAGCCTGGACATCACCGAACTGGAAGTGGCGTCGGAGGAGTTGTTCGGGGTGTCCCTGCGAGGCCGCGACAAGACCGGGGTGTCCACCGTGGGTGACGTCGCCGAGCTCATCGTGCGGCTGCGCGCCCACGCGGCCCCCAGCCCCCTCGCCCGATGAGCCGCCGACCCGCCGTCGCCGTCACCGGGCTGGGCGTCCGCTGCGCGGCCGGGGCGACTCCGGCGGCGCTGTGGGAGAGCCTGGTCGAGTGCCGTCCGGCGACCTCGCTGCACGCCTTCGACGACGAGGGCACCGTCGTGGGCCCGGCGTCCGCCATGACCGACTTCGACCCGGCCGGCTACCTGTCGCCCAAGGAGGTGCGGCGGGCCGACCGGTCGGTGCAGATGGCGGTGTGCGCGGCCGTGGACGCCGTGGCGGACGCCGGGGGGCTCCATGTCCCGCCCGGGCGGCGGGCGGTGGTCACCGGTACCGGGTACGGCGGGGTGATCAGCCAGGAGAACGGCATCGGACATCCCGATGTGCTCTACGCGCCCCGGCTGATGCACAACGCCGGGGCGTACTGGATCAGCGCCCGGCTCGGCATCACCGGCCCCAGCCTGACGGTCTCCACCGCCTGCGCCTCCGGCACGCACGCGGTGGGTGAGGCGATGCAGATGATCCGGACGGGGTGTGCGGACGTGGTGGTGGCGGGCGGCCACGACAGCCCCCTCACCCCCACGACGGCGCTGGCCTTCGGACGGGCCGGCGCCATGGTCACCGAGTGCGAGGATCCCGCTGCCGCGTCCCGGCCGTTCGACGTCGGCCGGCGTGGCTTCGTGCTCGCCGAAGGGGCCGCGTTCCTGGTGCTGGAGCGGCTGGACCTCGCCCGGGCGCGGGGCGCCCGGATCCACGCCACGCTGACCGGATACGGGCGTAACTCCGACGCCCACCACCTCACCGCACCGCACCCCGACGGCGCGGGTGCCCGGGCGTGCATGGAACAGGCGCTGGCCGACGCCGGCACCACGGCCGACGCCGTCACCCAGGTCAACGCGCACGGCACCGGCACCGAGTTGAACGACCTCGCCGAAGCACGGGCCATCGCCGCCCTGTTCGGGCCCGCCGGGGTGCCGGTCACCGCTTCCAAGTCGGTGACCGGGCACGGGCTGGGAGTGGCGGGAGCGCTGGAAGCCGTGATCACGGCCATGTCCGTGCGGGAAGGGCTCGCGCCGCCGACCGCGTCGCTCACGCGGCTGGACCCCCGGTGCGAGATCGACGTCGTCACCGCCGAGCCGCGCAAGATCCCGAACGGGCCGGTGATCAGCAACAGCTTCGCCTTCGGCGGCCACAACGCCTGTGTCGTGTTCGATTCACCCCACGGCTGAGCACCGAAGGAGGCTGCGGAGCATGAGGCTGACGGCCGTCGAGGAGGGGCACCTCCGCAACCGGCTGCCGGGGACGATCGGCATCGCCGCGGTGTTTCCCGGGGGACCGTTCGACCTGGGGCAGGTGCGGTCCCGCGTTCGCGACCGGTGGAGCGGACTGGACCGGATGAGCCTGGTCATCGCGCCCCCCACCGGGCTCGCGGCGCTGTCCGGCCACCGGTGGACAGCGGGCCGCCCCTTCGATCCCGCCGCGCACGTCACCGCCACGGACCAGGAACTGGAACCCCTGCTCGCCGAGGGCGTCGCTCACCCGCTGCCGCCCGGACGACCTCCGTGGCGGCTGCTGGTCACGCCGCGCGCCATCGTGCTGCTCGCCCATCACGCACTGCTGGACGGCCGATCCCTGGAGACCCTCTTCCGGCTGCTGATGGACGACGCCGTGCCGCCCCGGCCTCCCGTACCGTCCGCGACGGTGCGGCAGCGCCCGCGCATCCGTCCCGGCGGCGTCGGCAGGGAGGTGCGGCGCATCGGGGCCCTCGGCCAGCGCCTCCCCGCGGCTCCCGCCGGTGCGGCGCGGCCGTCGGTGGCCGTGGTCGAGCTCGACCCGCAGGTGATGCGTGCCGCCCGCCGTCAGCCGGCCGGCGGGCGCGGGGCGACGCTCAACGAACTGCTGCTGAGCGCGTACGCCGGCGCCCTCCGCGCCTGCTACGGCCCCCTGCGCTCCTGGCCCGCGGGGCCGACCCCCCTCTACGCCACCGTGCCGGTCGACCTGCGCACCCGCGCCGACGCCCAGCGGCTCGGCAACGGTGTGACCGCGCTGCGCATCCCACTGCCCGTCGACACCGAGTCCCCGGTCGCCCGCCTCCAGGCGTGCCAGGACCTGGTCGCGGCGTTCCACGAGCGCAGCGACGCCCACCGCGCGATCCTTCCCGCGCTCCAGGCCGTCGCCCGTACCGTGCCGTGGCTGGCCGGGGTGATGGCCAGGAGCCTGGCCCGTCCCGAGGTCACCACGAGTCTGTGCACCGCCTTCAAGTGGCGGGACAACCCCAGCCACTTCCTCGGGCGTCCCCTGACGCGCGTCGTCCCGCTGCCGCAGCTCTCCCCGCGGGGCACGGCGAACCTCTGCCTCGTCCACACCGCCGACGCCTACACGCTCACCGTCGTCAGCCACCTGCGCGCGGGTGACGCCGGGATGCTCGGTGAGGCCGTGGCCCAGGACCTGAAAGCGGTCGCGGCGTCCGGCGCGCCCGCCGCGCGGGCCGGTTAGCCGGCGCTGCCGCCCGGTTCCGTGCCGGGCTCTCGTCCCGCGCCCAGCCGGGCGAGCGCCTCGTCCGTCAGCCGGTACACCGTCCACTCGTCCTGGGGGCGGGCGCCGAGCGCCTCGTAGAAGGCGATGGACGGGGTGTTCCAGTTCAGGACCGACCACTCCAGGCGCTGGTAGCCGCGCTCCACGCACAGCCGGGCCAGTTCGGCCAGCAGGGCCTTGCCGTGGCCGGCGCCGCGGGCGGTGGGGCGGACGTAGAGGTCCTCCAGGTAGATGCCGTGGACGCCGCGCCAGGTGGAGAAGTTCAGGAACCAGATCGCGCAGCCGACGGTCTCGCCGGTCGTGTCGTCGGCCGCGATGTGGGCGTAGGCGGCCGGGTGGTCGCCGAAGAGGGCCGTGTGGAGCTGTTCCTCGGTGGCCTTCGCCTCCTCCAGCGCCTTCTCGTAGTCGGCGAGTTCACGGATGAGGGTGTGGAGGGCGGGGACGTCGGCGGGGGTCGCGGGTCGGATCATGGGCAGAGGCTAGCCGCGGGGGTCGCGCAGGCGCCTGGCGATTTCGAGGTCCTTCTCCTCCGGTACGTCGCCGTCCTCGACGCTCCACAGGAGGTTCTGGAGCAGTCGGCCGTACGTCCACGCACGCGCGCGTGCCCGGTCCAGGCCGAGTACGTCGGTCATGGCGTCGAAGCGCCAGCGGACGTCGGCGGGGTCGAAGCGGTTGGCGAGGGCGGGCCACAGCTCGAAGCCCGGGTCGCCGGCGAGGGGCTTGGGGTCGATGGCGACCCAGGGGGCGCGCTCGGCGGCGAGGACGTTCTCGTCGTGCAGGTCCCAGTGCAGCAGGCGGTCGCCGGGTTCGTCGACGACCTCCCGTACGGCGGCGGCGCAGTCGGCGGCGATACGGCGGGTCCCCGGGTCCCCGATCTGCCTCAGTGCCCAGGGCGTCTCGTCCAGCATGTCCCGCGCGATGTCGCCGAGGCGGCGCATGTCGGCGGGCGCGGGGAAGGACGTGAGGTGGGCCAGCAGGCGGGCGATGACCAGGACGGATTCGTGGACGTCCGGAAGGTGGGCGAGCATGCGGGAGGAGTCGAGGCGTTCGAGGAGCATGGTGCCGGTGGCCTCGTCGTGGTCGAGGAGCCGTACCGCCCCGTCGCCGTCCCACACGCGCAGGGCCACCGGTTCGCCCTCGCTCTCCTCGTCGAGGAGTTGCAGCTTCAGCGCGGCCCGGGTGCCGTCGGCCGCCGTGACCGGCAGGACCAGGGCCGACCAGCCGTGCATCGGCGGGCCGTCGACGCGCAGTCCCCAGCGCTGAAGGAACTCGGCGGCCAGATCCGGCAGTCGCTCGATGAACGCCCGCCCCTCATCACCGTTGACCTCCGCCTGCACCGCCGCGAGTTTCTCCGGGATGTCGATCACCCTGCGGACCCTACTGGTGTCCCCGAATCGGCTCACGCGAATTAGCGTCCTCCCATGAGCAGTTCGGTCGCGGCGGTCGGTTGTGTCGCTCGGCGTCTCGGGTGTGGCGACGGCGAACCACGCCGCGCGGACGCTGCGGGATCTGGTCCGCTGGGACTCGGGGCAGGACGGGCCGGCCGAGTTCACCGGTCCGCCGTGAGTCGGGCACAAGTTGCGGAGCTGAGGGAAACTTTCGCCTCGGATACTCGCGAGTGCGTTGTCGTACCTGTGTGCGACCATCCCCTCAACGACCAATGATCCTGGGGGGATTCCATGTCCGACGACGACTCCTGTCCGTCGGCGAGACGGGGGCGGGCGGCCGTGTTCCCGGCCGTGTTCGCCGCTGTCGTCTCGCTGTTCGCCTCACTCCTGACCCTGACCGGGGCGAGCCCCGCCGTGGCCGCCGACGAGGAGTGCGCGCCGCTCGCCCTCGCGCCCTTCGGTGATCCGGGGGACGCCGTCGGCAAGGCGACCGTCGCGCCCGACGCGAGCGTCTGCTACACGGTCACCGTCGAGACGCCGGGCCTGTATCTGGCACCGGCGAAGGACGGCCACGGCAACGCGGTGACCAGGCAACTGCTCGCCGCCGACGGCAGCGAGGTGGACTGCCACGGCGACCAGTACGCCACGCAGGGCATGTGCGGTGTGCCCGCGGCCGGCACCTACACGCTGAAGGTGCTCAACACCGGCTGGGAGGACGCGACCACCTCCGTCACCTTCGTGCCGCTCGGCGCGACCAAGGGCTGCGCGGAGCCGGTCGGCACCCACTGGGACCAGCCCGACCTCACACGCAGGACCGTGAGCCCGGTGGAGGTGGACTGCCAGCCCTTCGAGGGCGAGCGCGGCGACCGGGTCCGGCTGAGCCACGGCACGAAGACGTACGGCGACTCCCTCGCCTGGATCACCGACGCGACCGGCGCCCGGATCTGCGAGCGGTTCCCGGAGAACGACGAGGACAGCTGCGTCCTGCCCGGCGACGGCCCGTACCGGGTGATCTCCACCGTCTGGCGCGCGGAGGGCGGCTTCCCCGCCGAGTACGAGGTGCGCGTGCGCCGGCTCAACGACCCGCAGGGCTGCGCCACCACCCCGGTCCGCGCGTACGGCCCGCTGGAGGAGCGGCCCCCGACCACCAGCCCGTGCGTCACCTTCACCGCCGCCGCGGCGGGCCCGTACACCGTGCACTCGGTGAGCGGGGACCGCGAGGTCTCGGTGCCCCGGGTGTACGACGCGGACGGGCTGAGTGTGTGCCGGTACGAGGCCGATCCGTGCCCGATCAAGAAGCCGGGGACCTACACGGCCATCGTCGGCCGGGGCACGTACCCGGTCGTCCTCGACCGTGCCTCCGACGCCGGGTGCGTGGCGACCGGGACCGGCCTGCACAAGGGTGAGCTGAGCACGGCCGGGCAGTACGACTGCCTGACGCTGTCCGTCCCGCAGGGCGCCCGGATCGCCGCGCTCACCTCGCTGTCCTCGGCCGGGCTGACCCCCGAGGTGGAGGTCCTGGACCGGGACGGCACCCCGCAGTGCGGCGAGGACGAGCTGCGGGGCGGGGACTGCGCGCTCACCGGTGCGGCGCCTTATCGGGCGCTGGTCCACACCGAGGACGGCGGGGACTCGGCGACGGGCCCGTACGCGGTGGCCTTCCACCGCACCGACGTCGCGGAGGGCTGCCCCGCGCTGCCCGCCGGCAGCTTCGGCGCGGGCGGGCAGAAGGCCACGCTGACCACGGGTGACGGTGTCTTCTCGCACTGCCTGGGCATTCCGGCGGACGCGCACACGGCCGCCGAGGTCTTCCAGCTGGTCGCCACCTCCGGGACCGCCGCAGCGGCGTTCTCGGTGCTGGACTCCGACGGCAAGCGGGTCTGTGAGCGCTACGCCACCACCAACGGCTGGACCATCTGCTCCCTGACCCCGGGCAAGGCCCACACGGTGCTGGTCACCGGCCGGGACGAGGCGGCCACATACACCCTGACCCGACGGGACGTCACCGCGAGCGCCTCCTCGGCGGGCTGCGTGAGGACCACGGCGGCGAAGGTCGGCGGACCCTCCGTCAAGAGCGCGTACGCCGGTCCCGGCACGCTCGACTGCCACCAGGTGACCACCGCCGCGGACACCGACGTCGTGCACGTCAACGTGCGCGACGCCCTCGGCACCGCCAACAGCGCGGTCGTCGCCGGGGACGGCCGTGTGAAGTGCTCCTTCCGCAACACCTCCTGCGCGGTCACCGGGTCCACCACCCACCAGGTGCTGGTGCAGACCCCGGTCACCCTGAAGGCGGCGCCCGAGTACCGCCTGGACGCCCTGCGCGTCGCGACCGCCGACGGGCCCGCGCCGGAGTGCGTCAAGGTGCCGTCGGTGGCGTACGGCTACGGGCCGGTCACCGGCACCCTGGACGAGTCGCGCACCGCGGTGTGCGCGGCGCTGCCGACCGCCGGGTTCGACCGCTTCGAGACCGACATCAAGGGCACCGCCGGGGCCGCCACCACGGCGGTGCCCGTGCTGTACAACACGAAGACCTGGGCCAACGGCTGCACGCACTACATCCCGGAGCGCTACGACTGCGCGGTGCTCGGCTCCTCCCAGGAGAGCGCGCCGACGGTGTTCCTCCTGGGCCTGCCCGAGAAGGCGTCCCGCACGGCCTACAGCGCCCGGCTGATCTGTACGCCGGTGTGCGGCACGGAGAAGACGGCCGTCACCGGGGTCAGCCCCGACACCGGGGCCGCCGGCGGCAAGGTGAAGGTCACGGTCACCGGCACCGCGCTCGGCCCGGACGTCACCGTCCGGATCAGCCAGGCCGGGAGCAGGATCACGGCGAAGGCCGACTCGGTCTCCGCGGACAACCGGACGGTGACCGCGACCCTCGACCTGACCGGCGCGGCCACCGGTACCTGGAACGTCAGCGTGCTCGCGCGCGGCTGGGAGTTCCAGCGCGGTTCGTTCACCGTGACTCCTCAGCCTCAGCTGGGGAACACGGCCGCCCCGAAGGTCACCGGCACGGCCAAGACGGGTGCCAAGGTCTCCGCCGCGCCCGGGAGCTGGTCGGCGACCCCGTCGTCGTACACGTACCAGTGGAAGGCGAACGGGACGGCGATCAGCGGGGCGACGGCGGCGACGTACACCGTCCCCGCCTCGATGGTCGGCAAGAAGCTCACCGTGACCGTCACCGCGGTCAGGCCCGGCTGGGTCAGCGGGTCGGCGACCTCGGCGCCGGTGACCGTGGGCAAGGGTGATGCGCCCAAGGCGAGCAAGCTGCCGGTGATCAGCGGGACGGTGAAGGTCGGCAGGACGCTGAAGACGTCCAAGGGGACGTGGAGTCCGGCGCCGACGACGTACTCGTACCAGTGGTACGCGAACGGCCGGGCGATCAGCGGTGCGACCAAGTCGTCGCTCGTGCTGAAGTCGGCGCAGAAGGGCAAGAAGATCACCGTGAAGGTGATCGCGCACCGCACGGGTCACAAGGACGGGTCGGCGGTGAGCAAGGCGACGAAGGCGGTCGCCGGCTGACCGGCTTCGCCGGGCACGAGGAGGGGGGAGGGGCTCCGCGGTACGCCACCGCGGGGCCCCTCCCGCATGGACAGGCTCAAGCTCGCTTGAGGCCGAGGGCGTGCCGGCCGAGGGCCAGGGACACGGCCGTGAGCGCGCTGTTGAAGGAGACCTCGGACAGGACGCCGGGCGCGGCGACCTGATCGCCCGCCAGATACACACCGTCGCCCCGGTCCACGGCCGGACGGTCGCGCCAGCTCGTGCCGGGCGGGTCGACCGCGCCGGTACGGCCGCTCGCGACGGCCTCGCGCCGCCAGGTGACGCGCTCGCGCCAGCCGGGGAAGCCCAGGTCGAGGAGCTGCTCGGCGCGCGCGACGCCGTCCGCCTTCGACTCGTGCGGGGCGACGGGGATCTGCCCCTGGACGAGTTGCTCACCGGCCGGTGCCAGGGACCGGTCCTGCGCGGTGAACCGCTCCAGCCACCCGGTCCCGTCGAGATCGGAGACGACGAAGGCGTCCCCGCGCCGGGTGCGCACGGCCAGGTCGACGAGTGTCGTACGACCGCTGGTCCAGGTCAGGGAGTCGTCCTTGAGGAGGCGGCGGGCGGCGTCGAGGGAGGTGGCGACGACGACGGGCGTGTCGGTCGGCAACTCGTCGACACGGGAGAGGGTCTCCATCCGCACCCCGAGGTTCCACGCCCGCGCCGCCATCCGGTCGATGAGGGTCGCCCAGCCGCCGCGCGGGTAGTGCGCCTCCGGAGGCAGCCTGGTGGCCCGGCGCAGCCGCTCCTGCACGAAGGCGGCGGACAGGGCGCCCGGATCGTGGTGGAACAGGGCGACGGCGGAGTAGTGCGCGGCGGCCCGGGCGCCCTCCTCGCCGGCGATTTCGGTGGCCCAGGTCATGAAGTCGACGTCGACGGGCGCCTGCGGCAGTCCCCGCCGCAACAGCTTGAGCATGGCGAACGGCGGCGTACGGCGCAGGACGCCCCGGTGTCGCAGCCGCAGCCGGGATGCCTCCAGGGGCGGGATCGGCGCGAGCGGGCCGATCAGGTCGCGCTGCCTGAGCCAGGCCCAGTGCGGGCCGCCGCTGTACAGGGCGTGCGGCCCCTCGTTCGTCCGGTACGGGCCCTCGTCGGTCCGCGCCCGCCCGCCGAGGGTGTGGTGGGCTTCGTACACGGTGACCTTGGCGCCCGCCTCGGCGGCGGTGATGGCCGCGGTGAGCCCGGCGAAGCCGCCGCCGATCACGGTGATGCGGTGCATGGCTGGAGTGCTCCCTCTGCTCGGGGTCGCGTTTTCGGTCCTCTTGCGTGAGTACGACGGGTCGAGGGCCCCGGAATGTGACATCGGTGCCGACGCCGCAGGTCAGGGGGATTGTCAGTGGTGGGGTGCAGCATGGGGTCATGGCGAGGAGAGCGATGGGCGCGGGCGGCGCGGGCGGCGGCCCGGGCAGGGGCGGTGTGAAGGGCGCGCGGCGCCCCGAGGTGCGGCTGCCGCCGCAGGAGCCCTTCCGGAAGGGGGAGCTGGAGCCGGACGGGGACTACGACGGACTGGAGTTCCAGGAGGTGGACCTCACCGGGCAGGACGGCGGGGGCGCCCGTTTCATGGACTGCGCGCTGCGGGGCTGCGCCCTGGACGAGACGAGACTTCGTCACGCCCGGATCCTCGACTCCGTCCTCACGGGCCTGAGGGGCGTCGGCACCGACCTCGCCGAGTCGACTCTGCGCGATGTGGAGCTGGTCGACGCCCGCCTCGGCGGAGTGCAGTTGCACGGGGCCGTGCTGGAGCGGGTGGTGATCCGGGGCGGCAAGATCGACTACCTGAACCTGCGCAAGGCCAGGCTCAGAGACGTCGTCTTCGAGGGCTGCGTCCTGGTCGAGCCGGACTTCGGCGGTGCCCGGCTGGAGCGGGTGGAGTTCGTGGACTGCGCGTTGAAGGGGGCGGACCTCAGCGGCGTGACGCTGACGGACGTGGATCTGCGCGGGGCGGCCGAGCTGGACATCGCGCGGGGTGTGGACCGGTTGGCGGGGGCGGTGATCAGTCCCACGCAACTGCTGGACCTGGCACCGGTGTTGGCGGCGGAGATGGGCTTGCGGGTGGAGGCGCAGTAGGGAGGGCGGGGGAGTGGAGACGCGTAGGGAGGGACGGAAGGGGGGAGGGAGGACGTGCAGGGAAGCGGGAGGGGGAACGTGTATGCTTGATCTTGAGCTGCTCGCCGGAACTCCCGGTGGACGGTGCTGCGTTGGTGGTCCAAGGAAAGACGCCCCGCTTCCTGCGGGGAGATGCAGGTGCAAGGCCTGCCCGGCGCTCTGACAAGGAGCCCCTCCCGTATCGAACGGGAGGGGCTCCTTCGTTGTCGTGGGTCGCGTTGTCGCGGGTCCGGGCGGTGACTACGCCACCCGCGGGAAGCGTGCCTGCAGCGTCCAGATCGCCGGGTTCTCGCCGAGGTCCTCGTGCAGGTCGATCAGGTCGGCGATCAGGTCGTGCAGGAAGTCGCGGGCCTCGCGGCGCAGTTCGGTGTGCGAGAAGGTCAGCGGGGCCTCCTCCGCCGGCATCCAGTCCGCCTCGATGTCCACCCAGCCGAAGCGGCGCTCGAAGAGCATGCGGTCCGTGGACTCGGTGAAGTCCAGTTCCGCGCGTTGCGGGCGGGAGGCGCGGGAACCGGCCGGATCCCGGTCGAGCCGCTCGGCGATGTCGCACAGCGCCCAGGCGAAGTCGAGTACCGGCACCCATCCCCAGGCTGTGGACAACTCCCGGTCCGTCTCGGTGTCGGCGAGGTAGACGTCCCCGCAGAACAGGTCGTGGCGCAGGGTACGGACGTCCGCGCGACGGTAGTCCGTCTGCGGGGGGTCCGGGAAGCGGGTGGAGAGGGCGTAGCCGATGTCGAGCACGTAGGGGATGGTGTCACGCCCGGCCTCATAGGATCACGGCGTGTCCCGTTTCGCACCCGTTGCCCTGACCGTCACCTCCGCCCTGCTCGTCCTCACGGCGTGCGGCGGCGGCGTCCAGGGCACCCCCGGCGGCTCCGGCCTGCGCGATCCGTACTTCCCCAAGGCCGGCAACGGCGGCTACGACGTCGCCCACTACGCCCTCGACCTCGCCTACGACCCCGACGACCGCCACCTCACCGGCACCGCCGAGATCACCGCACGCGCCACCCAGGACCTCTCCGCCCTCGACCTCGACCTGAGGGGCATGGAGGTCGAGCGGGTCGTGGTGGAGGGCGAGCGCGCCCGCTTCAGCCGCAACGGCCAGGAACTGGTCGTCCGGCCGCACGACGACCTCGACGAGGGCGAGACCTTCCGGCTCACCGTCCGCTACTCCGGCACGCCGCGGACCCTCACCGACCCCGACGGCTCGGAGGAGGGCTGGCTCCCCACCGCCGAGGGCGCGCTCGCGCTCGGGGAGCCGACGGGGTCCATGGCGTGGTTCCCCGGCAACCACCACCCGTCCGACAAGGCGGCGTACGACATCGCGGTCACCGTGCCGGAGGGGCTCCAGGTCGTCTCCAACGGGGAGTTGACCCACCGGAGCAGCCGCGACGGCCGCACCACGTTCCGGTGGCACACCGGCGAGCCCATGGCCAGTTACGTCGCCATGCTCGCCATCGGCGACTACGACATCCGCCGCTCCACCGTCGCCACGGAGGCCGACAACGGGTTGCCTGTCCACACCGCCGTCGCCCCCTCGCAGGCCGACGCCGGCCGTGCGGTCCTCGCCCGGCTCCCCGAGATCATGGAGTGGGCCGAGGACAACTTCGGCCCCTACCCCTTCTCCTCCACCGGCGCGGTCGTCGCCGTCGAGAACGCCGCCGGCTATGCCCTGGAGACCCAGAACCGGCCCGTCTTCCCCGGCGCCCCCGACACCGAGCTGTTCGTCCACGAGCTCGCCCACCAGTGGTTCGGCAACTCGGTGACGCCGAGGAGCTGGCGCGACATGTGGCTCAACGAGGGCTTCGCCACGTACGCGGAGTGGCTGTGGCGGGAGGACGACGGTGGCGACAGCGCGCAGGAGACCTTCGACGCCCTGTACGACCACGGCGAGGACGAGTACGAGGACCTCTGGTCCTTCCCGCCCGCCGAGCCGACGAGCGCCGCGCACATCTCCGACGCGCCCGTCTACCAGCGCGGCGCGATGGTCCTGCACAAGATCCGGCAGACCGTCGGCGACGTCGCCTTCCACGACATCGTCCAGGGCTGGGCGGCCGACCACCGGCACGGGAACGCGGACACGGACGACTTCACGGCGTATGTGGAGAAGAAGGCCCCGGACAAGGACTTCGGGCCCATCTGGCGGGACTGGCTGTACGGGGACGGAAAGCCCGACCGCCCTTGACGCGGGCCGGTCCGCGCCCGTTCAGTTCCCCCGGCCCGCGTCCCGGCGGGGGCGGGGGCGGGGTTGAGCGAACCGCCGAAACGCGGGAACCCCCCGGCCGAAGCCAGGGGGTTCCCGCACAGCGCAGCGTCCGTCAGACGTTCACGCCGAAGTCCTGGGCGATGCCGACCAGGCCCGAGGCGTAGCCCTGGCCGACCGCGCGGAACTTCCACTCGGCGCCGTTGCGGTAGAGCTCGCCGAAGACCATGGCGGTCTCGGTGGCCGCGTCCTCCGACAGGTCGTAGCGGGCGATCTCGGCGCCGCCGGCCTGGTTGATGATGCGGATGTAGGCGTTGCGGACCTGGCCGAAGTTCTGCGAGCGGTTCTCGGCGTCGTAGATGGAGACCGGGAAGACGATCTTGTCGATGTCGGCCGGGAGGGCGGCGAGGTTGACGTTGATCGCCTCGTCGTCGCCGGCGCCCTCGCCCGTGCGGTTGTCGCCCGTGTGGACGATCGTGTTGTCCGGGGTCTGCTTGTTGTTGAAGAAGACGAAGTGGGCGTCCGAGTAGACCTTGCCCTGCGTGTTCACGGCGATCGCCGAGGCGTCGAGGTCGAAGTCCGTGCCGGTGGTCGTGCGGACGTCCCAGCCGAGGCCCACGGTGACGGCGGTCAGGCCCGGAGCCTCCTTGGTGAGCGAGACGTTGCCACCCTTGGACAGGCTTACAGCCATTGTTGGGAGTCCCTTCCCTCGTTGCGATACGGCTAGACGCTACAGCTACCCCTATGAACGCGGAGAGGGGTGCCATAGGTTCCAGGTGTCTTTACTTTCTTTGCCAAAGAGCACCCGTTGGGGATATTCACGTGACGTGGACGGGACAGGGCAGGGAACATGGACGGCATGTCTGGTCCCCACGTCATCCGCGGCTCCGTCTCGCTCCCCGAGGCCGAGCTCATGTGGCGTTTCTCGCGGTCCGGCGGACCGGGCGGCCAGCACGTCAACACCAGTGACTCGCAGGTCGAGCTGCGGTTCGACCTGGCGAAGACCGAGGCGCTGCCCGAGGTGTGGAAGCGGCGGGCGCTCGAGCGGCTGGCCGGGCGGCTCGTCGACGGCGTGATCACCGTTCGCGCCTCCGAGCACCGCTCCCAGTGGCGCAACCGCGAGACCGCCGCCGTACGCCTCGCCGCGCTGCTCGCCGAGGCGACGGCCCCGCCCCCCAAGCCCCGCAGGCCGACCCGGATTCCCCGCGGCATCAACGAACGCCGGCTGAGGGAGAAGAAACAGCGCTCGGACACCAAGCGGGGGCGGTCGGGGCGGGACTGGGCGTAGGGCGCGTGAAGCGGCGCAGTCATGCCCACCTCGCGCCGTCGCGCACACCCTGACACCGGCCGAGCGGCCGGCGTTCGTGCCGCACGACCTCAGTCGAGCTCCAGCACGCCCACCGTCTCGCCCTCGCTGGTCTCGCCGTTGGGGCGGAATCCGAGGCCGAGGTAGAAGTTCTCCGGACCGTTCGCGCCGGGGTGCCAGGTGACGTACAGCTGCTTGCCGCCCCGGCGGCGGATCTCCGCGGCCACCGACTCGACCGCGAACCGGCCGTAACCGCGGCCCTGTTCCTCGGCGGAGATGTTCAGCCGCCACAGGCCGGAGCGGAAGACGGTGCCGTCCTCGTGCCAGTCGATGTCGAAGAAGGCCATCAGGAACCCGACCGGGCGGTCGCCGTCGACGATCAGGCGCGGCCAGGCCACGTCGGCGGGGTGGACGTATGCCTCGGCCAGGGACCGCGTCACCGGAGCGACCGCGAATTCCTGCTCGGGGCGGACGCGTATGCCGATCGCGGCCTCGAAGTTCTGGGGTGTGATCTCTTCGAGGCGCAGTGCGGAAGTCGATGTCATTCGGGGACCGTATGCCGGGTGATCGTCGACGGCCACGGATTTTCGTCCGGTGCCGGGCTGTCGGCTGTCAGTCCAAGTGGCGGTGTCGGCCGCGGAGGTGCGTCAGTGGCCTGTCGTTCGTGCTCGGCGGTGTGGTGGACAGGGTGCGGCTGGTGATCGGGGTGTGGTTGTCGGTCGTGTCAGGTTGCTGGGTGCGGTACTGCGGTACTGCGGTGGTGCCGGGCTGTCGGCTGTCAGTCCAAGTGGCGGTATCGGCCGCGGAAGTGCGTCAGCGGCCTGTCGTTCGTGCTCGGCGGTGTGGTGGACAGGGTGCGGCCGGTGATCGGGGTGTGGTTGTCGGTCGTGTCAGGTTGCTGGGTGCGGTACTGCGGTGGTGCCGGGCTGTCGGCTGTCAGTCCAAGTGGCGGTATCGGCCGCGGAAGTACGTCAGCGGCCCGCCGTCCGCGCTCGGCAGCGAGGCGGACAGGACGCGGCCGATCACCAGGGTGTGGTCGCCGGCCGTGACACGCTGCTCGGTGCGGCACTCCAGGGTCGCCAGGGCGCCGCCCACCAGGGGAGCGCCGGTCTCCTTCCCGCGGACGTACGGGATGTCGGCGAACAGCAGCCGGTCGCTGACGCGGCCCTTCATGGCGAAGCGGCCGGCGATGTGGCGCTGGCTCTCGGAGAGCACCGAGACCGCCCACAGGGGCTGTTCGGCGAGCAGGTCGTCCATCCGGGAGCCCTCCCGCAGGCTGACCAGGACGAGCGGCGGGTCCAGGGACACCGACATGAACGCCGTCGCCGTCATGCCGACGTCCTCGCCGGGCGGCGCGTGCGGGTCGTCCGGGTCCAGCGGCGGCTCCAGGGCGGTCACCAGGACCACACCCGCGGCCAACCGCGACATGGCGGCACGGAACTCGTCGTTGCTCACTCCCTCAGCATGCCCGGAGGCACTCCGGGAGGCGGGGAGGACGGCGGTCGCGGGCAGCGCGGCAGGTGAGGTCTTCGGCACGCCGAAAACGCTAATGTCGGCCGGGCCGCTCCACATCGGGCCCAGGCCCGAGACCGGACCTAGGACCACCGACGGACGCCGCCGGGAAATCACGGAGACAAAGGGTTCCGACGGACTCCCGGCAGGGCCCTGACGTGCCTGTTCAGAGCCGTTTCATGGCATCTCCACACACGCGCAGAGTTTGCGTTCGGTAAACGCACAGGAAAAACGCGGAAACACCGCTCAATTGTTCACGTTTACCTGTGACTTGAGTCACAAGGGGCATTAATTGTTGACCCTGTGTACCGAGTGGGCAGCGCGCTGTGATTCAGTGGCGGGGAAGCCAGCAAGGAACGTTACGCCGAAGAGAACCCTTGATTCGCTGCGAGGTCTCGGGGGGAGGGCGAGCATGGAGACCGAGTCGGAGCCGTACGTCCGTCTTGCGACCCTGCGAAAACTGCACCAGGTCATGGCTGACATGAACACGGCCCGAAGCCTGGCGGACACGCTGCAGACCGTCGCCGACGGCGTCGTCACCGGCCTCGGCTACGAGCTCGCGTGCGTCAACCTCGTACGCCCCGACGGCGATCTCGTCGTCGCCGCCTTCGCCGGCAACCCCGCCGCCGAGGCCCTCATCACCGGCCGGGTCGGCTCGCGCGAGTCGTGGGAGCGCCGGCTGAACATGGGTGAGCACTGGGGCGACCTGATCTTCATCCCGCACACCGAGGGCTGGATCCTCGACGACGACGACGTACCGCAGTGGTACACCGACGGGCCCGCGCCCCGCTTCGAGGACGAATGGCATCCGAGCGACCGGCTGTTCGCGCCGATGTACACGCCCGGCGTGCAGGGCGGCGCGTGCGGCGAGCTGATCGGGGTGCTGTCCGTGGACCGGCCGCGCAACGGCCGGCTGCCGGGCGCGTGGGGGCGCGAGGCGCTCCAGATGTACGCGTTCCAGGCGGCGATCGCCATCAGCAACGCACGTCTACGCGCGAATATGCAGCGGGCACTGGTCAGGCTGGAGCGCGAGCAGCAGGCCCTGCGCGCGAGTGAGGAAAGCTTCAGGCAGGCCTTCGAGTACGCCCCCTCCGGCATGGCCATCGCCGAGATGGGCGGCGACCAGCACGGCCGGATCCTGCGCACCAACGACGCCCTGTGCCGCCTGCTGGGCCGCCCGGCCTCCGCGATGCGCCGTTACTCCTTCTCCGACCTCGTCCACCCCGAGGACATCGGCACCCTGCTGCGCACGTCCGCCGAGGGCGGGCGCGCGGAGCTCAGGCTCGGTCGCCGCGACGGTACGTACGTCTGGGTCAGCCTGCGCAACAGCGTCGTGGCCGACGCCGCCGACGGACCCCGCTTCCTGCTCACCCACGTCGAGGACATCGAGGAGCGCAAGCGCCGCGAGCTGCAGCTCGCCCACCGCGCCTCCCACGACTCGCTCACCGGACTGCCGAACTCCGCCGAGCTGCGCTCCCGCCTCTCCGCCCGCCTGTGCAAGCGGCCCGCCCACGCGGGCGCCCTGGAGTCCACGGACACGGCCTACGGCCACCCCGCCGTCTACGACGCCAACGGCCACGGCTTCGACTTCCGGCCGCCCGGCGCGGCGCCGTACGACGGCTTCGACCACCACGTCCACACGGTCGCCCCGGTCGAGGGCGAGCGGGACGACGGGGCCAAGGGGCTCGCGGTGCTGTTCTGCGACCTCGACGGCTTCAAGTCGATCAACGACCGGTTCGGGCACAACGCGGGTGACGCGGTGCTCATCGAGGTGGCGCGGCGGCTGTCCCGCGCGGTGCGCGACGGCGACACCGTCGCCCGGCTCGGCGGCGACGAGTTCGTGATCCTCGCCGACGGGCTCGGCCGGGCCGACGCCCAGGACCTCGCCGTACGCCTGCGCAACGAGATCATCCAGCCGATCCGGGCCGAGGGGCGGGCCGTCCGCGTCGGCGCCAGCTTCGGCATCGGGTGGGCGCACTGCGGCATGACCGCGGACGAAGTGTTGAAGTCCGCTGACGAGCGGATGTACGTAGAGAAACGATCTCGTCCCAAACAGCACCGACGCGCCGGGTAACCCCCAGGTCAGCGAGTTGATGCGATCCGAGTCACCCGTTTGGGCCAGCGAGAGCGGGTAGGCTCGCCATCCTGACCACACGTATCGCATCCGCCCGCACCTGGTGAGGAGTACCAAAGGGATGACGTCCGGCAACAACGGCGCCAGCACGCCTGAGGACGACGACCCGTTCGGCTACCTCTACGCCGACGGGCAGGCCAACGGAGCCCAGCCGCCGTCCGGTGGCTACGGCTATCCGAACTCGGTCAACCGCGTGCGCGCGGTCGGGCAGCGCCAGTACGGCCAGCAGGCGGCCGCGCCCCAGATACCGCAACAGCAGGGCGCGTACAACCGGCCGAACGCCCACTACGCGGCGCCGGAGACGTTCCCCGGCGGGGCGCCGACGGCCCCGCAGCAGCCGGCGTACGGCGGCGGCAGCGGCCGCGGCTCAGGTCCCAACACCAAGGGCCTGCTGATCGGCGCGATCGCCGTCGTCGCGGCGGTCGTCATCGGCATCAGCGTGGCCATGCTGGGCGGCGGCGAGGGCGACAAGGACCAGGGCGGCAACGAGGCCCAGTCGGACCCGACGCAGTCCCAGAGCGCGGAGTCCAGCCCGTCGCAGGGCGGCGACCAGGCGGCGAACGAGGAGGACCTGCCGGCGATCGACGCCAAGGCGCTGGCCCTCGCCGGCGGCGCCACCACCGCGTCCGACATCAAGGGCGCCAAGGCCGACGGCGGCGTCTACGTCACCGGCTTCAACCAGGTCGGCTCCTCCGTCACCTGGACCGCCAACGGCATCCCGAAGTCCGGCAAGTACACCGTGTTCGTCGGCTACAGCGTCCCCGGCAAGGACCAGAACGCCACGCTCACGGTCAACGGCACGGCGGCCAACACCCCGGTCGACCTGAAGAACTGGGCGGGCGCCGCCGAGGGTGACTACGAGAAGGGCTGGACGGAGACCTTCAACTACGTCCAGCTCAACAAGGGCACGAACACGATCAAGGTGTCGTGTGAGCAGGGCAACCAGTGCGATGCCCTGATCGACCGGCTGTGGCTGGTCAAGGGCTGGGTCAGGTCGTAGCCGTCAGGCCGCGGTGACCTCCCCGGTCACCGCCACCCGCCCCAGCAGCTCCTCATAGGCCCCCCGGTCGAACTCCCCCGCCACCGGTGCCACCACGCTCGCCGCGCTCAGTGCCGTCGCGCGGGTCAGGCGGTCCGGCCACGGCAGGTGCTCCACCAGTCCCGACAGCAGGCCCGCGACCGCCGCGTCGCCGGCGCCGGTCGGGTTGCCGTGCAGGCGGGTGGGTGGGGTGGCTCGCCAGCGGCCCTCGGGGGTCAGGGCCAGGAGGCCGGTCTCGCCGAGGGAGGCGACGACTGCTCGGGCGCCGCGTCTGCGGGCGTCCTGCGTGGCGCGTGACGGCTCGTGGGAGCCGGTCAGTTCGGCCAGCTCGTCGGCGTTGGGCTTGATGATGTCCGGGCGGGCGGCGACGCCCCGGCGCAGTGCCTCGCCGCTGGTGTCCAGCAGGACGGGTACCCCGGCCGCCTTCGCGGCCCGCACCAGACCGGCGTACGCTCCCACCGGCAGCCCCGGCGGCAGGCTGCCGCACAGGGCGACCGCGGCGGCCGGGGTGAGGAGATCCTCGTACGTCTGCTGGAAGGCGGACCACTCGGCGGGGGTGACCGTCGGGCCGGGTTCGTTGAGCTGGGTCGTGTCGCCGGTGTGGTCGTCGACCACGGCGATCGTGCGCCGGGTCGCGCCCGTCACCGGGACCAGCGCGTCCACCACGCCCGGCGTCGCGGAGAGCTGCTCCTGTACGGCGCGGCCCGTCGCGCCGCCCACGAAACCGGTGACCATCACCTCGTGACCGAGGGCCGCGAGGACGCGGGCCACGTTCAGGCCCTTGCCGCCGGGGCGTTCGGTCACCTCGGAGACCCGGTGGGACGCGTGGGGCCGTAGGGCCCGGACGCGGTAGGTGATGTCGAGAGCGGTGTTCAGCGTGACCGTGAGGATCACCCGGGCCGACCTCCCCCGCAGAAGTTCAGAATGCGCCTGCCGTCTGTCTGCCGGACGCTTCGCCCGGAGGGTTGATCATGTCAAACGGGCGGCGGCCATCCCAGTCTCCCAGGACAACCGCCGCCCTCAACAGCGGGACACATCACCCCAGTTGGGGCTCAACCACCCATTCGCCCCGGCGCATCACGCCCTTGAGGTCGAAGGCGGAGTCCAGCACGACCAGGTCGGCGTCCTTGCCGGGCTCCAGGGAGCCGATGCGGTCGTAGCGGCCGAGCAGCCTGGCGGGGTTGGCGGACAGGGCCGCCACCGCGTCCTCGACCGGCAGCCGGTCGATCGTCACCGCCCGCTTGAAGGCACGGTCCAGGGTGAGGGTCGAGCCCGCGATCGAGCCGCCTTCCACGAGCCGTGCGACGCCGTCGGCCACCTCCACCTCCAGCGGGCCGAGCATGTAGCGGCCGTCGCCGAAGCCTGCCGCGTCCATCGCGTCCGTGATGAACGCGATCCGGTCCGCGCCCGCGCGGTGAAACGCGAGCCGAAGCGCGGCCGGGTGCAGATGCGTGCCGTCGTTGATCAGCTCGACGGTCACCCGCTCGTCCTCCAGCAGGGCGGCGATCGGGCCCGGCTCGCGGTGGCCGAGCGGCGGCATCGCGTTGAAGAGGTGCGTGGCGACCGTCGCGCCCGCCTCGATCGCCTCCAGCGTCTGCTCGTACGTGGCGTCCGTGTGCCCGATCGCCGCGATGACGCCGTGCTCGGCGAGGAGGCGTACGGAGTCGATGCCGCCCGGCAGTTCGGTGGCGAGGGTGACCATCGTCGCGTGGCCGCGCGCCGCGTCGATCAGCTTGCGGACCTCCGCCGGGTCCGGGTCGCGCAGCAGCTCCTCGGAGTGGGCGCCCTTGCGGCACGGCGAGATGAACGGGCCCTCGAAGTGGATGCCGGCGACGTCGCCCTGCTCGGCGAGTTCGGAGAGGAGGCCGGCTCGTTGGGCCAGGAAGTCCATGTCGCCGGTGACGGTGGAGGCGACGAGGGTGGTGGTGCCGTGCAGGCGGTGGGTGTGGATGCCTTTGACTACGTCGTCCGGCGTGCCTGACGTGAACGATGCTCCGCCGCCGCCGTGGTTGTGGATGTCCACGAACCCTGGCAGGAGCCAGTGGCCGTGGAGGTCGATGCGGTGGGCGTTTTCTGGGGCTGTGCCGGTGATACGGGTGCCGTCGACGATCACTTGCGCGTCTTTGACGGTTCCTGTGGGCATGACCACGTGGGCGCCGGAGAGGATCAGGGGTGCTTTGCCCGTCGCGGGGTGCGGGCTCGTCGTGGCTGGTCGCGCAGTTCCCCGCGCCCCTAGGTCCGCTGCCATCAGGGGGTTACCTCCGTACGGTCGGTGTGGTCGAGGAGATCCCAGGCCAGGAGGCCGGCACCCAGGCATCCGGCGGTATCGCCCAGGGCTGCGGGGACGATGGACGGCAGCCGCTGGAAAGTCACCCGCCGCCGGACGGCCTCCCGCAGCGGTGTGAACAACGTTTCCCCCGCCTCGGCCAGCCCGCCACCGATGATCAGGGTGCGCGGGTCCAGCAGGGTGAGCGCGGTGACCAGGCCGTCGGCGAGCGCGTCCACGGCCTCCTGCCAGACCCGTACGGCGTTCGGGTCACCGGACGCGACGGCCTTCGCGCAGTCCGCGGCGTCCGCGTCCCGGTCCCCGCAGGCGGCGGCCCACGCCTCGCTCACCGCCGCCGCGGAGGCGAACCGCTCCAGGCAGCCGCGCTGCCCGCACGGGCAGGGCGCCCCGCCGGGCCGTACGACGATGTGGCCGATCTCGCCCGCGAAGCCGTGCGCGCCCGCCTCCACCCGGCCGTCGATGCCGATGGCGCCGGCGATCCCGGTGCCGAGCGGGACGAAGAGGAAGCGGTCGGCGCCCCTGCCCGCGCCGATCCGGCCCTCGGCGAGACCGCCGGTGCGCACGTCGTGGCCGAGGGCGACGGGGACGCCGCCGAGCCGTTCGGAGAGCAGCCGCCGCAGGGGTACGTCCCGCCAGCCCAGGTTGGCCGCGTAGGCGGCGACGCCCCGCTCCTCGTCGACGATGCCGGGGACGGCGACGCCGACGGCGGCCGCGGGCTCGCCGAAGCGCTGTTCGCCGTACGCGCGCAGCTCGGCGGCGAAGTCCAGGATGCCCTCGACGACCGCGTCCGGCCCGCGCTCGCGGCCGGTCGGGCGGCGGGCCTGGTGGAGCAGGGGGGTCGCGGGGGCCCGCGCCGGCAGCCGCTGTCCGATGCCGCCCTCGCCGGGCGCAGCGGCGCTCGCCCCCGCCAGGGCGGCCTTCATCCCGGTGCCGCCCACATCGAGGGCGATGACATGTCTCACGGGGACAGTTTGGCTTGTGTACCCGCGAGAGGTCTAGTCCACTTACGTGGTGTAGACCTTAGGGGGCAATTTGTATGACGTTTCGAAAGCTTTCGAACATGGGTGTGGGGCGGTTTTGCGTGCAGCGGCGTAGGCGTACGGGAACGATCGCGGCGGTGTCCGCACTGGGCCTGACGGCGGTCCTGGCCGGCTGCGGGCTGACCGGCGGCTCGGGCGAGGTCACGCTGAAGCTGGTCGCGGCCGACTACGGCGACAGCCCGGCGAACAGCTCCGAGAAGTACTGGGACAAGCTCGTCAAGGAGTACGAGAAGGAGCACCCGGGCGTCACCATCGACGTCACCGTGTACTCCTGGAACGACGTCGACGCCAAGGTCAAGGGGATGGTGGCCGCCGGGGAGGCGCCGGACCTGGCGCAGATCGGCGCGTACGCCGACTACGCCGCGAAGGATCTCCTCTACCCGGCCGACGACCTGCTCTCCATCTCGGTCCAGGCCGACTTCGTCTCGCGGCTCGCGGACGCGGGGCAGGTCAACGGGGTGCAGTACGGCATTCCGTTCGCCTCCTCCACGCGCCTGCTTTTCTACAACAAGACCCTCTTCCAGCAGGCCGGCATCACCCCGCCGACGACCTGGAAGGAGCTGGCCGCCGACGCCGAGGCGCTCAAGGCGGAGGGCGTGAAGTACCCGTACGCGCTGCCGCTCGGTCCGGAGGAGGCGCAGGCCGAGACGATGCAGTGGCTGCTCAGCGGTGGCGGCGGCTACACCGACTACGACCTCGGCACGTACAGCATCGACTCCGCGGAGAACGTCGCCACCTTCGGCTGGCTCAAGGACAACCTGGTCGGCAAGGGGCTCACGGGGCCGGTGGCGCCCGGCGAACTCAACCGGGCCGACGCATTCTCCGCCTTCGCGGCCGGTGACGTCGGCATGCTCAACGGGCATCCCTCGCTGATGCAGATGGCGACGAGGAAGGGCGTGAAGTTCGGCATGGTGCCGATGCCCGGGGCTCAGGGGCCGACGAAGCTCTCCATGGGTGTGGCCGACTGGATGATGGCCTTCAAGCAGAACGGGCACGCCGAGCAGGTGGGCGAGTTCCTCGACTTCGTCTACGACAAGCAGAACGTGCTGGACTTCTCGCAGCGGTACGACCTCCTTCCGGTCACGAACTCCGCGTCCACGCAGATGGCGGCGGCCAAGCGGGACGCCGACCTCAAGCCCTTCCTGGCGCAGCTTCCGCTCTCCGAGCTGTACCCGGTCGGCCGGACCTCCTGGGCCGCGGTCAGCGCGGAGATCAAGCAGCACATCGGCCGGGCGGTGTCGCCCGGCGGCAACCCGTCGGTGATCCTGGAGCAGCTGCAGTCGACGGCCGCGCGGGCGGAGAGCGCGGAGTAGGCGGCGGCCGCGGCACTGTCAGTGGCTGGGGCTACGGTGCCAGGCATGAACCAGCACCAGGACGGGGGCCGGCCGGACACCGGCCTCGCCGAGCGTGAGCAGGCCATCCTCGCTCTGGAACGGCGGGGCTTTCCCGGGCCCGGCGCCAAGGAGCGGGCGATACGGGAGGAACTGGGCCTGGCTCCCGTCCGCTACTACCAGCTCCTGAACGCCCTGCTGGACGACCCACGGGCGCTGGCTCACGACCCGGTCACGGTGAACCGGTTGCGGCGGGTACGGGAGGCGCGGCGGGCAGAGCGGTGAGCGAAGGGGTACACCCGCCCCCGCCTGGATAGGGTCGCCGTATGGGCAGTCACAAGGATCTGACCGATTCCGACTCGACCGACTCCGACGCGACCGACTCCGACGCGACCGGTTCCGTGAACCCCCTGCCGACCCCCACGACCCAGCCGGGGCGGGACGGGCTGGACGCCATCCTCGCGCGGCCCGGGCGGGCGCTGGTGGCGTTGGACTTCGACGGGACGCTCGCGGCGATCGTGCCCGACCCGGAGCGGGCCCGCGCCCACCCCGACGCCGTGCCGGCGCTCGCCGCGCTCGCGCCGAAGGTGGCCGCCGTCGCGGTGATCACCGGACGTCCGGCCGAGGTGGCCGTGCGGTACGGCGGTTTCGCGGGGGTCGCGGGGCTGGAGCACCTCGTCGTGCTCGGGCACTACGGCGCCGAACGCTGGGACGCCGTCAGCGGTGCGGTCACCGCACCGGACCCGCACCCCGGTGTCGCGGCCGTCCGAGCCGAACTGCCGCGGCTGCTGGAGGGGACCGGCGCCTGGATCGAGGACAAGGGGCATGCCGTCGCCGTGCACACCCGCCGCGCGGCCGACCCCCAGGGCACCTTCGAGGCGCTGCGCGAGCCCCTGCGCGACCTCGCCGCCCGCAGCGGACTCATCGTCGAACCGGGGCGGATGGTCCTCGAACTGCGCCCGCCCGGCATGGACAAGGGCGTGGCGCTCAGCGAGTACGTCCGCGAACTCGGCGCCGAGTCCGTCCTCTACGCCGGCGACGACCTCGGCGACCTCCCCGCCTACGCCGCCGTCGACGAACTCCGCTCCGAGGGCACCCCCGGCCTCCTGGTGTGCAGCGGCAGCGAGGAGGTCACCGAGCTGTCCAAGCGCGCGGACGTCGTCGTCGACGGCCCGGCCGGGGTCGTACGGCTGCTGCGGCGGATCGCCGATCAGGCGGACTGACCGGAGCCCTCCTCCAGCGCGTGCAACTGGTCCACGAACCACTGGGCCGGCGGGAGGGCGGTCGCGGCCGCCGCCAGCCGCTTCGAGCGTTCCGCCCGTTCCGCCGGCCCCATGGACAACGCCTCGTGCAGCGCCCGCGCCGTGTCGACCACGTCGTACGGGTTGACGGCGATCGCGTCCTCGCCCAGTTCCTCGAAGGCTCCGGCTTCCCGCGACAGCACCAGCGCGCACCCCTCGTCGGAGACGACCGGCATCTCCTTCGCGACGAGGTTCATGCCGTCCCGGATGGGGTTCACCAGCGCCACGTCCGCCAGCCGGTACGCGGCCAGCGACCGCGCGAAGTCGTCCTTCACATGCAGCACGACAGGGCTCCAACCGGGCGTTCCGAACCGGGAGTTGATCTCCTCGGCCAGCCGCTGCACCTCGGCCGTGTAGTCGCGGTACACCGCGAGGTCCTGCCGCGAGGGGTAGGCGAAGGCCACGTGCACCACGCGCTCGCGCCACTCGGCGTGGGATTCCAGGAGCCGGCGGTAGGCCAGCAGGCCGCGCACGATGTTCTTCGACAACTCCGTGCGGTCGACCCGGACGATGGTCCGGCGGCCCTCGCCGATCTCCTCCCGCAGCGCCGCCATCCGCTCCTCGACGTCGCTCTCGTGCGCCCGCCTGCGCAGGAAGTCCGCGTCGGCCCCCAGCCCGTGCACGCCGACGCGCGTGCCCCCGAGCCCGCCCGCGAACCGCTCGGCGCACGCCATGAACGCGTCCGCCCACCGCTGCGTGAGAAAGCCCAGCCGGTCCGCGCCCAGCATGCCGCGCAGCACCTGCCCGGCCACGTCGTCCGGCAGCAGCCGGAAGTACTCCGGCGGTGCCCACGGCGTGTGCGAGAAATGGCCGATCCTGAGATCCGGGCGCAGTTCGCGGAGCATGCCCGGCACCAGCGTCAGGTGGTAGTCCTGGACCACGACCGCCGCACCCCGCGCCGCCTCCTCGGCGAGCGCCTCGGCGAACGCCCGGTTGTAGGTCTCGTACGACGCCCACTGCCGCCGGAACTCCGCGTCGAAGACCGGCTCCAGCGGCGTCTGGTACAGCATGTGGTGCACGAACCACAGCACCGAGTTCGCGATGCCGTTGTACGCGTCGGCGTGCACGTCGGCCGGGATGTCCAGCATGCGCACGCCGTCCTCGCCGACCCCGCGCCGGACCGCCTCCCGGTCCCCGTCGGACAGCGCGGAGCACACCCACAGCGCGTCCGCGTCCGAGCCGATGGCGGACAGTCCCGAGACCAGCCCGCCGCCGCCGCGCTTGGCGTTCAGCGAACCGTCCTCGCCCACCGCGTAGGAGACCGGGCCGCGGTTCGACGCGACCAGCACCTTGGCCGCGCCCTGCGTGGAAGCCGTGGAAGCCGTGGAAGTGGAAGCCGTAGAAGCCGTGGAAGCCATACGCCTCAACCTAGCCCGGCCCGGAAACGCTCAAACGTGCGGTTCCGCTCAGTGGCCGGTCCGTATACGGCCGGTACCGGACGTTCACGCGACCCTGCGCGCCGCGTACTCGGCGATCTCCACCATCGGCGGCCGCTCCTCGGTGTCCACGGAGTACGTGCGCGGCTCGAACCCGTCCTCGCCCCGCTCGAACTGGGTGAGGGCGGGCCGTACGAGATGCCCGCGCGCCAACCGGAGCTGGGCCGTGCGGTAGATCGCCGCGGACATCCGGCCCAGGGCCTGGCCGTCCTGGTGGCGGTGCTTGCGCACGCCCACGTCCACCTGGGCCAGGGCGTCGAGGCCCACCAGGTGCAGGGCGTCGACCAGCATGCCCAGCTCCACGCCGTACCCCACGGGGAACGGGAGCTGTTCCAGCAGCGACCTGCGGGCCGCGTACTCGCCGCCCAGCGGCTGCACGAAACCGGCCAGCTGCGGCCAGTGCATGTTCAGCAGCGGGCGGGCCATCAGCTCGGTGACCCGGCCGCCCTGACCGGCCGCCGTGCCGAGGGGGCGGTCGTACATCGCCTTGACCAGGTCGACGCCCGGCTCGGTGAGCAGTGGCCCGACGATGCCGGAGACGAAGTCCGACGAGAACTCCTTCAGGTCCGCGTCGACGAAGCAGACGACGTCCCCGCGCGTGACCAGCAGGGAGCGCCACAGCACCTCGCCCTTGCCGGGCACGGCCGGGATGCGCGGGAGGATCTCGTCCCGGTGCACCACGGTCGCGCCGGCCGCGGCGGCCACCTCGGAGGTGCGGTCGGTGGACCCGGAGTCGACGACGACGATCTCGTCGACCAGCGGAATCTGCCGCACGAGGTCGTGATGGATGATCGCGACGATGTCGCCGACCGTCTCCTCCTCGTTGAGCGCGGGCAGCACGACGGAGACCGACTGGCCCGACCGCTGCTTCGCGGCCAGTATCTGGTGCGGGGGGCGATCGGTCACGGACCAGGAGCGGGTGCTCAGCCAGCGCTCGACTTCTTCCAGCACGGTCGGCGGCTCCTCACTGTTTGTCTCGCGGTTCGGACGACTATCTCAACTGTCCTTGCCGTCGGTTACAGTCTTGAACAACGCGGATGACCATCGCATGTCCAGGGTCGGCCGCTGTCGACAACCGAATACAGCTCATCCAGAGGGGCAGAGGGACACGGCCCGATGAAGCCCCGGCAACCCTCCAGCCGGCACTCGTAGGTCACTGGCGACCACTGCGCGAGGCTCCCGGCTAGGGAAGGTGCCAAATCCGTCTCACGGCGAAGTGCGTCGTGAGGAAGATGAGGAGAAAGGGCCTCGCCTCACATGGCTGTGCAGACTGTTGCAAGCACCACCGACTCCACCGTCGACCTCGGTCCCGCCGCGGCGCTGTCCTGCCGCGAGTGCGGTCACCGGGTACCCCTCGGACCGGTCTTCGCGTGCGAGGAGTGTTTCGGCCCGCTGGAGATCGCGTACGACTTCTCGGCCTACGACACCGAGGAGCTCCGCAAGCGGATCGAGGCGGGCCCCGCGAACATCTGGCGCTACGCGCCCCTGCTGCCCGTCCCCGCCGACGTGGCCGGCAAGCCGAACCTCAACCCCGGCTGGACCAAGCTCGTCAAGGCCGACAACCTCGCCCGTGAGCTGGGCGTGACCGGCGGCCTGTACGTGAAGGACGACTCCGGCAACCCGACGCACTCCTTCAAGGACCGTGTCGTCGCCCAGGCCCTGGAGGCCGCCCGCGCCTTCGGCTTCACCACGCTGTCCTGTTCCTCCACCGGCAACCTCGCCGGCGCCGTCGGTGCCGCCGCGGCCCGCGCCGGCTTCCGGTCCTGCGTGTTCATCCCGCACGACCTGGAGCAGGGCAAGGTCGTCATGGCCGCCGTCTACGGCGGTGACCTCGTCGGCATCGAGGGCAACTACGACGACGTGAACCGTTTCTGCTCCGAGCTGATCGGCGACCCGGCCGGCGAGGGCTGGGGCTTCGTCAACGTCAACCTGCGGCCGTACTACGCCGAGGGCTCCAAGACCCTGGCGTACGAGATCTGCGAGCAGCTCGGCTGGCGGCTGCCCGACCAGATCGTCGTCCCGATCGCCTCCGGCTCCCAGCTCACGAAGATCGACAAGGGTCTCCAGGAGCTGATCAAGCTCGGGCTGGTCGAGGACAAGCCGTACAAGATCTTCGGTGCGCAGGCCGAGGGCTGCTCGCCGGTGTCGACGGCGTACAAGGCGGGGCACGACGTGGTCCGCCCCCAGAAGCCGAACACCATCGCCAAGTCCCTGGCGATCGGCAACCCGGCCGACGGTCCGTACGTCCTGGACATCGCGCGCCGCACGGGCGGTGCGGTGGAGGACGTGACCGACGAGCAGGTGGTGGACGCGATCAAGGTGCTGGCGCGCACGGAGGGCATCTTCGCCGAGACCGCCGGTGGGGTGACGGTGGGCGTCACGAAGAAGCTCATCGACAACGGCGTGCTGGATCCGACGCTGACGACGGTCGTGCTGAACACCGGCGACGGCCTCAAGACGCTGGACGCGGTGGCGGGTACGGGGCTCACCGCGACGATTCGCCCCAGCCTGGAGTCGTTCCGGGATGCCGGGCTCGTCTAGTCGTTGTTGGTCTGCGGGCTGGTGGCCCGCCCCTGAGTAAGTGATCCCACCGGAGGTTTTCACCGTGAGCGTGACCGTTCGCATCCCCACCATCCTGCGTACCTACACGGGCGGCCAGGCCGAGGTGAGCGCCGAAGGCGCCACCCTCGCCGAGGTCATCGCCGATCTGGAGAAGAACCACACCGGGATCGCCGCCCGGGTGCTGGACGACCAGGGCAAGCTGCGGCGGTTCGTCAACGTGTACGTCAATGACGACGACGTCCGTTTCGAGCAGGGGCTTGAGACGGCCACCCCGGACGGCGCCGGAGTTTCCATCATTCCGGCCGTCGCCGGCGGCTGACCGAATGACCGATCATTACCGTCGGTAATGCCAGTTACCGAGCGTTCATCGAATTGCCCCCTCCGTGAGAGAAGCGGAGGGGGCAATTCTGTGTGGTTGAGCGAGGTACAGTTGGGGAACGCGCCGCCGATCCACGGGTCGGCAGCCCTTGATTTCTGCCGCTCGCCCGACAAGAAGTAGCCAAAGTGTGCGGGTTTTATGCGGCTTTTGCTCCCTTTGCCTGGCCCGACTTGACCTGAAGTCAGGGGAATTTTCCCCACATTCCCGACCGGTCGTGCCCGGATTTCTCGTCCGATTGACCTGTTGCAGACGGCAGTTGGGCAGATACATTCAGCCGCGGTCGACGCGTTCCGGCGCACGCCCCCGACCGATGGGGGGTGAGGTCTGACCCGGATCCGCGAAGTGTGGATCTGTGCAAGGGCCAGTAATAGGGGAGTTAGGCATGGCTCAGGGCACCGTCAAGTGGTTCAACGCGGAGAAGGGGTACGGCTTCATCGCGGTCGACGGTGGTGCGGATGTTTTCGTCCACTACAGCGCGATCCAGATGGACGGGTACCGCACCCTGGAGGAAGGTCAGCGGGTCGATTTTGAGATCTCGCAGGGCCAGAAGGGGCCGCAGGCGGACATGGTCCGTCTGGCGGCCGGCTGAAGCACGCGCCGACTGACTGCAGCGACGTTCTTCTTCGAAGGGCCCGCACCTCCCGGGGTGCGGGCCCTTCGCCATGTTCCGGCCCTGTCCGGGACGGGTCCGGACCTGTTCCGGACCTGTTCCGACGTGTTCCGGACCGGTCCCGGACGTGTTCCGGACCTGCTCCCGCCCGGCCGGGCGCCCCGCCCGATCCCCGAGAGCCGCTTGCACTCGACAGGGGCGAGTGCTAATCATTGGCGTTAGCACTCTGAAGGTGAGAGTGACAAAGAAGGACCGGGTCGGTGAGGCCCGCAGGCCGGGTGGGGCAAGGAACCACGAGGTCGGCGAGCCGTCCGTCGCGGGCGCGGGCGCGGTCCGAAGGAATCACCCCCAGTCCTGGAGGGACCACTTCACATGGCCAAGATCATCGCGTTCGACGAGGAGGCGCGGCGCGGCCTCGAGCGCGGCATGAACCAGCTCGCGGACGCCGTGAAGGTGACGCTCGGCCCCAAGGGTCGCAACGTCGTCCTCGAGAAGAAGTGGGGCGCCCCCACGATCACCAACGATGGTGTGTCCATCGCCAAGGAGATCGAGCTCGAGGACCCGTACGAGAAGATCGGCGCCGAGCTGGTCAAGGAAGTCGCCAAGAAGACGGACGACGTCGCCGGTGACGGTACGACCACCGCGACCGTTCTCGCCCAGGCCCTGGTCCGGGAGGGTCTGCGCAACGTAGCCGCCGGCGCCAACCCGATGGCCCTCAAGCGCGGTATCGAGAAGGCCGTCGAGGCCGTCTCCGCCGCCCTGCTGGAGCAGGCGAAGGACGTCGAGACCAAGGAGCAGATCGCCTCCACGGCCTCCATCTCCGCCGCCGACACCCAGATCGGTGAGCTCATCGCCGAGGCCATGGACAAGGTCGGCAAGGAAGGCGTCATCACGGTCGAGGAGGCCCAGACCTTCGGTCTGGAGCTGGAGCTCACCGAGGGCATGCGCTTCGACAAGGGCTACATCTCGGCGTACTTCGCCACCGACATGGAGCGTATGGAGGCCGTCCTCGACGACCCGTACATCCTGATCGCCAACTCGAAGATCAGCTCCATCAAGGACCTGATCCCGCTCCTCGAGAAGGTCATGCAGTCCGGCAAGCCGCTGCTGATCATCGCCGAGGACGTCGAGGGCGAGGCCCTGTCCACCCTGATCGTCAACAAGATCAAGGGCACCTTCAAGTCCATCGCCGTCAAGGCCCCGGGCTTCGGTGACCGCCGCAAGGCCATGCTCGGCGACATCGCCATCCTCACGGGCGGCGAGGTCATCTCCGAGGAGGTCGGCCTCAAGCTGGAGAACGCCACGCTCGACCTGCTGGGCCGCGCCCGCAAGGTCGTCATCACCAAGGACGAGACCACCATCGTCGACGGTGCCGGCTCCTCCGAGCAGGTCAACGGCCGCGTGAACCAGATCCGCGTCGAGATCGAGAACAGCGACTCGGACTACGACCGCGAGAAGCTCCAGGAGCGCCTGGCGAAGCTGGCCGGCGGTGTCGCGGTCATCAAGGCCGGTGCCGCCACCGAGGTGGAGCTCAAGGAGCGCAAGCACCGCATCGAGGACGCCGTGCGCAACGCCAAGGCGGCCGTCGAGGAGGGCATCGTCGCCGGTGGTGGCGTGGCCCTGCTCCAGGCCTCCCAGGTCTTCGAGAAGCTGGAGCTCGAGGGTGACGAGGCGACCGGCGCCAACGCCGTGAAGCTCGCCCTGGAGGCCCCGCTGAAGCAGATCGCCGTCAACGGTGGTCTCGAGGGCGGCGTCGTCGTCGAGAAGGTCCGCAACCTCCAGGTCGGCCACGGCCTGAACGCCGCGACCGGTGAGTACGTCGACATGATCGCCGAGGGCATCATCGACCCGGCGAAGGTGACCCGTTCCGCGCTGCAGAACGCCGCCTCCATCGCCGCGCTGTTCCTCACCACCGAGGCCGTCATCGCCGACAAGCCGGAGAAGGCCGCCGCGCCCGCCGGTGGCGGCATGCCGGGCGGTGACATGGACTTCTGATCCCGCGCGGATCAGGCTTCGTCCTGACCGAGGGCGGCACTTCCTGGCGACAGGGGGTGCCGCCCTCGGGTGTGTCCGGGGTCACGGCCGGACTCCCACAGACACGGAATGCGGGATCCGCACGACCAGTTGTTTAAGTGAGTGCAACAATGCGTGCGCACATACCAACTGGTCTACAGACCCGTCTCCGAGGAGCTCCGCCGTGACCGTCGCCGAGTCCCCCGCCTTCCGTGCGGCCCAGATCCTGTCCCGGCCGGCCGTGATCAACGGCCTGACCGTCCCCAACCGCATCGCGATGGCGCCGATGACGCGCATGTTCTCCCCGGGCGGCATCCCCGGCGAGGACGTGGTGTCGTACTACTCCCGTCGCGCCGCCGCCGGTGTCGGGCTGATCGTGACCGAGGGCACGTACGTCGGCCATGAGTCGGCCGGGCAGAGCGACCGGGTCCCGCGCTTCCACGGCGACGAGCAGCTGGCGGGCTGGGCCAAGGTGGCCGAGGCGGTGCACGCGGCGGGCGGCACGATCGTCCCGCAGCTCTGGCACATCGGCATGGTGCGCGAGCAGGGCCAGCCGCCGTACGCCGACGCCCCCGCCGTCGGCCCCTCCGGTCTGCGTATCGGCGCCACCGAGGCCACCGGACGAGCCATGACGCGGAGCGATCTGGACGACGTCGTCGGCGCCTTCGCCGAGGCCGCGGCCGACGCCGAGCGCATCGGGTTCGACGGCGTGGAGATCCACGGCGCGCACGGCTACCTGATCGACCAGTTCCTGTGGGCGGGCACCAACCGGCGCACGGACGCGTACGGCGGTGACCCGGTCGCCCGTACGAAGTTCGCGGCGGAGATCGTGGCCGCCGTACGGGAGAGGGTCTCCGCGTCCTTCCCCGTCATCTTCCGCTACTCGCAGTGGAAGCAGGAGGCCTACGACGCCCGCCTCGCCGAGACCCCCGAGGAGCTGGAGGCCATCCTCAGCCCGCTCGCCGCGGCCGGCGTCGACGCCTTCCACGCCTCCACCCGCCGCTACTGGGTCCCGGAGTTCGACGGCTCCGACCTCAACCTGGCCGGCTGGACGAAGAAGCTGACCGGCAGGCCCGCGATCACCGTCGGCTCGGTCGGCCTGGACGGCGACTTCATCCGCAGCTTCATGGGCGAGGGCTCCGCGGTCAAGGGCATCGACGACCTCCTGGACCGCCTGGAGCGCGACGAGTTCGACCTGGTGGCCGTCGGCCGCGCCCTGCTCCAGGACCCTCAGTGGGCGGCCAAGGTCCTCGGCGACCGCCTCGACGAGCTGAAGCCGTACGACGCGGCGGCGCTGAAGACGCTGAGCTGAGCCTCAACTCCGGCGGCGGGTGACGCGGCCGTGCGGCCTCACAGGTTGCCCATCGGCTCGATGTCGACCCGCACCGGCGTCCCCCACACGCGCAGCACCTCGTAGTCGGTGAACTCGTGCACGAGCCGGTAGGCCATGGCGGCACGCGGTCCGCGGCGCTGGGCGGCGAGATAGAGCTCGGCCTCCCGGCGGTCGCGACGCGGGGTGCCGCAGAGCTGCCACTCCTGCCCGTTCCACAGCTCCGGCAGCCAGCGCTGCTGGGGCTGGGGGCGGTCGCCCCGGACGCCGTAGCGGGAGGGGGCGGGGTGCTCGGGGGTGCGGGGGACGGCGGGGCCGGTGCCGTTGTACTCGGCTCGGCGGGCGGCTCGGCGCCGGGTCTCGCACAGCAGGCACAGGTCGGGGGCCGCGGTGTCGACCGGACCGGTGGGGTGCTCGGGGCAGCGGGTGCTGGGAGCGGCGCCGGTGACGCTCTCGTCGAGGAGGTCGAGGGCACGGCGCAGGTCCGCCTTGACCTCGTGCAGCTTGGCGTCCGGGGTGGTGGCGGTGAGGGCCTCGCCGTGCTCGCCGAGGAGGCGGAGGGCGCGGCCCAGGGCGGTCAGCTGGGCGTGGTTCATGGGTGCCAGTCTGTGCCAGTCCCCGGGCCGTTCGCCAATGGTCAGCCCATGCTCTTCGCGCCGTCCAGGGACTCGCGGATGATGTCGGCGTGGCCGGCGTGCTGGGACGTCTCGGCGATGATGTGGAGCAGCACCCTGCGGGCCGACCAGCGGGCGCCGGGCTCGAACCACGGGGCCTTGGGCAGCGGGTGGGAGGCGTTCAGGTCGGGCAGGGTGGCCACCAACTCGTCGGTGCGGCGGGCCACTTCGTCGTACGCGGCCAGCACGCCGGCCAGGCTCTCGCCGGGCAGCATCCGGAACTCGTCGGCCCGCTCGGCCCAGTCCTTCTCCGTCATGGCGTCGAAGTCGTCCTCGGGGGACGGGCCGTGCTGGATGAAGTCCACCCAGTTCCGCTCCGTCGACGTGACGTGTTTGATCAGGCCGCCCAGACACAGCTCGCTGGCCGTGGTCCGCCGCCCGGCCTGCTCGTCGGTGAGGTCGCGGGTGGTCAGGCGCAGGAACTCCCGGTGCTTGGCGAGTGCTGCCAGCAGGTCGGCGCGCTCGTCGGTGACGGTGGTGTGCGTGGTCTGGCTCATGGCCTGGCCCTCCATGGGTCGCTGTTCCCTCGGCTGAACCCACGTTAGGAGCCATAGAGGTCAGATCCTGTCCTATTCGACGGCCGATCTGTGTTCTTCAAGCGCTCATGGGCTTCGGAACTTTCGTCCAGGACAGGACCGCCGAAGTCGGCGACGGTGGAGGCATGTGACGTCGGCGGCGCCGCTGGTGGATGCGGCGCCGTTCTGGCTCATCGAGACCGTTTGATGTCTTCGACGAAGGCCCCCCAGGCCGGGGTTCCGAAGATGAGCTTCGGCCCCTGGGGGTTCTTGGAGTCACGGATGGGTACGAAGGTGGGGAAGTCGGGGGTTACTTCGAGGCAGTCGTCGCCACCGCCGCCGCTGTAACTGGACTTGTGCCAGGTGGCCGCGTTCAGGTGCTGCTCAGGGATGTTCCTCATGGGCGTAATCCTGCGCCATCCCCTCGATCAGGGCTAGAGACTTCTCCGGCGAGAGCGCGGTGGCCACGAGGAGTTCGAAGGTCAATTTCAGCTGGGCGACGGTGGCTGGGTCGTCTTCCAGTCGTCCTACGCGGACCCCCTCGAAGTAGACCAGCGGAGGGGCGTCCTCGAAGTCCATCAACTTCAGGGCGCCCTGCATCGCCGTATGCGCTCCCGCGCTGAATGGCAGTACCTGCACGATGACCCGGCCCCGGCGGGCCAGATCGGCAACATGGTGCAGGGCCTCCGCCATCACCGACCGCCCGCCGGTCTCCCGGCGCAAGGCCGCCTCATCAAGCACCACCCACAACAACGGCTTTGTTGGGTGGTCGAGCAGGCGGGTTCGTGCCATCCGGCCTTCCACCCACTCGTTGACGGTCTCCTCGGGCGCCGTCGGCTCGTACGCGCGGTTCACGGCCCGTGCGTACGCAGGCGTTTGCAGCAGTCCGGGGATGAGCAGCGGCGCGTACTGGCGAATCGTCGTGGCCTCTGCTTCTGCCTCCGCCGCCTCTGCGAAGTGCTCGGTGTAGCGGGACTTGGCAGCCGCCCCGCAGTTCCGCTGGAAGAAGTCGCCCGTATCAAGCATCTCGTCCAGCAGTCGCGCGCTGTCCGGCTGCATACGACGCGTTCCCGCCTCCAGTTGCCCGATGAACGAGCCACTCACGAACAGCCGTTGGCCGACTTCTGCCTGACTGAGCCCGGCCTTCTCACGCGCGTGACGGAGTTCCGCGCCCAGCAGTGCACGCGGCGATGATGACGGGTCGAGGTCTTTTGGTCCTGGCATGTGCAACTCCCTGTCCACCAGCCGTGATTGTTGAGGCGCCCGTATGGCCAGATTAGAGCCGTAGCCGACACGCTGCGTTGTGAATCGCAAACTCTGCGTAGAGAGGTGAGTTCAGCGTGCGGTCGACCGAAGAAGTCGTGGTGTCCCTGCGGTTGGCGCTCGGAGGCGTGGGCATCGTGCTGCCGTCCCTGTGCGTGGACCCGGTGACCGGTGCCAGTGACGAGCCGTTCGCTCTCGTCCAGCTCGGGCGTTGCAACGTGCGGACCGCCGAGCGGCTGGCGGCGGTGTTGCGGGGGGAGCCGGTGGAACCCGCGCCGACGAAGGAGGAGCTGTTGGCGCGGGTCCGGAAGATCAACCGGCAGGGAAGACTGCCGCGTTAGTCCGACTCGGAGGCGCGGCTCAGGCGGTCGTACTGCTCCCGGGTGAGGTGGACGGCGTCCGCGCCGAGGTTCTCCTCCAGGTGCGCGATGTCCGCCGTCCCCGGGATGGGGAGGATCACCGGCGAGTGGGCGAGCAGCCAGGCGAGGACGACCTGCGTCGGCGTGGCGTCGAGTTCCTCGGCCACGGCGGCGATCTCCGACCTGGCCCCGGACTTCCCGGCCGCGACGGGCCGCCAGGGCAGGAAGGCGATGCCCGCGGCCTCGCAGGCCCTCAGCACGGGTTCGTGCTCGCGGTCGAGGAGGTTGTAGCGGTTCTGGACACTCGCGATGTCCACGATGGCGCGCGCTTCGGCGAGCTCGGCGACCGTCACCTCGGACAGGCCGATCCGGCCCACCTTGCCCTCGTCGCGCAGGTCGCGCAGGGCGCCGAGCTGGTCGGGGAGCGGTACGCCCGGGTCGAGGCGGTGGAGTTGGAGCAGCTCGATACGGTCGAGGCTCAGGCGGCGCAGGGCCTCGTCGACCTGGGCGCGCAGATCGGCCGGCTCGCCCGCATGCCGCCAGCCCTCGCCGGAGGTCGTGTGCCGGATGCCGACCTTCGTGGCGATGAGGAGGTCGTGCGGGTACGGGTGCAGGGCCTCGGCCAGGAGGTCCTCGTTGGCTCCCCAGCCGTACATGTGCGCCGTGTCGATCAGCGTGACGCCCAGCTCGACCGCGCGTCGGGCGACCGCGAGACAGTCCGCGCGGGCCTCCGCCGTCTCCGGCCGCAGGTGCATGGCCCCGTATCCGAGCCGCCGTACTTCGAGGTCGCCGCTTATGGGGAACGTCGTCGGTGCCGTCATGCGGGCACGCTAACAGGGCGAGATGTCACCGCTCGTGGCGATGAACGAAGCGCGGCCCGGGTGCGAAGTCCATGGTCGGGGCGAGTTCGCGTGCGAGGAGCTTGCGCAGGAACTCGACCATGCCGTAGGGGACGACCCTGCAGGGCACGAGGAGTTCCTGACGGTCGAAAAGCAGGACGGGCCATCTGCCGGGGTCCGGATCGCTGGTCAGCCAGCACAGGAGAGATGGCTGCCCGAGGGAAACGGCCCGAGGATCTCGATCTGGCCGATCGCCTCCTCCGAGGTGATCGAGCCGACGCCGTACACGGACATGAACGCCATGTAGTCCTGCGGGAACCCGGTGCCCCACCGTGCCTGGGCCGCCTGCCAGTCGATGTCCCGCCTTTCGGTCACGTCGGTGAGAGCTTGGGCGGCGTCTTGGTGACGCGGTGTCCTCGCAGGGGTACGGCCGTGATCCCGGCGGCGAGGGTCAGAGCCGAGACCCGTAACCATCGGGACGAGCATGACTGTCCCACAGCAGACCGGCGGCAAGGCGCTGCGAACGCCATGGGGAGGCCGGAGCGCCGCCGGGTCGGTCAGGATCCGTCCGCCCGCACGGCGGCCCGCAGATGCCCGTTCGCCTCCGCCAGGAGCCTCGTCGCCGTGGGGGCGTCGACATCGGCCAGCAGGATCAGGATCGCCGTCTTCACCTCGCCGCCCGCCTGTGTCAGGGCACGCTCGATGTCGGTGTCGTCCGCGCCCGTGGCCAGGGCGACGATGCGGCGGGAGCGGGCGCGGAGCTTGTCGTTGGAGGCGCGGACGTCGACCATCAGGTTTCCGTAGGTCTTGCCGAGGCGGATCATCGTGATCGTCGAGAGCATGTTGAGGACCAGCTTCTGGGCGGTCCCGGCCTTCAGGCGGGTGGAGCCGGTCAGCAGCTCCGGTCCGACGACGATCTCCAGGCCGTGCTCGGCGGCCGCCGCCAGCGCGCTGCCCGGGTTGCAGGACAGGCCGACCGTCAACGCGCCCCGCGCCCGGGCGTGTTCGACCGCGCCGACGGCGTACGGGGTGCGCCCGGACGCGGAGATGCCGACCACCGTGTCGGCGGGGGCGAGCGCGAGGGCGTCGAGGTCGGCGCGGGCCAGGTCCGCGGAGTCCTCGGCGCCCTCGATCGAGGTGACCATCGCCTCCGGGCCGCCCGCGATGAGGCCGACGACCTGCGAGGGGTCGGTGTTGAAGGTGGGCGGACACTCGGAGGCGTCCAGCACGCCGAGGCGGCCCGCCGTGCCCGCGCCCGCGTAGATCAGGCGGCCGCCCCGGGCCATCCGGTCCGCGATCGCGTCGATGGCGGCGGCGATCTGGGGGAGGCGCGAGGCCACGGCTGCCGGTACGGAGGCGTCCTCGCCGTTCATGAGGCGGGCGATGTCCAGGGTCGGGAGCTGGTCGATCTCGGCGAGCTCGGGGCGGAACGCCTCGGTGGTCAGGGTCTCCAGCTCGCTGCGGAGATCACGGGGGTCGGAGGTGGAGGTCATGAGGTAGGTGGCTCTTTCCAGTTCCGGGTGTGCGGTCCAACCCAAAGGGCGCGGGGCGGTGTCGCCGTGCGGCTCCGCCGTGCGGGCGCGGCGCGACCGGCCACACCGGCCCCGCGGACGACACCACGACCGTCGGTCCTGCGGTCTACCTGCGATGCCGATGCGCCAGCGCCTCATAGGACGCCGCCAACGCCGGCGCCGCCGTCTCGTAGGTCCGCTGGGCGACACCCACGAACAGGCAGTCCACCACAAGAAGCTGGCTGGTCCGCGACGACATCGCCGCGGGACGCAGTTCACTCTCCCGAGCCGTCGACGTCGTGAGGATGTGGTCGGCGTACTGGGTGACCGGCCCGTCCGGGCGGCCGGTGATGGCGACCGTCGTGGCCCCGTGCTCGAACGCGACCCGCAGGGGTTCGATGACGTCCCCGGTCGAGCCGGAGTGCGTGATGGCGATCGCCACGTCACCCGCGCGCAGCTGCACCGCGTTCGTCACGGCGAGGTGCGGGTCGCTGTGGGCGTGGGCTATCAGCCCTATCCGCAGCAGCTTCTGCGTGAGGTCCTGGGCGACCAGCCCGGACGCGCCGATGCCGTACACGTCGATGCGGCGGGCGGCGGCGGCAGCCGAGACGGCCGCGCCGAGCTGGGCCGTGTCGAGACCGGCGGCCGTGTCGGCGAGGGTCTGCTGCTCGTCGTAGGCGAGCTTCGCCACCACGTCGGCGATGGGGTCGTCCACCGCGATGTCGGTCGTTATGGCGGGCGAGCGGCCCGACTGCTGCTGGGCGGCGAGGCCGGCGAGCGCGAGGCGCAGATCGCGGTAGCCGGGGTAGCCGAGGAGGCGGGCGGTGCGGACGACCGTGGCCTCGCTGGTGCCGGTGAGTTCGGCGAGGCCGGTGACCGTGAGGGCCGCGCAGCCCGCCGGGTCGCCGGCGACCGCTTCGGCGACGCGCTGCATGGAGCGGGTCATCGACGGGGCGAGCGTGCGCACCTTGGCCGCGAGGGCGGCGGGTGCGGGCGGAGGGCCACCGCCGAAAGTTTCCTTCACGTCACGGGTCACCTTTGAAAGGTATTTTCATCTCGGTGTCGTGGTCAAGAGTGCGCACAATAGGGGCATGGAATCCATCAGTCCGCTGGAGCAGGCGCTGCACACGGCCCGCGCCCTCGTGCTCGCCGACCTCGTCGCGGGCGAGGTCGCCGAGGCGGACGTCGTGTCGCTGGTCGAGGAGGCGGTCGTACAGCGGCGCTGGTGGGTGGAGCAGTGGCCGGAAGGCGTGGCGTACGTGGCCGGGCTCGTCGCCCAGGACGTGCAGGACGCGCTGCTGGACCGGCACGGCCGCTGGCCCCTGTGCCCGGTGTGCGGCTCCGGCGACCCGCACGCGCTGGACGTCGAGCCGGAACTGGGGCCCGACCCGCACTGGGTGTGCCACAAGGCGGGGGTGAAGGTCGCGGCCGTGGGCTCGCTGGGATCGTGCGGTGCGGGCGGGACGCCGCCCTCGTGAGGGGACGGGTGAGGGACGCGTGACGTCGTGACGATCTACATCGACCCGCCGACCTGGCCCGGGCACGGGCGGATGTGGTCGCACCTCGTGAGCGACATGTCGTACGACGAACTGCACACCTTCGCCGAGCGGTTGGGCGTGCCGCGACGGGCCTTCGAGCGGGATCACTACGACATCCCGTCGCACCGGTACGCCGACGCGGTGCGCGCGGGTGCCGTGGAGGTCAGCAGCCGTGAGGTGGTGCGGTTGCTGCAGGGGGCGGGCCTGCGCAGACCGAAGAGGCGGGCGACGGGCTAGGCCCGCCGCCCCGGCCCTCGGGGTCAGGCGCTCCCCGCTACGCGAACTGCCCCGGCTGGTAGTCGCCGGCGGGCTGCTGGATCATCACGTTCATCCGGTTGAAGGCGTTGATGAGGCCGATCAGGAACACCAGGGCGGCGAGCTGCTCCTCGTCGTAGTGCTTGGCGGCGTTCTCCCAGACCTCGTCCGAGACCCCGCCGGCCCCGTCCGCGATACGGGTGCCCTCCTCCGCCAGCTCCAGCGCGGCACGCTCGGCCTCGGTGAAGCAGGTGGCCTCCCGCCACGCCGCGACCAGGTTGAGGCGCAGCCAGTCCTCGCCCGCGGCGACGGCGTCCTTGCTGTGCATGTCGGTGCAGAAGCCGCAGCCGTTGATCTGGCTTGCCCGGAGCGTCACCAGGTGCTGGGTGGTGACGGGCAGCGGCGAGTCGTGCACCACCTTGCTCGCCGAGACGATGTGCTTGATGACCTTGCCGGCGGTCGGGATCTCGAAGACGTTCAGGCGGGCGCCCATGGCGAACTCCTTGGCCGTTGTCGTGGATTACACAGCTATGACGGAACGGCTCGGCGGGATGTGACACGGGCGGGCGTGACGTGGGTCACTCACGTCTGGGTTCCGCGGCCCGGGCTAGGCCGCCTGCTGCGGTCCCCCACGGACATACAGCTGGAGCGCGCCGTCCTCGCCCCCTCCCTCTTCCCCTTCCCCTTCCCCTGCCTCTTGGGCCGTCGCCCGCACATACCCGGCGCGCGAGGCGACGCCCTGCGACGGGAGGTTGCCGGCCTCGACGGTGGCGCAGAGGAGCTGTACGTCGTCCCTGGCCAGCGCCCACTCCGACAGCGCGCTCAGCGCCTCGCTCGCGTAGCCGTGCCCGCGGGCGGCCTCCACCAGGTCGTAGCCGACCTCCGCCCGCCCGTCCTCGTCGGGGACGCCGTGGAAGCCCATGCCGCCGACCGCGCGACCGTCCTCCTTGCGCACGAGGACGAACAGTCCGAACTCGGGGCGGTGCACGCCCGTCTCGTAGGCGTTCAGCACCATCCCGGCCGCCTCCCTCGTCCCCTCGAAGGGGCCGCCCCCGACCCAGGTGAACCCGCCGTCGCCGCCCGCGCTCAGGTCGGCGGCGGCCGCCGGGGTGACGCCCTGGAGGGTGAGGCGGTCGGTGGGGATGACCAGGTTGTTGCGCCAGCGCCACTCGGTGACCGGCGCGCGGCCGGGCAGGTCGCCGCGGCCGGTGGCCCACAGCAGGGTGCCCCAGTGGTCGTCGCTCTCGCGCTGTACGTGCGGGAAGATCGTCGTGAGGACGAACTTGGGCAGTTCGGCGGGCGGTTCGTACACCAGGCCGAGGCCCTCGGCGATGTCGTGCGTGTGGAGGAGGACCTCCGCGACCCCCATCGCGGCGAAGCCCTCGCGGTTCGCGCTGCGGAAGGGGTACGGGTGGAAGGCGCGGACCTCGCGGGGGGTGGTGCGGACCGTGGCGGTGAGCAGCGCGCCGGTGGTCTCGATGACGTGGAGCAGGCCCTCGTTGTCGGTGCCCTCGTCGAGGGTGATGTCGAACGGGACGTAGTCGTTCTGGGCGCGTCCGGCCAGGTTGGCGGCGTAGGCGATGAGGTCCTCGGCGATGTGGAACGCGGTGGCGTGGCAGTCCCACTCCAGCCGCCCGGCCCGCTGGGCCGTCCAGTCCCGGTCCGCCGCCGTGCGCAGCAGCGCCACGCAGCTCGCCACCGCCGCCTGTACGTGTTCCCCGCTCATGTCTCGCATGCCGAGCAGGCTACGGGGGCGCACTGGTCACAGCGACAGCATTTCCAGCTCGGCGCAGAGGTTGTAGCGGGCCGTGGCCTCCCACTTCTCCTGGCCGTACGGCGTGCTGAACAGGTGGGGCAGGGCGAGCAGTTGGCGCAGCACCGCGGAGCGGCCCTCGCGGAAGGCGTCGTTCGGGACGAAGTGGTACTCCTCGCGGACGGCGGCCGTGTAGGCGGCGTACGCGGAGGGCGGGGCGGCGAGGATCGCGAGGTCCGCGTCGCACAGGACCTGGCCGTTGCGGTCGTCCGGCGCCGGGGCGTGGGTGGTGGTGAGGCGGACGAGGCGGGCCACCTCGGCGGTCCGCTCCGCGGGGACACCGGCCTCCGGGAGGGCGCGTTCGGCGAGGCGGGCGGAGCGCTCCTCGTTCTCCGAGCGGTCGGGCAGGTAGACCGCGTCGTGGAACCAGGCGGCGAGGCGTACGACGTCGGGGTCGTCGGCGTGGTCGGCGAGCTCGTCGATGTGGTCCAGGACCGCGGCGAGGTGGGTGAGCGTGTGGTAGCGGCGCTGCGGTTCCTGCCAGCGGGCGAGGAGATTGCCGGCGTAGGGGGCCGGGTCGGGGGTGGTGGCGGGGGAGCGGGCGGTGTCCAGGGCTTGGGTGAAGCGCGCGCGCAGGGCTTCGGGATCGGCCATGGCATCATTCTCGCGGATGCGTCGATGTGCGGACACAGCCTCCGATGTGATGATCATTCCGATGCCCTGCCCTGCCCTGCCCTGCCCTGCCCTGCCCTGCCCTGCCCTGCTCGCCCGGACATCACGCCCGCGGCGTGAGCAACCGCTGTTCGAGGCCAGGGGAACCGCAACCCGGATCAGGTGTCCGCGGGATTGATTGCCCTGATGAAACGGGGTGCCAAACAACCCGCCGCCTGACATCTTCGGCCGCAGTTGCAGCTGCGTCGGCGGCAACAGCCGGTCGCAAGTGCTCCGGCGCCCAGATACATCAGGAGTGACCATGCTCGTTCAACGCCGTACAACAGGGGGCGCATCCTCCACGCGTCCGAAGCGGAACCTGTTCCGCAAGGGGGCGCCCCTCGTCGTCGCCGTTCTGGCCCCCCTCGTGATCTTCACGTCGGGCCCGGCCTCGGCGGCGGACGGGGACGGCAAGTTCTGCTTCGGCGCGGGCACCGCGGACATCAGGAGGGCGGACCAGCACAAGGGCAGGGTGACCTATGCCGTGCAGCGTCAGCAGGCCAACAAGACCTGGCAGGACTGGGTGTGGCGCGGGCCGGTCGAACAGTGCCCGTGGAACGCCCCGCAGAACTGCACGTACACCAAGGCGATCGCCAAGACGACGTCGTACCAGTGGTCGGTCGGGTTGACCGTGGGAGGCGATGCCAAGAAGGAGCCGTTCAGCGCGATGGCCTCGCTCGTCGGGGGGTACGGCCAGAGCGGCTCCACCACGATGACCTACACGTCCGGGGTCTGGTACAGGCCGGGCCAGTTCGCCCAGCCCATCAGCGTGGTCGAGCGTCGGTGGCGGAGCGGTGACTTCGTCGGCGGCTTCGTCCGCACACCGGCGTACGACAACGTCTGCCGGAACGGGAACAAGGGGTACCGCTGGGACGCCAACATCAGGTGGGGCAACTGGGCGGACAACATCAAGGTGCGGGACTACGGGAGCTTCAACATCCACAACTGACCCGTTGACCCTCTGACGGCGAAGGACGTGGCCTTGGTGGAACCCCGACCGCAGCCCGGCGCTTGCGCAGTACCGCCCGCGGCCACCCGGCACCTGGACCACCGAGGCCCGTTCGCCGAACGATCCCTGACCGAGAAGCATCCCCTTCCGCCGGTGCTGCTGCAAACGCCGGTTGTCCGGTGTCAGGGGGGTTGAGGGGATCTTCCGTGGGGCAAGCGTACTCTGGATTGGACTAGACCTGTAGGTCCGCCGTCGCCGTCCGATGCCGAGGAATGGGGTCCCATGAGCAAGCGTGCAGTCCTGGAGGTGATCGCCCTCGGCGTCGAGGACGCGGTCGCCGCCCAGGCCGGAGGTGCGGACCGGCTCGAACTGGTCACCGACATGGCGGCGGACGGACTGACGCCGGCCGTGGCGACCGTCGCCGGGATCCGGGCCGCCGTCGACATCGACCTGCGCGTGATGCTGCGGCCGGCGGCCGGGTTCGCGGCGGGGGACCTCGACCGGCTGGTGCCGGTGGTTCGCGAGATGCGGGGTGCCGGGGCCGAGGAGTTCGTGCTCGGGTTCCTCGATGCCGACGGCGGGGTGGACCTCCGGGCCGTCGAGCGGCTGGTGGGCGAGCTGGACGGGTGCCGGTGGACCTTCCACCGCGCCATCGACCAGGCCGCCGACCGGGACGCGCTGCGCAAGCAACTGGACGGCACGCCCGGGCTGGACACCTACCTCACGGCCGGCTCGGCGGCGGGGGTGGACGACGGCCTTCCCACGCTGCTCGCCGAGGCGGCGCGGAGCGGGGAGCCCGGCTACGAGCAGCGGATCATGGTGGGCGGCGGACTGCGCCTCGATCACCTGCCGAAGCTGCTGGCCGCGGGGATCGACGCGTTCCACATCGGCGGGGCGGCGCGACCGGACGGCTGGCAGCGACCGGTTTCGGCGGAGGCGGTGGCGAAGTGGAGGCTCGTGCTGGACGGGGCTGCTTAGCCCGCCCGGCGGGGCCGCCCCCGACTCAGCCCAACTGCGGCGGCAGCGGCGCCGCATGCGTCACGATCAGGCCCGACACCGCTCGGGTCAGGGCGACGTACAGCCGTCGCAGACCCGTCCGCTCGTCCGGCTCGCCGTCCACGACGGCCTGCGGCTCGTCCAGGACGACGTAGTCGTACTCCAGGCCCTTCGCGAGGGACGCCGGGACCAGGGTCAGGCGGGAGTGCTCGGTCGTCTCCTCGCCGGGGGCCAGGTACGTGATCCCCGCGGCCGCGAGCGCCTGAGTGAGAGCCGGGACGCGGGCGTCGGCCGCGATCAGGCCGATCGAGCCCTCGTTGCGCAGCAACTCCTCGCAGGACGCGATCACTTCGGCGGTGTCCGACACCGCACGGACCTCGAAGAACCCCGGGTTCTCACGGATCGACGCCACCGGCGTCAGGCCCGGCGCGATGTGCGGGAGGAGACGGGAGGCGTACGTGATGACGTCCGTCGGGACGCGGAAACCGGCCGTCAGCTCCTCGATCACGCCGTCCGGCTTGCCGAGGTGGGCCAGCGCCTCGTCCCAACTCCGCGTCGCCCAGGGCGTCGTGCCCTGCGCCAGGTCCCCGAGGACGGTCGCGGAACCGGTCGTGCAGCGGCGCCCCACCGCCCGGTACTGCATGGGGGAGAGGTCCTGCGCCTCGTCGAGGACGACATGGCCGAGCGAAGGCGTGCGCGCGACGATGTCGTTCGCCTCGTCGATCAGCACCGCGTCCGCCGCGGACCACTTGGCCGACTTCACGCTCCGCGCCGGCTTCGCCCACAGGATCGTCTTCTGCTCGTCCTCGCTCAGCAGCCCCCGCGCGTGCTCGGCGAGGAAGTCCGCGTCCGCGAGCAGCCGCAGCACAAGCTTCGCCGGCTCGACCGGCGGCCAGATCGCCTTCACGGCCGCCTTCACCGCGCTGTTGCGGGCCACCGAGTCCTGCACCCGGTCGTCCGGCGCCTCACCCGACCGCTCCATCTGCACCAGCACCGCGTGCGCGATCCGCTGCGGCAGGGCCTCGCGGGCGGCGCCGTACCGGATGCCGCGGGCGAGCAACTCGCGGACGATCTCCTCGACTTCGTACGCCGGGACCCGCCAGCGGCGCGACCCGCGGACGACGACGACCGGCTCGGTCGGCATGGTCACGTGCGCGTAGACGGCCCGCCGCAGCACCTCGGCCATCCTCGCGTCACCCTTGACGACCGCGGCCGCCGCGTCGTCCGTGCCACGCACCTCGACATGCGCGACGAGGTCGTCCACCGTCGCCTGACGAACCGTCAACTCACCCAGGGCCGGAAGCACTTGTTCGATGTAGTGCAGGAAGGATTTGTTCGGCCCGATGACGAGCGTGCCGGTGCGGGCGAGCCGCTCGCGATGGGCGTACAGCAGATACGCCACCCGGTGCAGGCCGACGGCCGTCTTCCCGGTGCCCGGCCCGCCCTGCACGCACACGGTTCCGCCGAGCCCGGACCGTACGATCTCGTCCTGCTCCGGCTGGATCGTCGCCACGATGTCCCGCATGGGGCCGACGCGCGGGCGCTCGATCTCCTGCTGGAGCAGCTTGCTGGTCTTCGCCGCCTCCGCCGGATCGGAGAGGTGCTCGTCCTCGTACGCCGTCAGGTCGCCGCCCGTGTAACCGAAGCGGCGGCGCAGCGCGATGTCCATCGGGTCGTTCTTGGAGGCCCGGTAGAACGGCTGGGACACCGGCGCCCGCCAGTCGATGACCATCGGGTCGCCCTCGGCGTCGTGCACATGCCGACGACCGATATAGAAGCGCTCCCCCTCCGCGCCCTCCGCCGCCTCGACGCCGGGTGCGTGCAGGTAGTCGAGCCGGCCGAAGAACAGCGGGGTGTCGCTGAGGTCGGCCAGCGCCTTGATGCGCTCGTCGATCTGGTGGGCCAGCACTTCGGCGTTGACCCAGTTCGCGGTGACGTCGCTGATGTCGAGGGACTCGACGTCCTCGCGCATGGCACGCAGGGCGGCGCGGGACCGCGCGAGGTGGGAGCGCTCTCGGGAGAGCGGGTCGAGGGCGTCGTCGACGGGCGTGGACACGGGGTGCCTCCGGGGGACCTACAGGTAGGTGGGTGAGAGAACCGACCGGTTTCCGTCCGGGCGGTGGCACTCCGCGGGGGAGGCGGGCAAGAGCGGAGATCCTAGATGAGCGGGGAAGACGAACGCCAACGAATATTCACCCCCGGCGCCCTGAACGCTCCGTCCCCTAGGGGATGCCGCCCTCCTCCCTGGGGGTAAGCGGTCCGTCCGGAGGCGTACGCGGACGGTGGGCGGCTTCGCCCCGCAGGCCGATGCCGTCTTTATGTCTGCGAATCCATCATGGGAGACATGAGCGCAGCAACCATCCACCCAGCCCCCGTGGGTCCCCACGGAGCCACGGCGCTCCAGGGGAACCACCGCCACCGCCTCGGCGAAGCCCTGCGTGCCGTCAAGGTGTTCGCGGGTGCGGCCTTCGACGTGATCATCCTCGGTGAGTACGCCGAGGAAGCGGGCGTCCGCCGCAAGTGACGGTCCGCCGCGAGTGACGGTCCGCCGCGAGTGACCGTCCGGGCCGCCAGCGGCCCCGCCCCGGCGCCCGCTACCCTTCCGCGAGGATCTCGTCCGCGTCCACGATCCGGTACGCGTACCCCTGTTCCGCCAGGAAGCGCTGGCGGTGGGCGGCGAAGTCCTGGTCGATGGTGTCGCGGGCGACGACCGAGTAGAAGTGCGCCTGGTGGCCGTCCGACTTGGGCCGCAGCACGCGGCCGAGACGCTGGGCCTCCTCCTGGCGGGAGCCGAAGGTGCCCGACACCTGGACGGCGACCGTGGCCTCCGGCAGGTCGATGGAGAAGTTGGCGACCTTGGAGACCACCAGCACGCTGATCTCGCCCTGCCGGAAGGCGTCGAACAGCTTCTCGCGCTGGGCGTTCGAGGTCTCGCCCTTGATCACGGGCGCGTTCAGGTGCTCGCCCAGTTCGTCGAGCTGGTCGATGTACTGCCCGATGACCAGGATCTGCTGCCCGGCGAAACGCCGGACGATGGCCTCCGTGACCTTCCGCTTGGTGTCGGTCGTCGCGCAGAAGCGGTACTTCTCGTCCTGCTCGGCGGTGGCGTACGCGAGCCGCTCGGAGTCGGTGAGGTTGACCCGCACCTCCACGCAGTCCGCGGGCGCGATGTAGCCCTGCGCCTCGATCTCCTTCCACGGCGCGTCGAACCGCTTGGGGCCGATGAGCGAGAAGACGTCGGACTCGCGCCCGTCCTCCCGGACGAGGGTCGCGGTCAGCCCGAGCCGGCGCCGGGCCTGCAGATCGGCGGTGAACTTGAAGACGGGCGCCGGCAGCAGGTGCACCTCGTCGTAGACGATCAGTCCCCAGTCCCGCGAGTCGAACAGCTCCAGGTGCGGATAGACGCCCTTCCGCTTCGTCGTCAGCACCTGGTACGTGGCGATGGTGACCGGGCGGATCTCCTTGCGCGTGCCGCTGTACTCACCGATCTCGTCCTCGGTGAGCGAGGTCCGCTTCACCAGCTCGTGCTTCCACTGCCGGGCCGAGACGGTGTTCGTGACGAGGATGAGCGTGGTCGACTTGGCCTGCGCCATGGACCCGGCCCCGACCAGCGTCTTGCCGGCGCCACAGGGGAGTACGACCACCCCGCTCCCGCCGTGCCAGAAGTTCTCCACGGCCTGCTTCTGGTACGGCCGCAGCGCCCACCCGTCCTCGGCCAGCTCGATCGGGTGCGCCTCGCCGTCGACGTACCCGGCGAGGTCCTCGGCGGGCCAGCCCAGCTTCAGCAGCGTCTGCTTGATCTGCCCGCGCTCCGAGGGGTGCACGGCGACGGTGTCCGGGTCGATGCGGGCGCCGACCAGGGGCGCGATCCGCTTGGAGCGCAGCACCTCCTCCAGCACCGGGCGGTCGGTGGTCGTCAGCACGAGCCCGTGGGTGGGGTGCTTGCTCAGGGTCAGCCGGCCGTACCGGTCCATCGTGTCCGCGATGTCCACGAGCAGCGCGTGCGGCACGGGGTAGCGGCTGTACGTCACCAGCGCGTCCACGACCTGCTCGGCGTCGTGCCCGGCCGCGCGCGCGTTCCACAGGCCGAGCGGCGTCACCCGGTAGGTGTGGATGTGCTCGGGCGCCCGCTCCAACTCGGCGAACGCCGCGATCGCCCTACGGCACGCGTCGGCCTGCTCGTGATCGACTTCGAGGAGCAGGGTCTTGTCCGACTGGACGATCAGGGGTCCGTTCACGCGTGGCTGCCTTTCCGGATGTTCGGTGGGGCCAAACGTCAAGTGTGCCTGATCGTTCCCGGAGTCCTACAGGATGTCTTTTCATCCGTGTGAGTGGCGCGGTTTCACCTGGACGGCGGCACCTGCGAAGAATTGCCGACCGTGCCGCCCATCAGCCGTGATCCCTCCCCGCCGACCACCACTCTCGGGTACGCCCTGTTCGCCACCCGCTGGCTGCAGGCCCCCCTCTACTTCGGCCTCGTGGCCGCCCAGGGGGTGTACGTCTACAAGTTCTTCAACGAGCTGTGGGCGTTAATCCTCCGGTGCGTGACCGGGCAGGCGACCGAGACGTACGTCATGCTCGCCGTGCTCAAGCTCGTCGACGTCGTCATGATCGCCAATCTGCTGATCATGGTGATCGTCGGCGGCTACGAGACGTTCGTCTCCCGCATCGGTCTCCAGGGCCACCGCGACCAGCCGGAATGGCTCTCGCACGTGAACTCCAACGTGCTGAAGGTCAAGCTCGCCACCGCCATCGTGGGCATCTCCTCCGTCCACCTGCTCCAGATGTTCGTGGACGTCCACCACACCTCGCGCCACTCCCTGCTGTGGGGCACGGTGATCCACATGGCCTTCATCGCGTCGGCCGCGATCCTCGCGTACATGTCGGGGCCGATGGCCGCGCAGGCCGAGCGGGCCTCTCAGCACGCGCACGGCGGGCACCAGGCGCACCACACGCACCCCGAGCACGCCGCCGAGCGGCCCGCCGAGAAGGTCTTCGTCCCGGCCCAGGCCACCTCGCACGACGACGAGCCCAGCACCGAGCAGCGGCTGCGCGCCGCCGGGTTCCCCGCCCGCAAGCTGCTGGAGGACTTCGACGCCGAGCACCCCCGCTCCTTCGACCAGGACGCGGTGGCCCGGCTCGGCAAGCTGGACTTCGTCGCCGCCCGCCGCAACGTCGTCTTCGTCGGCCCGCCCGGCACCGGCAAGACGCACCTGGCCGTCGGCCTCGGCGTGCGCGCCTGCCAGGCGGGCCACTCGGTGCTGTTCGCGACCGCCGCCGAGTGGGCCGCCCGGCTGGCCGCGGCGCGGGACGCAGGCCGGCTCACCGAGGAACTGGACGCGCTCGACGCCCACCCCCTGCTGATCGTCGACGAGGTCGGCTACACGCCCTTCGACGCGGAGGCCGCCGCCCTCTTCTTCAAGCTGGTCACGCACCGCTACGAACGCGCCTCGCTGATCGTGACCACCGACCGTCCCCTCGGCCGCTGGGACGAGATCTTCGGCGGCCCCTCCGCCCTGGCGATGGTGGACCGGCTGGCCCACCATGCGGAGGTGGTGCGGATCGAGGGGGACAGTTACCGGATGCGCCGGGTCACTTCGGCGTGGGCAGACCGAGGTTGTTGATCAGCGGTCCTTCGATGGTGATCCCCTCGGTGACCAGGGACTCCGTGCCGGCCGCCGGGAGGGGCAGCGGCAGGGCCGAGGGGGCCGCCGCGGCCTCGGGGGCGAGGGCGGTGACCATCGCGGCCGCGGAGAGGACGACGGCGACGGCGGCGGAACGGGCGCGGACGGGGCGCTTTGCGGGCATGCGGACTTCAGGGCCTTTCACGTACGAGGAGCGGAGGCGACCGGGGGCGCCGGGCGCGCGGGCCGGTCCCGGGGCGCCGGGACCGGCCCGAGCCGTGCGCTGCGGTCGGGTCAGATCTGCGGGGTCTCGATGACCAGCCCGGCGACATCGACGCTGACCGCCGCCGCCTGGGAGGTGAAGGCACCCATCATCAGGGCCGCGGCGGCCAGGACGGTGGCAAGACGACGAGCTGTGCGCATGGACAACTACCTCTCTGTTGCGCTCACTTGAGCGTGATCAGGACATCCGGTGGCTGCCCGGCGCCGCGCGAGGCGATGCGGAAGGGCCCGAAAGGTCCCTCAAGAGTTGGAAGAGACCGGCGTGGCGTGCATGAAACGCCCGGTACACCCGAACGAGTGGGCCGGCGGGGCCGGCGGCGGAGCTGGGCTCAGCTCTCGTCGTCCGCGAGCTCGGCGACGCCGGTGATCCGGTGCAGCGGATACGTCCGCACCTCGTCCGCGGTGTGGTCGTACGCCGTCACGAACCCGCCCTCGACCCGCACCGGCGCGATGACCCGCTGACTCGCGGCGCCCTCGGCGTTGACGTACCCGATCCACAGCGTCTCGCCGGTCAGGACGGCGGCCTGCATGGTGGCGAGGGTCTCGGCCGAGGTGGTGCGGGGCAGTTCGCCGCCGGGGGCGGGGACCGAGTCCGCGCTCGGCCTGCGGGGTGTCGTGGAGGCGAGGTCGCCCGCCCGGATGGCGCGGATCGCGGCCGCCAGCAGCGTGGCGTCCGGCGTCGGCGGACCGTCCGGGACCGGCTCGGGGGGCGTGCGCGGCGGGGTGCGGTGGGCGTCGGCGCGGGTGATCAGGACATCGCCCTCCGCCGACTCGGCGGCCGGGGCGAAGCCCATCGCGCGCAGTCCGTCCAGCAGCGCGGCCGGGTCCGCCTGAGCGGCCAGCACCGTCGGCGCGAGCCGGCGCAGGCGCAGGCCCGCGGCGCGCTTGTCGGCGAGGATCTCGTTCAGCATCGCGTCGTCGTCGCAGCGGACGTACGCCGAAGCGGCGCCCACCCGCAGATGGCCGTGCTTACGGGCCACGTCGTCGATCAGGTACGCCAGTGGCTGCGGCACCGGCGTGCGCGCGTGCTCGGCGAGGAAGGCGTGCAGGTCGGAGGCGCTGCGGCCGGCGTCGAGCGCGCGGCGCACCGAGCCCGGCGTGAACCGGTACACCGTCGCCCCGCCCTTCGACTCCACGTCCGCGAGCACCCCCAGCATGTCGGCGAGCGGCCGCCGCAACGGCCCCGGCGCCACGGCCGTCAGGTCGGCCTGGAGCAGGACGTGGTCGAGCGGCTCGGGGAGGAGCGGGGCGAGCAGGCGGGCGGCGGCAGCGGTGGCGACGGCCTGCTCGGCCGGGGAGAGGGGCTCCGGGGAGAGGGGCTCCGGGGGGACGGACGCCGGGGGAGCGGCGGGGTGGGGGTGCTCGTGATGGACGGGGAGCTTGTCACCGGGGCCGACGGGGGAGCCGGACGGGGCCGACGCCGAGGGAGCGGCGGCCGTCGTCGTAGGACCGGCACCCGAAGGGCCGCTGGTCGAGGGGCCGCTGGTCGAGGGGCCGCTGGTCGAGGGGCCGGTGGCCGAGGGCCCGGCGTCGCGCTGTCCCGTCGCCGGCTTCCCGGTGGCCTCCGCCGCGGGCGCCGCCCCCAGCAGCGCCCGCCCGTGCGCCGCCAGCGCCCCCCGTCCGGTCACCCCCAGCAGCTCCGCCTCGCTCAGCGTCCACCGGGCGAGCCTGCTGCGCAGATCGTCCTCCTGCTGGGGGCCGCGCAACGGCCGCTCCCAGCGCAGGCGGGCCAACACCGACTCGGCGGACGGGGCCGCCCCCTCCGGCAGCCCGGCGAGCAGGGTGAGCACCCGGTGCCGCACCTCCGGCGCGGCGGAGCGGTCCAGACCCGGGCCCAGGGCCGACAACGTACGGTCCTTCGCGTCCCGCCCCCCGACCAGCCCCGCCGTACGCGTCGCCGTCAGCCACGCCTGCGCCAGCCGTGCCCAGCGCTGCGCGGCGGGCTGGTCCAGCCACTCGTCGTAGGCCGGGGTCGCCGCGTACCGCTCGTCGGCCTCGCCGTCGGAGGCCAGCAGCCCCGCGGCGTAGGCGAGTTCGACCCAGAAGGCGGCCACGGGCTCGGGAACGTCCAGCGCGACGGCGGTCCGCTTGAGGTCGCGCACGCTCAGGCCGCCCGCCCGCAGCACGGCCGGGCCGCCCTCGTGCCAGTCCTTCAGCAGCTCCTCGACGGTCGCCAGCGCCGTGTACGCCTGCCCGGCCGCCGTCGCGTCCACAACCTGTGGACGGTGCGTCGCGGCCGCCTCCACAGGCGGCGGCAACGGCTCGGTGGCGCGGTGGGCGCGGCCCGCCCGCAGATGCAGGGCCACCTCGCGGGGGAGCACGACCGTGCCGGGCGCCGTCGGCAGCAGCAGGCCGCGGTCCAGGAGCCAGCGCAGGCGGGGCGCCGGGTCGGCGGTGACCTGGCCGTACGGCGGCCCCCAGACCAGGCGGGACAGGACCTCCCGGGACTCCTCCGGGGCGTCGGCGAGCAGGGCCGCCATGCGCCGCCGGTCGGTGAACAGGGCGGTGAGCGACGACACGGCGGACACGGCGTCGTGGGTCGAGGGCAGCCCGGCCGTCGTGACGATCTCCTGGATCCGGCCCGGCGACATGCCCGCGGTGGCTTCCTGCACCGTCGGGCCCAGACCGGTCGGCGACGGATGCTGGGGCGAGGGCGCGAGCAGCTCCCGGGCCGTACGCACCAGCCGCAGCCGGTCGTCGGCGCCCCACACCAGGGCCTGCGCGCGCAGGGTCCCCAGGGCGTGCGGCAGCGCGCCGGCCACGGCCGGGTCGCCCTCGTCACCGCTCATCAGGCCGAGCAGTTCGTCGTACGCCGCCGGATCCGACGCCACGGCCAGCGCCTGAGCCGTCTGCAGCGTGAAACGGTCCAGCCGCTCCAGGGCGCGCACGACGGAGGCCCGGGTGCCGGCGCGGGTCGCGAGCTGGGTGAGGTCGGTGGGGACGGGCGTGATGAGGTCGGGACGGCTGCGCAGGAGCACGGCCAGGGAGACGTCGTCCCGCGCGCGGAGCGCTTCCGCGAGGGAACGGGGCGGTGCAGCCGGGTCGCTCATCCGACTCACGTTACCGGGTGGAGGGACGGGGCAGGGGAGTGCGCCGGGCGGCTCCTGGGCGAACGGAACGTTTCGTAGTTGGCCCCCGGATGAACATCAGCCGGAGGATTCCGGCGCCTCTGGCACCACCGCACACCCACTCGTCACCCTGGGCTCCCTGCCAACCACTTCATGGTTCAAGGGAATTCGGGGGGCCCGGCGGTGAGCGAACAGGTCGAGCAGTGGATCGCGATACTGAGCCTCGGGTTCCCCGTCGCCGCGTTCCTGTGGGAGTTCGCGATCGTCGGCCGCAAGCGGCTCGGCTACCGGGTGCAGATGGACACCCTGGCCGCGGACGCCGCTGACAAGCCGTACGCCGGTGTCCTGGGGGACATGCAGCACGAGGGCCACCAGCTCAAGGACCCCTCGTTCGTGCTGCTGCGCATCGAGAACGCGGGATCGGCCAAGATCGTCTCGGAGGACTACCTGGCCGACCCCGCCGACCCCTACGGCATCAAGGTCACCTTCCGGGACCGCCGGGTCGCGGCCGTGGTCCTCACCGACCCGAGCAACAACGCGCTGCGCGACTTCTTCTTCGAGGAGGTGACCGAGGGCGACAACCTCCGCATCGTCGCCAAACCCGGCTTCCGCCGCAGCAACAACGCCCGGGACCGCACGGGCACCATCCGGCTGCCGAAGGTGACCCTGCCCCGGGGCGCCGAGTACAAGGTGCTCGTCGTGCTGGAACGCTGGCCCGACGACCACAGCACCGACACCTTCCCGGACCCCGTCGTCCAAGGGACCGACGGGCACGACCGCTGGTACGACCCGCTGGTGAGGTTCTTCCGTCTGAAGGCGACCAGGACCGAGAGCCATGTCTTCGCCTCCCGGCCCGCCTGGTGGGCGATCTGGATGCTGATCGCGGCCGTCGTCGTCCAGGCCGGCTTCACGCTTTTCCTCCGCGACGACCGGCGGCCCCCGCTGGACTGCGTCGAGGGCACCCTGCACCTGCACGGCTCCACCGCCTTCGCGCCCGCGGTGCGCGCCGCCGCCGAGGACTACCTCCAGCGGTGCGAAGGGGCGAACGTGGCGATTCCGCTGGAGAAGGACACCTTCCGGGGCAGCACCGACGGCGTCACCGCCCTGGACGCGGCCGGCGAGGACGCGAAGGTCCCGGTCGGTGAAGGACTCGGCGACCACCTGGCCTTCACCGACGGCCTCGCCTCCGCCGGACACCCCCGGCTGATCCCCAGGCCCGTCGCCTTCTCCGTGTTCACCCTCGTCGTCAACAAGGACGCGGGCGTGGAGAACCTGAGGCTGGACCAGATCCGCGCCCTCTTCGCCGGCCGCGTCCAGAACTGGTCGCAGGTCGGCGGCAACGACGTCCCCGTCCACCTCGTCAACCGCAACCCCGGCTCCGGCACCCGCGGCACCCTCGTCCGCAAGGTCCTCGACGGCCGCGAACCGCCCCAGTTCACCGAGACCGACTGCGCGGCCCTGGACGCGGGGGCGTACGGCCGCTGCGAGGTCAACAGCACGGACACCCTGCTCGACACGGTCGCCTCTACCCCGGGTGCCCTCGGCTACAGCGAGGCCGCGGTCGTCGACGGCCACGGCGGCGCCGACCGCTTCGTCAAGGTGGCGATCGACGGCAAGCAGCCCACCGCCGAGGGCGTGGAGGAGACGAACTACCCCTACTGGCAGACCGAGTTCGCCTACACCTACGGCGAGCCCCCGGCCGGCTCCGTCGCCGCCGCCTTCCTGAACTTCCTCACCCAGCAGAGCGGCCGCGACATCCTCCACGAGCACGGCCACGGCCTGTGCTCCGAAGTGCAGAACTCGGGGGAGTGCCGCCCTGCCTGACCCGCACCACCCGGCCTGTCCTGCGCTAACGTCCTCCCAGGGGGTATCCAACGCACCCACCCCGGAGGGGACTTCGTGGGCATCGAGAGCGACCAGGTCGTCTACGAGTATCTGAGCCGCGTCGGTGACGTGGCGCAGCAGCGGCAACTGCCGTCGGCCACCCGCATGCGCCTGGTGTCCGAACTGCGCGGCGAGATCGACCGGCGGCGCGCGAAGGCGCCCGTCGACAGTCCCGCCGCCGTCCGCCGCATCATCGCCCGCCTCGGCACCCCGGACGAGGTCGTCACGGCCGCGGGCGGCGACGCCGCCCCCGCCCCCCGGGCGCCGGTCGCCTCCGTTCCGGCGCAGCCGGACAGCGGCGGCGGCGAGGCCGACCGGCAACGCCCCAAGGGGCTGCGCCGCATCGTGCCGCGCCCGCGCCCCGCCGAACCCTCGGCGGCCCCCGACGACGCGCCCCCGCCGCCCCACCTCGCCGGCACGGCGGATCTCGGGGGCAGCGCGCTCCAGCCGGACTGGTGGCGGGCCGACAGCAGCCCCTTCGGCCCCGGCGAGGACGTCCCGGGATTCGTCGGCGGTGTCGAGATCCCGGAGATGCTCAGACGCCCGCCCGCGCAGGACGACCCGCTGCGGAAGAAGGAGCCGGCCGAGGAGCCCGCCGCGGCCGTCGAGAAGGCCGAGGAGACGGCGCCCGAAAGCGCCCCCCGCCGCCGGCTCCTGCGCCGCCCGGCCCTGCCCACCGGCCGCTGGAGCAACCCCCTCCTCCTGCTCTCGGCCGCCCTCCTCGTGGCCGGCGCCGTCCTCGGCAACCTCGTGGTCCTGCTCCTCGGCTGGCTCATCGCCTGGGGCTCGCGGCGCCTGTCCGACGCCGAGACCAAGTGGGCGGTCGTGATCCTCCCCGGCCTGTCCCTCACGGCCGGCGTCGTCTGGCTCTGGGGCCGCGCCAACGAGCGCTGGGGCACCGCCATCGCCGAGGGCGGGACGAACGCCGCGATCGCCGAGACCTGGCCGTGGGTGCTGCGGGGAGCGGCGGTGGCGTCGGCCCTGTTCATCGTCTGGCGGTCACAGAGGAAGGGCTAGGCCCCGGCGCACATCACACCCGCCCGGCGTCTGTCCCTCGGGGAGCCTGGGCACAATGGCCCATATGGCCTCCACCCCGCTCCCGCTCACCGTCGGCTTCGACCTCGACATGACCCTCATCGACTCCCGCCCCGGCATCCACGCCACCTACACGGCGCTGGCCGAGCGGACGGGGACCCACATCGACGCCGACCTCGCGGTCACGCGGCTCGGGCCGCCCCTGGCCCAGGAGCTGGTCCACTGGTTCCCGGCGGACGAGGTACCGGCCGTCGCCGACCTGTACCGCGAGATGTACCCGGCGATCGCCATCGCCGCGACCCCCGCCCTGCCCGGCGCCCGCGAGGCGATCGCCGCCGTACGGGAGGCGGGCGGACGGGCGATCGTCGTCACCGCCAAGTACGAGCCGAACGCCAAGCTGCACCTGGCCCACCTCGGCATCGAGCCGGACGCGGTCATAGGGAACCTCTGGGCCGAGCAGAAGGCGGAGGCCCTGCGCGAGTACGACGCGCGCGTCTACGTCGGCGACCACGAGGGCGACGTACGCGCCGCCCGCGCCGCCGGCACCCTGTCGGTCACCGTGGCGACCGGGCCCTACGACGCCGACCAGCTGCGCGCGCTCGGCGCGGACGTCGTCCTCACCGACCTGACACGGTTCCCGGCCTGGCTCACCGGCTACCTGGACGCACCGCGCGCCTGACGCCTCCCGGCCGCGACCGACTGGAGCACACCCGCGCCGGCGACGAGGAATCCGACGCCCATGAGCATGCTCAGTCCGAACATGTACGTCGGAAAGGGCGTCGTACCGAGCAGGAACGGGGCCACCGTGACCAAAGTGGCCACGGCACCGATGAAGAACACGGCCGCACCGGCACGGATCAGTCGGTCACCGGGAGCGGCGGAATTCGTTTGGGTTTTGTCACGCACTCGACCAGGGTAGTTCCCTGCGCGAGGGAACAGCCGGGCGACGTCTTGCCACCGGCCCGGGGACCATTAGCCTTGGTACCGGCGGGTCGTGGTCGACCCGCTGTAGTGCTATCAAGAGCCGTTTTCAGAAGCAGTTTTCCGACGAGTACGAGGACGAGGACAGACGTGCCTACCGGCAAGGTCAAGTGGTTCAACAGTGAGAAGGGCTTCGGCTTTCTCTCCCGCGACGACGGCGGTGACGTCTTCGTCCATTCCTCGGTTCTCCCCGCCGGAGTAGACACACTCAAGCCGGGACAGCGCGTGGAGTTCGGTGTGGTCGCCGGTCAGCGAGGTGACCAGGCGCTCTCGGTCACCCTGCTCGACCCGACCCCCTCGGTCGCGGCCGCCCAGCGCAAGAAGCCGGACGAACTGGCCTCCATCGTCCAGGACCTGACGACCCTCCTGGAGAACATCACACCGATGCTGGAGCGCGGCCGCTACCCGGAGAAGGCCGCCGGCAAGAAGATCGCGGGTCTGCTGCGCGCGGTCGCCGACCAACTCGACGTGTAGGCGCCTGCCGGCCTCACGGGAAGTCCAGCGCGTCCGGTCCGAGGGGCGGCACCAGCCCCTCGGCCGCCGCGCGTGTGAGCAACCCCCGCACCGCGGCATAGCCGTCCTCGCCCAGGTCGGCGGTGAACTCGTTGACGTACAGCCCGATGTGCTGGTCGGCGACCGCCGGGTCCATCTCCTGGGCGTGCTCCATGACGTACGGGCGGGACGCCTCGGGGTCGTCCCAGGCGGCCCGTACGGACGTACGGATGGACTCGGCGAGCAGGCGCAGCCGCTCCGCGCCCAGCGACCGCTTGGCGATGATCGCGCCCAACGGGATGGGCAGCCCGGTCGTGTCCTCCCAGTGCTCGCCCATGTCCGCGAGCTTGTGCAGCCCGTAGTTCTGGTACGTGAAGCGCGCCTCGTGGATGACGAGCCCCGCGTCGACCTTCCCGTCCCGCACCGCGGGCATGATCTCGTGGAACGGCATGACCACGATCTCGCCGACCCCGCCGGGCAGCGTGTCGGCGGCCCAGAGACGGAACAGCAGATACGCCGTCGACCGCTCGCTCGGCACCGCGACGGTACGGCCGCTGAGGTCCACCCCCGCCTCCCGCGTCAGCACCAGAGGCCCGCACCCGCGCCCCAGCGCGCCCCCGCAGGGCAGCAGGGCGTAGGTGTCGAGGACGTACGGCAGCACGGCGTACGACACCTTCAGCACGTCGAACTCGCCGCGCTCGGCCATGCCGTTGGTGAGGTCGATGTCGGCGAAGGTGACGTCGAGCGCGGGCGCGCCGGGGACGCGGCCGTGCGCGAGGGCGTCGAAGACGAAGGTGTCGTTCGGGCAGGGGGAGTACGCGATCTGCAGCCGCTGTCGCTGCTGTTCACCGGTCATGCGGGTGCCAACTCTCCAGGACGGGTGCGAGCTTCCCGAAACCCTCGGTGAGGGCCGCCAGCGCGTCGCCGATGCGCCAGGCGGCGCGGTCGCGCGGGCCGACGGGGTTGGAGACCGCGCGCAGCTCCAGCACGGGTGTGCGGTGCGCGGCCGCGGCCTCGGCGACGCCGAAGCCCTCCATGGCCTCGGCGAGGGCGGTCGGGTGGCGCTGAAGGAGCCGCGCGGCGCTCGCGGCCGTGCCGGTCACCGTGGACACGGTGAGGACGGCGCCGACGCGGGCTCCGGTGGCGGCCGCGACCTCTCGTACGAGTGCTTCGGGCGGACGGTGGGTGACGGTGCCGAAGCCCAGCTCGGTGACGGGCAGGAAGCCGTCGGGGGTCTCCGCGCCGAGATCGGCGGCCGTGATCTCGTCCGCGACGACGAGGGAGCCGACGGGGGCGTGGGGCACGAAGCCGCCGCCGATGCCGGTCGAGACGACCAGACCGTAGGGGGCGCCCTCCAGGGCGGCGGTGGTCAGGGCCGTGGCGGTGGCGGCGGCGGCCCGGGCGGGACCCACGCCGACGGCGATCAGGTCGGTGCGGGGGTCCGTGAGCGCCCTGGCCACCGCGTCCCTCTCCGCGGGGACGGCGGTGGCCACCAGGACCCGTACTCCGGCGGACGTGGTCAGCTGTCCTTCTGGAGCTTGAAGGACCACAGACCCGTCACGTCCTTCTCGCCCTCCTTGATCGACACCAGCGTCGAGTCGCCACTGGCGCCGTACTGGGCGTTGAAGAACACGCTGCCCGGGATGGTGCGGTACGTCTTCTTGCTGGAGTCGGTGAGCGGCTGGCCGTTCATCAGGACCGTCCAGCCCTCGTCCGCGATCTCCGGGTCGACGCCGAAGCGCACGGTCTCGTCGGGGTCCACCTTGATGGACTCGATGCCCTTGTCCTTCAGGCACTTCTCCAGGTCCGGCGTCTTCAGCGCGTCGCCCTCACCACCGCAGGTGGCCTCCGCGTGGACGGAGGAGGAGCCGACGGTGATCGTGGCCAGCGGCGTCGGCTTGTCACAGGCCGACAGGACGAGCAGTCCGGCGGAAACGGCGCCGGCGGCGGCGAGCGCACGGCGGCGTCGCACAACGCGTGTTACATCAGCGGCTTCGCCGCGGGGCAGCGTGGTCATGGGCGAAGGCTATCGGGCACGTCCGGTGGCCTCTCTACGTGGGTACGGCGTGCCGTAGGTCACGCAGGTGTCATGCCACGTGTGGTCGCGCGTGCCCGCCGTGCCGGGCCGAGCCGATCAGGCCCTTCACGGTGGTCAGCCAGCCGACGGCGACGATCCCCGAGCCGACCAGCAGACCGAACGAGCCCTGGAGCGGCAGCACGATGCCGACCGCGCCGCCGAGCACCCAGGACATCTGCAGCAGCGTCTCGGAGCGCGCGAACGCCGACGTACGGACCTGCTCGGGGACGTCCCGCTGGATCAGGGCGTCCAGCGACAGCTTGCCCAGGGCCTGCGCGAACCCGGCGACCGCGGCGAGGAACGCCACCAGGACGGCGCCGAAGAAGGCCGCGGCCGTGAGCGCCACGCCCATCACGAACCCCACGACGGTCACGATGATGATCTCCGGCGCCCGGGACCTGAGCCATGCCCCGACGGCCGTACCGAGCGCGTTGCCCGTGCCGGCCGCGACGGCCACTATGCCCAGCGACACGGCCGCGCTCTGGCCGGACATCGGGTGCTCGCGCAGCAGGAACGCGAGGAAGAAGATCAGGAAGCCGGACAGACAGCGCAGGGCGGCGTTGGCGCCGAGGGCGTGGGTGACGGCGATGCCGACCGTGCGCAGCCCGGGGCGCTTGACGGGCTTGCGGTGCGGCCCGTGCAGATGCTGCGCGTCGGCCGCCAGCAGCGCGGTGTCCTCGCCCTTGGCCGAGTCGACCTTGTGCGGGAGCGAGAAGGACAGGAACGTACCGGCGATGAAGATCACAAAGGCGCCGTAGAGCGGCCAGCGGGGCCCGATCGCCTGGAGCCCCGCGCCGACGGGGGCCGCGATGCCGGTGGCGAGCAGCCCGCCCAGCGTGACCCGTGAATTGGCCTTCACGAGGGAGAAGCGGGGTGGGAGCAGACGGGGCACGACGGCGCTTCTGACGACCCCGTACGCCTTGGAGGCGACCAGCACCCCGAGCGCGGCCGGATACAGCTGGAGGTCGCCGCTGACGACGGCGCTGGACAGGACCAGGGCGAGCAGCGCCCGGGCGAGCATCGCGCCGGCCATCGCCGCGCGGCGGCCGTGCGGCAGGCGGTCCAGGAGGGGGCCGATCACGGGTGCGAGGAGCGTGAACGGCGCCATGGTGATGCCGAGGTAGAGCGCGACCCGGCCGCGGGCCTCGTCGGTGGGGACGGAGAAGAAGACCGTGGAGGCGAGGGCGACGGTGATCATCATGTCCCCGGCGCCGTTGACCCCGTGCAGTTCGATCAGCTTGCCCAGGCCGGACTCACCGGCGCCCTGCGCGTGCGTGGCCTTGCGGATGCCGCGGGCGGTGCCGGTGACGGGGAAGTGCAGGGCACGGCCGACCGCGCGGAGGGAGCCGCGCATCCGGCCCGTTCCGCCACCTCGACTGCGGCCTCCCTTGGCACCACCGACACCGGTGGCTCCTTGGGGCTGCCTCGCGGTTGCCACGACGCAATAGTGCCCCGTAATGGGGGTGGGTAGTGCGGTTACGGCGCGTATGGAGGGCACGGTCTCAGGTGCGTGGGAGGTGGTGCGGGGGTCGGCGGCACGGTTTTGCCACCCGCCGCGCAGCGGTGAAAGGGCCGTCGGTGTAGGCCCAGCGCTCGCGAACAGGTAGCGTGCGTATCTCAGCCATCCCGCACAATGGATGACGTAGGTGCGCCCGAGCGTCGGTTCGGACGCGGACGTCGACGCGGCCCACAGGTCCGCTCCGTCCGTTCCACCGCCCTTGAGGCCGCACCCGAGAGACGGCGTAGGAGAGAAGCGATACCTGTGAGCGCAGCGACAACGCGAAGCCGCACCCCCGACCGTCTGTGCGCCGAGGCGGTCGACCTCGCGCGCAGCGCAGCCGAGGAGGCCGCCGCGCCCGGCGTCGTGGGCGAGCACGCGGGTCTGGTCTCCGAGGGCGACCGCGTTGTCACGCACTTCTTCGAGTGCAAGGAACTCGGGTACCGCGGCTGGCGCTGGGCGGTGACGGTGGCGCGGGCGTCCCGCGCGAAGATCGTCACGCTCGACGAGGTGGTCCTGCTCCCCGGCCCGGACGCGCTCCTCGCCCCCGAGTGGGTGCCGTGGAGCGAGCGCCTGCGCCCCGGCGACATGGGCCCGGGCGACCTGCTGCCCACGGACGCCGAGGACCTCCGTCTGGAGCCCGGGTTCACCGGCGAGGACGAGCCGGTGCCGAACTCGGTGGTCTCCGGGGAGATGGCGGAGCTGGTCGAGGCCGAGGACGCGGAGGTCGCGGGAGGCGTCCCCGCCAACCTCGCCGTCGCCCCCTTGCGCGGTTCGATCGCCTCGGTGGCGGAGGAACTGGGCATGCGCCGGGCGCGCGTGCTGTCCCGCTACGGCCTCCATGTCGCCGCGGACCGCTGGGAGGAGGCGTTCGGCGCGAAGACCCCCATGGCCCAGGCGGCCCCGGCCTCCTGCGTCACCTGCGGCTTCCTGGCGCCGATCGGCGGCTCACTGGGCCAGGCCTTCGGAGTCTGCGCCAACGAGTTCTCCCCGGCCGACGGCCATGTGGTGTCGCTGACGTACGGCTGCGGTGGCCACTCCGAGGCCGCGGTGATGCCCAAGCCACCCCGTCCGGCTCCGCCGGTCATCGACGAGACCCGTGTCGACCCGTTCCCGCTGCGTCCGGCGCCGGACTCGGGGTCGGTGCCGGTGACCACCGACGAGGACTCGGCGGAGTTGGGGCACTCGTAGGGCGTTCGGCCTTCAGAGCGTCGGCCGACCGTTGGCCACGTCCTCGTCCTCGGCTCCCTCGGCCTTGTACCGCGGCAGGTTCTCCGTCGAGATCGTCCAGTCGCCGAGCGAAGACGGCGTAGACGGGGATGCCGATCAGGGGGTAGTCGCGCATCTTGGGTGCCCGGCACGTCTGCGGCGCCCGCCCGGTAGGGCGGGCCGCGCGGTCCCCCCATCTGAGCGGTACCTTCGTCGTCACGCCGATGAGGAGAGTCAACGTGAGCAAGTTCGTGCGGCCCGCGGTCGAAGGTGCCGACCCCTTCGGTACGGCCCGTCTGCGTCGCGGAGTCATGGACGCCTGGGCCACCAGCCCCGCCCGTTTCCGGGAGGACGCCAACGCCGAGGAGGATCTCGTCCTCGGCGGGTACCGGGACCGGCTGGTCGTCGAGCTCGCTCAGAACGCCGCCGACGCCGCCGCCAGGGCCGGGGTGGCCGGACGGCTTCGGCTGACGCTGCGCGAAGGGGTGCTCGTCGCCGCCAACACCGGGGCCCCGCTGGACGCGGCGGGCGTCGAGTCGCTGTCCACCCTGCGCGCCTCCGCCAAGCGGGACACGGCTGCCGTGGGGCGCTTCGGCGTCGGGTTCGCCGCCGTTCTCGCCGTCACCGACGAGCCCGCCGTCGTCGGGCGGCACGGTGGCGTGCGGTGGTCCCTCGCCGAGGCCCGGGAGCTGGCCCAGGACATCGCGCGGCACAGCCCGGGACTGGGCGACGAGATCAGGCGGCGGGACGGGCATGTGCCGCTTCTCCGGCTGCCGTTCGCCGCCGAGGGCACCGCCCCCGACCCGTACGACACCGCCGTCATCCTCCCCCTGCGGGACACCGCGGCCGCCGACCTCGCCGAGCGGCTGCTGCACGCCGTCGACGACGCGCTCCTCCTCGCGCTGCCCGGGCTGGACGAGGTCGTCGTCGAGGTCGGCGACGGTGAGCCGCGCACCCTGCGCCGCAGCGTCGACGGCCCCTTCACCGTCGTGGAGGACTCACGCGACGGCGTCACCCACTGGCGTACGTCCGTCGCCCACGGCCCGCTCACGCCCGACCTCCTCGCCGACCGCCCGGTCGAGGAGCGGCTGCGCCCCCACTGGTCGCTCACCTGGGCCGTGCCCGTCAACGCCGCCGACAGCGCCCCGGCCCACCCCCGCACCGCACCGGTCGTCCACGCGCCCACCCCGAGCGACGAACCACTCGGTGTCCCCGCCCTCCTCATCGCGTCCTTCCCTCTCGACACCACCCGCCGCCACGCCGCCCCCGGCCCGCTGACCGACTTCCTCGTGCGGCGGGCGGCGGACGCGTACGCCGAACTGCTCGCCGACTGGCGCCCGGTGAGCGAGGGCATCATCGGACTCGTGCCCGGCCCGCTCGGCAAGGGCGAACTGGACGGGGCCCTGCGGCAGGCGATCCTGGAGCGCCTGCCCCGGACCGCGTTTCTCCCACCCGCCCAGCCGGCCTTCCCGCCCTCCGCCGTCCCCCCGCACGAGCACGACGACTCCGAACCGCCCGAGTCCCTGCGGCCCCGGGACGCCGAGGTCGTCGAGGGCGCCGGTGCCGACACGGTGCGGGTGCTGGCCGAGGTGCTGCCCACGCTGCTGCCCGCCGGGCTCGAACGGCGTGTGGAGCTGCGGACCCTGGGCGTCGCCCGCGTCCCGCTCACCGACGCCATCGACCGCCTCGCCGGGCTGGAGAAGGACCCCGGCTGGTGGCGGCGGCTCTACGACAGCCTCGCCGGCGTCGACCCCGACCGGCTGTCCGGGCTCCCCGTGCCGCTCGCCGACGGGCGCACCACCATCGGACCCCGGCAGGTCCTGCTCCCCACGCCGGACGCCACCGGCATCGATCCGGAGGTGCTCGCCCGGCTCGGCCTCAAGGTCGCCCACCAGGACGCCGCTCACCCGCTCCTGGAGAAGCTCGGCGCGCTGCCCGCCACGCCCCGCGCGGTCCTCACCACGCCCCAGGTACGCGCGGCCGTCGCCGCCTCCCTCGACGACGACGGGGGCGTGAGCTGGGAGGAGGACGCCCCGGACGCCGAGGAGCTGGCCGACACCGTGCTCGCGCTGGTGCGGGACGCGGGCCTGGAGCCCGGTGACGAGCCGTGGCTCGGCGCGCTCGCGCTGGCGGACGAGGAGGGCGAGCCGGCCCCCGCCGGTGAACTCGTCTTCCCCGGCAGCCCCTTCCACCAGGTGATGCGGGAGGGCGAACTGGCCTGCGTGGACGCCGAGTTGGCCGAGAAGTGGGGTGAGCGGCCGCTCGCCGCCTGCGGGGTCCTCGCCAACTTCGCCCTCGTCCGGGCCACGGACGTCGTCCTCGACCCGGACGAACTGGAGCCGAGGGAAGGGGACTTCGCCGAGCCCGACGACGCCGGTCTGCTGGACGCCGTGGACGTGTGGTGCGAGGACATCCTCGACCGCTTCCCCGACACCCCCGTACCGCCGGTCGCCACCGAGCTCATCGCCGTACGCGATCTCGACCTCGTCGACGACGACAAGTGGCCGCAGGCCCTCGCGCTGCTCGCCCAGCCGCCCCTGCGGGACGCGCTCACCCAGCAGGTGCGGATCCTGCTGCCGGACGGCACGCACGAGGTCGTCCGGCCGTACACGGCCTGGTGGCTGCGGGGGAACCCGGTGCTCGACGGACGCCGTCCCGCCGGGCTCCTCGCCGCCGGCGGCGATCCGCTCCTGCGCGGGCTGTACGACGAGGCCGACGCGACCGGCTTCGAGGACGAGCAGGTGCTGCGGGCGCTGGGCGTGCGCACGTCCGTCGCCGCGCTGCTCGACGAGCCGGGCGGCGCCGCCGAGCTCCTGGACCGGCTCGCCGACCCGGACCGTCCCGTCACCTCCGCCCAACTGCACGGCCTGTACGGCGCCCTGGCCGAGCTGGACCCCGAGCAGGTGACCCTGCCGGACGAGCTGCGGGCGGTGGTCGACGGGCGCGTCGAGGTCGTGGACGCGGCGGACGCGGTGGTCGTGGACTCGCCGGATCTGCTGCCCTTCACCGAGGGCGTGCCGTTGCTTCCGGTGCGGCCGTCCCGGGCCGCCGAGCTGGCCGAGCTGTTCCAGGTGCGGCGGCTGAGCGAGTCCGTCACCGGGGAGGTGACGAGCGAGGGCGCCGAGCACGACGTACCGGAGTCGGTGCGGGTGCTGCTCGGGGCGCGGACGCCGCGGTCGTACGTCGAGCACGAGGAACTCGTCGTGGACGGGATCGAGATCGACTGGCGCCTCACCGACGACGGCGCCCTGCACGCCTCGACCCTGGAGGGCGTCGCCGCCGGGCTCGCGTGGGCGGCGGGGCAGTGGCCGCGGCGCTTCGAGGTGGCGGCCCTGCTGGAGGACCCGTCGCGGACGGCGGAGTTGGCGCGGGACCGGTGGTTCGACTGACGGGCGGTGGCCGGCGGCGCGGTTGATCGTGGAATTTCTCGCACAAACTTTTCACTCGACGTACAACTATTCGCATGCCTCGCGAATCTGATCACCTGAGTCAACAGACTCCCTGATCACTTGTGGGGAAAACACATGCGCATGCGTGCCACCCTCGGCGTCGTGACCGGCGCCCTGGCTCTCTCCGTCGTCGCCGTTCCGGTCGCGCAGGCCGACGAGGTCCACGGCGACACGGCGATCTCGAACGTCGTGGTGAACGGTGGCAAGCCGGCGGTCGTCGGCGCGGTCGCGACGAAGACCATCACCGTCTCCTTCACCGTCAAGGACGGCTCGGGCGTCGACTGGGCCCAGGCGATCCTGTACCACGGCGCGGACATCGACAGCTCCGACTCCGGTGCCGTCGCCAACAGCGGCGACGGCCGCGCCACCTGCACGCAGGTCAGCGCCACGACCGCGAACTGCAAGTCCACCTTCGACCTGGAGCCGGCCGCCAACCTGATCAACAGCGTGGCCGGCACCTGGAAGGTCTGGGCGATCGCGGCGGGCAACGACGCCGACTACGTCCAGAAGGACAACGCCAAGAGCTTCCAGGTCCAGCGCCTGTCGAAGCTGACGGTCAACGCCTCGCCGGAGCCGGTGAAGAAGGGCAAGACCATCACCGTCACCGGCAAGCTGACCCGCGCCAACTGGGAGCGCGGCACGTACAACGGCTACTCGACCCAGCCGGTGAAGCTGCAGTTCCGCAAGAAGGGCAGCAACACGTACACCACCGTCAAGACCATCAAGACGAACACGTACGGCGACCTGAAGACCACGGTCACCGCGTCGGTCGACGGCTACTTCCGCTACTCCTTCGCGGGCACCACGACGACCCCGGCGGTCAACGCCACGGGTGACTTCGTCGACGTGCAGTAGGCCCTCGCCGGCTCCGGGTCGCCCGGTCCCGAAGTCACCTGGGACCGGGCAACTCGCCGTGGTTCACCCCGTGTTCATAACACTTGCGCAACATCACCATGCGCGGCACAACCGATCACTCCCGCCGCATATCTGCTCTCGTGAGTCAACAGACTCCAACGATCACTCGGGCCCCGTGTGACCGCGAAACGCGTCACAGCGACCGACGGGGCCCCTTCTCCACGTGGAGAACGCATGCGCATACGAGCCACCGTGGCCGCCGTCTCCGGCGCCCTGGCCCTCTCCGCCCTCGCCGTGCCGGCCGCGCAGGCCGACGACGCCGCGAGCCGTGCGGACATCGCGAAGATCCGCGAGGCCGCGCAGGCCTCGTCCGGGAAGAGCGCCCTGAGCACCCGCGCCCCCGAAGAGGGCCAGCCGTACGCCCTGAACGTCACCTTCTCCAACTTCAAGATCGCCAAGGCGGTCAAGGTGGGGACGACGAACCACGTCTCCACCAAGGTGACGTACACGATGACCCACGGTGCGGACGTGGACATCGCCGCGGACGACTTCTACACGGACCCCTTCATCTACAAGGGTGCCTTCGACGCGCCGGACAACATGCTGTTCGGCAACAACTACGGCAAGTGCACGCCCACCTCGTCGACCACGGCCAACTGCACCGGCACGATCGACTTCTACCCGGCCGACAGCGAGCTCATCAACTCCGACGCCGGCAGTTGGAAGGCCGGCGCGATGGCCATCGCGTTCAACGGCCAGGACCCGGACGGCGAGACCTTCGACATCACCAAGGTCGGCTACAAGGAGCAGGGCAGCCTCGCCTCCACGCTGGTCCAGCGCTACTCCAAGCTGACGGTCAACGCCTCGCCGGAGCCGGTGAAGAAGGGCAAGACCATCACCGTCACCGGCAAGCTCTCCCGGGCCAACTGGGAGGACAACAAGTACCACGGCTACGTCAGCCAGCCGGTGAAGCTGCAGTTCCGCAAGAAGGGCAGCAACACCTACACCACCGTCAAGACCATCAAGACGAACTCGACGGGCAACCTGAAGACCACGGTCACCGCGTCGACCGACGGCTACTTCCGCTACAGCTTCGCGGGCACCACGACGACCCCGGCGGTCAACGCCACGGGTGACTTCGTCGACGTGCAGTAAGAACCAGCGGTACGCCGCTCCGCGCGCCGTCGGCCTCCGGTTCCCGGGGTCGGCGGCGCGCTTCTTCATGCGGGCGCCAAGCGATGCACACGGGGGCGCCAAACATTGCGTATGCGCCGACAAAATCAGGACCTGCCGCTACAACCCGCCCCAGGCACCGCGGATCACACCACGTGAGTCAACAGACTCCTAGATCACCTCTCCCCCTGGGGAACGCACATGCGCAACAGAGCCACCCTGGCCGCCGTCTCCGCTCTCTCCGGCGCCCTGGCCCTCACGGCCCTCACCGCCCCGACGGCTCAGGCCGCCGACTCCGGCACCCCGTATCCGCTGGACGTCAGCTTCTCCGACTTCAAGATCGCCCCGGCGATCAAGGTCGGCACCACCAACCAGGTCACCGCCAAGGTGACGTACACGCTGACCCACGGCGCGGACGTCGACATCACCGCGCAGGACTTCTACACCGACCCCTTCCTCTACCGGGGCACCTTCGGCGGCGACAGCACGCCCGAGCTCTACGGCGACGACTACGCCACCTGCACGGCGACCTCGTCGACCACCGCCACCTGCACCGGCACCGTCGACATCCACCCGGCCGACGGCGACCTGACCAACGCGGAGGCGGGCACCTGGAAGGGCGCCGCGGAGGCCATCGCCTTCAACGGCCAGGACCCGAGCGGCAGCGGCATCGACTACAGCAAGGTCGGCTACAAGGACCAGGGCGACCTCGCCACCACCCTCGTCCAGCGCTACTCGAAGCTCACGGTCAACGCCGGTCCCGAGCCGGTCGCCAAGGGCAGGACCCTCACGATCACCGGCAAGCTCTCCCGCGCCAACTGGGAGGACAACCTCTACCACGGCTACACCGGCCAGCCGGTCAAGCTCCAGTTCCGCAAGGCGGGCACCAGCACGTACACCACCGTCAAGACCGTGTACACCGACTCCTACGGCAACCTGAAGACCACCACCACCGCCACCTACGACGGCTACTGGCGCTACAGCTTCGCGGGCACCACGACCACCCCGGCGGTCAACGCCACGGGTGACTTCGTCGACGTCCGGTAGGACAACGCCCCACGGGGCGCTAAGCGGGGACGCGGCGGTCGACCCACCTCCAGCTGAACTCCAGGACGACCGCCGCCACCGCCGCGACACCGACCGCGATCCACGGCATCGTCACCCCCACCAGCCGCAGCGCGAAGAACTCCTGGAGCCACGGCACGACCAGCACCAGCAGGAACCCGAGGCCCATCGCCGTCACCAGCCCGACCCGCCACCAGGTGTACGGCCGGGCGATGATGGCCAGCACCCACATCGAGATCAGGAACAGCGTCAGCGTGGCGGCGCTGGTCTCCGCGGGCAACGCGTCCGCGCCCGAGTAGGAGTGACGGGCGATCAGATACGTCGTGAAGGTCGCCACCGCGGCCACCACGCCGCCCGGGATCGCGTACCGCATGACCCGCCGTACGAAATGGGGCTTCGCCCGCTCCTTGTTGGGCGCGAGGGCCAGGAAGAAGGCCGGGACGCCGATGGTGAGGGTGGACAGCAGGGTCAGATGGCGCGGCAGGAAGGGGTACTCCACCTGCCAGAACACCACCATCAGCGCCAGCAGCACCGAGTAGACGGTCTTGACCAGGAACAGGGTCGCCACGCGCGTGATGTTGCCGATGACCCGCCGCCCCTCCGCGACCACCGAGGGCAGCGTCGCGAAGCTGTTGTTGAGCAGCACGATCTGCGCGACGGCCCGTGTCGCCTCCGACCCCGAGCCCATCGCCACGCCGATGTCGGCGTCCTTCAGGGCCAGGACGTCGTTCACGCCGTCGCCGGTCATGGCGACCGTGTGCCCGTGCGACTGGAGCGCGCCCACCATGTCCCGCTTCTGCTGCGGGGTGACCCGCCCGAACACCGTGGCCTCGTCGAGCGCCGTCGCCATCGCGTCCTTGTCCTGAGGCAGCCGGCGCGCGTCGACCGTGGCACCGGCCAGCCCGAGCTTGCCCGCCACCGCGCCCACGGACACCGCGTTGTCCCCCGAGATCACCTTGGCGCGGACGTTCTGGTCGGCGAAGTAGCGCAGGGTGTCGGCGGCGTCGGGCCGCAGCCGCTGTTCCAGGACGACGAGCGCGGCGGGCTCGGCGCCGTCGGCGATGCCGGGATCGTCGAGGTCGCGGCCCGCCCGGGCGAGGAGCAGGACCCGCAGGCCCTGCTCGTTGAGGCGGTCGGTCTCGGCCAGGGCGGGGTCGTCCGCGGGCAGCAGCACGTCGGGGGCGCCCAGCAGCCACGTACTGGCCTCGCCGTTGCCCTCGCTGAAGCTGGCGCCGCTGTACTTGCGGGCGGAGGAGAAGGGCAGGGACTCGGTGCAGCGCCAGTCCTCGGCGTCCGGGTAGGCGTCGATGATGGCCTTCAGGGAGGCGTTCGGGCGGGGGTCGGACTCGCCGAGGGCGCCGAGCACCTTGCGTACGTACTCCTCGTCGCTGCCGTTCAGCGGCCGCAGTTCGGTGACGTCCATGCCGCCCTCGGTGAGCGTGCCGGTCTTGTCGAGGCAGACCGTGTCCACGCGGGCCAGGCCCTCGATGGCGGGCAGTTCCTGCACCAGGCACTGCTTGCGACCGAGGCGGATGACGCCGATGGCGAAGGCGACGGAGGTGAGCAGCACCAGCCCCTCCGGGACCATGGGCACGATGCCGCCGACGGTCCGGGCGATCGAGTCGTCGAGGTCGTTGTCCTTGACGAACAGCTGGGTGATGATCAGGCCGGTCGCGGCCGGGATCATCATCCACGTCACGTACTTGAGGATGGTCGAGATGCCGGAGCGCAGCTCGGAGTGGACGAGCGTGAAGCGCGAGGCTTCTTCGGCGAGCTGGGCGGCGTAGGCCTCGCGGCCGACCCTGGTGGCCTGGAAGGCGCCGCCGCCGGCGACGACGAAGCTGCCGGACAACACCTGATCCCCGGGCCGTTTGACCACCGGATCCGCCTCCCCGGTGAGCAGCGACTCGTCGATCTCCAGCCCGTCGGCCTCGACGCACACCCCGTCCACGACGGCCTTGTCGCCCGGCCCGATCTCTATCAGGTCGTCCAGCACGATCTCGGACGTGCTGACCTCGGCGGCGACCCCGTCCCGCCGCACGGTGGGCCGCGCCTCGCCGATCACGGCGAGCGAGTCGAGGGTCTTCTTCGCCCGCCACTCCTGGATGATCCCGATGCCGGTGTTGGCGAGGATCACGAAGCCGAACAGGCTGTCCTGGATCGGCGCGACGAACAGCATGATCACCCAGAGCACGCCGATGATCGCGTTGAACCGGGTGAAGACGTTGGCGCGGACGATGTCGGCCATCGACCGGCTGCTGCGCACCGGTACGTCGTTGACCTGCCCGCGCGTGACCCGCTCGGCCACCTCGGCCGCGGTGAGTCCGCCCGTCGCCACCGGGGCGGGGGCGGGGTGCACAGGGTTGTCCACTTCGGCGCCCGCGTCGGTATGCGTCATGCATTCGACGGTACGTGCGGACGTACGGCTTCACCCGCCGAGTGCGCGGAAGTTCCGACCCGGGGAGGACGGGAACGGCCCGATGTGGTGCCGTGGTTGTACGCCCTCAGTCGGTGGCGGGGGCCTTGGCGTCGTCCTCGGCCCGCGTCGGCGCCGCCGCCCGCTTGATCGCCGCGTCCCGCCTGCGGACGTACCAGATGCCGATGAGCCCCAGCCCGCCGCCGGCCAGACAGGTCCACACCCACCAGGTGTGCCCGTGGTCGTCGAACCAGCCGTAGAACGGCAGCTGCACGACGAAGAGGACGAACCAGATGATCGTGCCGCCGGTGATGGTGGCGACCACGGGCCCCTCCAGGGGCTCCGGTGCCTCGTGCTTCGGGGTCCACTTCGCCATGGAGGACAGCTTACGAGGCGCCGGTGTCTACGCGCGGAGATGGCCGATCCGGACTTTATATGTTCATACTGAAACGGTTTGTGTCTGACCACTTCTCTTCGTAGGAAACGCCAAGCACATGTCCACCTCGGCCCCCGCCAAGGTCCCCGCCCCTGAACAGCCGGGAGCCGGCCCCGCCTACGGCGCGCTCGACCGCTTCTTCAAGATCTCCGAACGCGGCAGCACGCTGCCCCGTGAAATCCGCGGCGGTTTCGCCACCTTCTTCGCGATGGCCTACATCATCGTGCTGAACCCGATCATCCTCGGCAGCGCGAAGGACATGTACGGGCACCAGCTCGACAACGGGCAGCTCGTCACGGCGACGGCCGTGACAGCGGCGTTCACCACGCTTCTCATGGGCGTCGTCGGCAACGTGCCGATCGCGCTCGCCGCGGGCCTCGGCGTGAACTCGGTCGTCGCCCTCCAGTTGGCGCCCCGTATGTCCTGGCCGGATGCCATGGGCATGGTGGTGCTCGCCGGCTTCGTGGTCATGCTGCTCGTCGCCACCGGTCTGCGCGAGCGCGTCATGAACGCCGTCCCCTACAGCCTGCGCAAGGCCATCTCCATCGGCATCGGCCTGTTCATCATGCTGATCGGCCTCGTGGACGCCGGCTTCGTCTCCCGCATCCCGGACGTCGCCCAGACCACCGTGCCGCTCCAACTCGGCGGCGACGGTCACCTCAACGGCTGGCCGGTCCTCGTCTTCATCCTCGGCGCGCTGCTCACGCTCGCGCTCATCGTGCGCAAGGTGTCCGGCGCGATCCTCATCTCGATCGTCGCGATGACCGTGCTCGCCGTCGTCATCGAGGCGGTCGCGAAGGTGCCGTCCTGGGGCCTGACGACCCCGAAGTGGCCCGGCAACCCGGTCGCGAGCCCCGACTTCGGGCTGATCGGCCAGGTCAGCCTCTTCGGCGGCTTCGAGAAGGTCGGCGTGCTGACCGGCGTCCTCTTCGTCTTCACGGTCCTGCTCTCCTGCTTCTTCGACGCCATGGGCACGATCATGGGCGTCAGCGACGAGGCCAAGCTGACCGACGCCCAGGGCCAGATGCCCGGCATCAACAAGGTCCTGTTCGTCGACGGCCTCGCCGTCGCCGCGGGCGGCGCCAGCTCCTCCTCGGCCACCACCGCCTTCGTGGAGTCCACGGCCGGCGTCGGCGAGGGCGCCCGTACCGGACTCGCGAACGTCGTCACCGGCGCCCTGTTCGGGGTGGCGCTGCTCCTGACCCCGGTCGCGACCATGGTCCCGTCCCAGGCGGCCACCCCGGCGCTGCTCGCGGTCGGCTTCCTGATCCTGGCCAACTCGGTCAAGGAGATCGACTGGGCCGACTACACGCTCGCGATCCCGGCCTTCGTGACGATGGTGATGATGCCGTTCACCTACTCGATCACCAACGGCATCGGCATGGGCTTCATCACCTTCGTGGTGCTGCGTCTGGCGGCCGGGCGGGGCCGGGAGGTGCCGGTCGCGATGTACGCCGTGGCGGCGGTGTTCGCCTTCTACTACCTGATGCCGGCGCTGGGGCTCACGTGAGGCCGTAGAACTTCTCGGTCTCCTCGACGGCGGACTGGAACCGTTCGTCGAAGTCATCGCGGATGAGCGTCCGGACGACGTAGTCCTGGACGCTCATTCCTCTTCTCGCCGCATGCTCCCGGAGTCGTTCGAGCAGCTCGTGGTCTATCCGCAGGCTGAGCACGCTGGTCCCCATGGATACGAGGGTTGCCGCACCTGCCGGTTCGCTGTCTCACGTTCCGCCTTCGGATCACCCGGACGAGTGATGCTGTACCCGGTGGTCTTTAGCGAGAGTAATGAGGTACGCTAAAGAACATGTCGGACCTCACCCATGGCGACGACGCTGCCGCCGTGAACTCTCTGCGCTCCGCCGTGATGCGACTGTCGCGTCGGCTCAAGCACCAGCGGGTCGACGAGTCGCTGAGCCCCACCGAGATGTCGGTGCTGGGCACCCTCTCCCTCTGCGGCAAGGCCACCCCCGGTGAGCTGGCCCGCAAGGAGCACGTACAGCCACCGTCGATGACCCGCATCGTCGCCCTGCTGGAGTCCAAGGGGCTGGTCCGCCTGGAGCCGCACCCGGACGACCGGCGCCAGAAGGTCGTCACCAAGACCGAGCAGGCCGAGGCGATGCTCGAGGAGAGCCGCCGCAAGCGCAACGCCTTCCTCGCCACCCTGGTCGAGGGCCTGGACGAGGACGAGTGGGCGAAACTGCGCGCCGCCGCCCCCGTCCTGGAGAAGCTCGCGCATCTGTAAGCCGTAGCACCGCAAGGAGGCGAACCCTTTGAGTACGGGACCCGGAGCAGCTTCCGCACCCGCACCGGACACCGACGACTCTCTGTCCACCCCCACCAGCCGCTCCTCGATGTTCAGCTCGCTGAAGGTCCGCAACTACCGCCTGTTCTTCCTCGGCCAGGTCGTCTCCAACACCGGCACCTGGATGCAGCGCATCGCCCAGGACTGGCTGGTGCTCAGCCTCACCGGCTCCGCCACCGCCGTCGGCATCACGACGGCCCTGCAGTTCCTGCCGATGCTGCTCCTCGGCCTCTACGGCGGCGTCCTCGTCGACCGTCTGCCCAAGCGCCCTACGCTGCTCGTCACGCAGACGTCGATGGCGGCCACCGGCATCGGGCTCGCCGTCCTCACCCTCGGCGGACACGTCCAGGTCTGGCACGTCTATCTCGCCGCCCTGGCCGTGGGACTCGCCACGGTCGTCGACAACCCGGCCCGGCAGTCCTTCGTCACCGAGATGGTCGGCCCCGACCAGCTTCAGAACGCGGTCAGCCTCAACTCCGCGAACTTCCAGTCCGCCCGTCTGGTCGGCCCGGCCGTCGCCGGCCTGATGATCACCGGCGTCGGCACCGGCTGGGCGTTCCTCGCCAACGGCCTGTCCTTCGTCGCGCCCATCGCCGGACTGCTGCTGATGCGGGCGCGTGAGCTGCATGTCGTCGAGCGCGCCCCGCGCGCCAAGGGGCAGCTGCGGGAGGGGCTGCGGTATGTCGCCGGGCGCCCGGAGCTGATCTGGACCATCGTCCTCGCCGGGTTCGTCTCCACCTTCGGCTTCAACTTCCCGGTCTACCTGTCGGCCTTCGCCGACGACGTCTTCCGCGCGGGCGCCGGCTCCTACAGCCTCTTCAACACGCTGATGGCGGTCGGCTCCCTGGCGGGCGCCCTGCTCGCCGCCCGGCGCGGTACGGCCCGGATGCGGGTGCTGATCGTGGGGGCGGTGGCCTTCGGCGCCATGGAGATGGTGGCCGCGTTCGCGCCCTCCCTGTGGCTGTTCGCCCTGCTCATGGCTCCCATCGGCATGTTCGGCATGACGGTGAACGTCACCGCCAACAGCAGCATCCAGATGTCCACCGACCCCGCCATGCGCGGCCGCGTCATGGCCCTGTACATGATGGTGTTCATGGGCGGCGCGCCGCTGGGCGCGCCGATCGCCGGCTGGATCACGGACGCGTACGGCGTCCGGGCGGGCCTGGCGGTGGGCGGTGCCATCACCGCCGCCGCTGCCGTCACGATCGCCCTGGTGCTGGCCCGGGTGGGCGGCCTCAGGCTCTCGGTCGGCTGGAACCACGGCCACCCGCAGGTGCGGTTCGTGCCCCGGGAGCGGCGGGAGGAGCAGGTGGCGGCGGTGGCGTAGGAGGGGCCGGGCGGGTCAGTCGCGGGGGAACTCGTCGGTCTTGAGGACGAGACCGACCGGGGTCCCCGTCAGGTCGATGTCCTCCCCGAAGGGGAAGCTGACGTCGCTGTGGTACTTGCCGTCCTTCGGCAGGGTGTGCAGGTGCCACTCGCCGGCGTACGGGTCCACGATCAGGTACACCGGCACTTCGGCCGCGGCGTACGCGTCCTTCTTCGGGCCGTGGTCGTTGGCCGCCGTGTCCTTGGAGATGACCTCGGCGACGAACTCGACGTCCTGATAGCGCCAGCGCCCCTTGCTGTCCTTCACCGACCGATCGGCCATGGCCGCCAGGTCGCAGGCGAAGCCGTTCAGGTGCCCGGGGAAGTCGATCCGCACGTCCGACGCCAAGCGCTTTTGCGAGTACTTGGCGTCCATCTGCTTCGCGATGCCGAAAATGATCTCCCAGTGGCTCTGCCGCTGCGGTGACATGAAGATGTTCCCCCCGACGATCTCGACTTTCGTTCCCTGGGGGACGGGCATCTTCTCGAGCCACTCGAACAACACGTCCAGAGTCAGCTCGCCGCACTCCTCGGCCATCTCGATCCTGTCGTCAAGGACGGTCATCGTGGCGCTCCTCCCCGGCTGCCGCTCGGTCACGGGCAGCCGCGCAGTACAACGATACGCACGGTGACCGGGTCACGTGTGGCCGTGGTCACGCGTACGGCCCGCGGGGACTAGACACGGCGGGCCAGCACCTGCCCCGGCCACTTCCCGTCCGCCCCGGCGGTGTAGGTCTCGGTCGGGGTGAAGCCGTTGCTCTCGTAGTAGCGGACGAGCTTGCCGTCGTCGCCCGCGTAGCAGTCCACCCGCAGCAGCGAGACGCCCGCGCGCCGGGTCACCTCGGCGGCGTGCGCGATCAGGGCGCTGCCCGCGCCGTGCCCCTTGAAGCGGCGGTCGGAGACGAGCCAGTGGATGTACCGCTCGGGCTCACCGGGCGGCGGCAGGTGGGACAGGGAGGCGCCCGGTGCGTCGGCGAGGGTGAGGGTCCCGGCCGGCACGCCGTCGACCTCGGCGATGAAGACGCTGCCCTCGTCCATGTCCCGGGTCACCGACTCGACCACCTTCGGGTTCTCCGACAGGCGCCTCGTCCCCCACTGCCCCGGGCGCCCCTGCGCGACCAGCCACTGCGCGGAGCTGTCGAGCATGCCGAGTATCGCGGGGAGGTCGTCGGGCCCGCCTTCTCTGATGGTGATCGCGCTCCGGATTTCCATGGCTCCATGATCTCCCCTGCGCGATCTGCCCAGGGGCGTACGGGTCAGTCGCGGGGGAACTCGTCGGTCTTGAGGACCAGGCCGACGACGGTCCCGGTCAGGTCGATGTCGTCGCCGAAGCCGAAGCTGACCGCGCTGTGATACTCGCCGTCCTTCGGCAGGGTGTGCAGGTGCCACTGCGCGGTGTACGGGTTCACGACCAGGTACACCGGTACTTCGGCGAGGGCGTAGGCGGTCTTCTTGGGGCCGTGGTCGTTGGCGGCGGTGTCCTTGGAGATGACCTCGGCGACGAACTCGACGTCCTTGTACTGCCAGCGGCCCTTGTCGTCCTTCTGGGCGTCCTCCGCGAGAGCCGTCACGTCGGTGGCGAACCCGTTGAGATGCCCGGGATAGTCGATGCGGATGTCGGACTTGACGCGCTTGCGCGGGTACTTGGTGCGCAGTTGTTCGACGATGTCCAGGGCATCTTCTCCAGCCACTCGAACAGCGTGTCGAGCGTGAGTTCGCTGCTGCTTTCGGCCATCTCGATCCTGTCGTCAAGGACGGTCACCGTGGCGCTCCTCCCCGGCCGCCGCTCGGGCACGGACAGCCGCGCGGTACAACGATACGCACGGTGACCGGGTCACACGTGGGTGCGGCGGTGAGACTGGACGCATGAGACTCTTCGCCGCCGTGCTGCCGCCCGAGGCAGTGGTCCAGGAACTCGCCGCCCAGGTCGACCGGTTGAGGAAGCTGCCCGGCGCGGACGGGCTGCGCTGGACCGGCCGGCCCGGCTGGCACTTCACGCTCGCCTTCTACGGCGAGGTCGACGACGACCTCGTCCCCGACCTGTCGGCCCGCCTGGAGCGCGCCGCGCACCGCACCGCCCCCTTCCGGCTGGCGCTGCGCGGCGGGGGCCAGTTCGGGCGCGGGCGGGCCCTGTGGGCGGGCGCGGAGGGGGACGTGGCGGCCCTGCGGCTGCTGGCGGACCGGAGCGAGGCGGCGGCGCGCAAGGCCGGGGTGCCGATGGGGGAGCACCGGCGGTACAAGGCCCACCTGACGGTGGCCAGGAGCCGGTCGGCGGTGGACGTACGGCCGTATGTCACCGCCCTCGACGCCTTCATGAGCCGTGCGTGGACGGTGGAGGAGCTGGTGCTGGTGCGCAGCTGTCTGCCGCGGTCCGGGGTGGCGGGCGAGCAGCCTCGCTACGAGGCGGTCGCCCGCCGGCCGCTCGGCGGGGCCGGTTAGGCTCGTTCGCGTGGACCCCAAAACCCGGAACCGGATCATGGCCGGTGCGCTTGTGCTGATGTTCGTCGTGGTGGCGTTGGCGGCGGCGCTCGGACGGTAGTCGTCGCCCGAGCACCGCCCCGTCCCGACGACTGCTACCAGGCGAACGCCTCCGGGGACGGCCCCGGGCCGGGGAAGATCTCGTCCAGCCCCGCCAGCAGTTCCTCGCTCAGCTCCAGTTCCGCTGCCCGCAGCGCGGACTCCAACTGCCCGGCGGTGCGCGGGCCGACGATCGGGCCCGTCACGCCCGGGCGGGTGAGCAGCCAGGCCAGGGCGGCCTCGCCGGGCTCCAGGCCGTGCTTGTCGAGCAGGTCCTCGTACGCCTGGATCTGCGCTCGTACGGCCGGGTCGGCGAGGGAGTCGGCGGCCCGCCCGGAGCCGCGCCGCCCGCCCTCGACCTCCTTCTTGAGCACGCCGCCGAGCAGTCCGCCGTGCAGCGGCGACCACGGGATGACGCCGAGGCCGTAGTCCTGCGCGGCCGGGATGACCTCCATCTCGGCGCGGCGCTCGTAGAGGTTGTACAGGCACTGCTCGCTGACGAGGCCGATGGTGCCGCCGCGGCGGGCGGCGATCTCGTTGGCCTGGGCGATCTTGTACCCGGGGAAGTTGCTCGACCCCACGTACAGGATCTTGCCCTGCTGGACGAGGACGTCGATGGCCTGCCAGATCTCCTCGAACGGCGTGTTCCGGTCGATGTGGTGGAACTGGTAGACGTCGATGTAGTCGGTCTGGAGCCGCTTGAGCGAGGCGTCCACGGCACGCCGGATGTTCACCGCCGACAGCTTGTCGTGGTTGGGCCACACCTCGCCGTCCGCGCCCATGTTGCCGTACACCTTGGTGGCGAGGACGACCTTGTCGCGGCGCTCGCCCTTCGCGAACCAGGTGCCGATGATCCGTTCGGTACGGCCCTTGTTCTCGCCCCAGCCGTAGACGTTCGCGGTGTCGAAGAAGTTGATGCCGGCGTCCAGCGCCGCGTCCATGATCGCGTGGCTGTCGGCCTCGTCGGTCTGCGGTCCGAAGTTCATGGTGCCGAGGACCAGTCGGCTGACCTTGAGTCCCGTGCGTCCGAGCTGCGTGTACTTCATGGCTGCACGCTAGCCAGGTGGAGTGCGCTCCAGGCAACCGTGGGGGAGGTGTGATCGCTCGGTGCCCTCACCTTCACGGAATGTTCAGGCCGCGGCGTTGTCCGGACGATCATGGTGTTTTACCATCACTTGACCAGTTCGTTGAAAGATAAAGGAAATTTCATGAGCACTGCTCTCACCCCCCTCCGCCGCGCCGCTGTGGTGGCCGCCGTCCTCCTCGGTGCCCTCGGTGCCACGTTCGCCGCCCAGTCCCCGGTCCACGCGATCGGTGTCGGCCACCCGGGCTCCTGCCAGGCGGCGGACCAGGACGGCAACCGGGTCTGCCCGAGCCGGTAGGTCCCTCGCCCTGCGGCCGGCTCCGTGCTCCGGGGCCGGCCGCGGGCACTGAGCGCTCGGGGTGTCAGTCGCCGGGGAAGTCGTCGGTCTTGGCACCGCCCTTGGCAGGGATCGGCGATGACGTAGACGGGCACCCCGGCGCCGACGCCTTGGTGCGGGCCGTCGGGCATCAGGCCCCGTACGGCTCGCCCAGGTCCCACGCCTGATACATCGCCTCCGCGAAGGCTTCCGCGACCTTGTGCTCGCCGCTCGCGTTCGGGTGCGTGCCGTCGTAGGTGTCGAGGTGAATGTCGTACGACGGGGGTGGGGAGGCCAGGAGGAGGGGCGAGCGGGGCCCGTCCAGGTCGGCGACCGCCTTCCCCAGCAGTTCGTTGAAGCGGGCGACCTCCGCGGCGAAGGGCGCGTCCGCCTCGGCGCGGACGTTCGGGATCACCGGCAGCACGACCATCCGGACCCGCGGGTTGGCCGCCCGTGCCCCGGCCACGAACGCCCGCATGTTCTGCGCCGTCTGCTCGGCGTTCGTGTAGAAGCCCAGGTCGATCAGGCCCAGCGACACCAGCAGCACATCCGCCCGGTGCGCCCGCACGGCCTCGCCGATCAACGGCGCCATGTGCAGCCAGCCCTCGCCCCAGCCGGCCAGGTGGGCACGGGGGAAGGCCGGGTCGCAGCCGGGGGCGTACTCGTACGACGTGGGCGCGTCCGTCGCCTTGTCGTACAGGGTCTCGCGCGGGCCGACGAGGGCGAAGGGGCCGCCGTACGTCTCACGCAGGTGCTGCCACATGCGGTAGCGCCACGTGTGTTCGCCGGCGCTGCCGATGGTCATGGAGTCGCCGACGGGCATGAACCTGAGCATCCGCTCATGATGGACGATCGCTACCAATCGGTAGGGGCGGGCGCGGTGTGAAGCCGGACACGCCAGCGATTCCTCAGGCCGGATGGCAGGCTTGGGGCATGCGCCGACCGCTCGCCATACTCGCCGGGGTCCTTCTCACCGGTGCGCTCACCCTGCCCGCCTCCGCCGCGGACGGCGACGAGGACTTCACGATCAAGGACCCGCGGATCACCGAGTCCAGCGGTCTCGCCGCCTCGCGTCAGCACCCGGGCATCTACTGGACGCACAACGACCAGGACAAGGGCGCCTACCTCTACGCCGTCGACAGCCGCACCGGCGAGACCGTCGCGACGATCACCATGACGGGCGTGGGCACCCCGCGCGACGTGGAGGCCATCTCCATGGGGCCGGACAACCAGCTCTACGTCGGCGACATCGGCGACAACGACGGTGTGGAGTGGCCCTATGTGTGGGTCTACCGGCTTCCCGAGCCCAAGACGCTCAAGGACCAGACGATCCGTGCCACGCAGTACGTGGTGAAGTACTCCGACGGGCCCCGCGACGCCGAGTCGCTCGTCGTGCACCCCAGGACCGGGCGCGTCTACATCATCGACAAGCAGGAGGACGGCGGGCACCTGTACGAGGCGCCGGCCAGGCTCTCCCCCTCCGGCACGAACGTCTTCGAGCCCGTCGCGCCGGTCGACCTGTGGGCCACCGACGCCGCCTTCTCGCCGGACGGCGAAACGCTCGCCGTGCGCGGCTACTTCTACGGCATCGCCTACGACTGGAACGGCGGCAGGCTCAAGCGCCTGGAGCGCATCAGCGTGCCCCTCGGACAGGGCGAGTCCGCCACCTACTCCCGCGACGGGAGCAAGCTCATGCTCGGCAGCGAGGGCGCCGGCAGCGCCGTGATCGCGAACGACGCCCCCGGGGACGCCGGATCCTCCGACTCCTCGCCCGGCGCCGGGAGTTCGGCCTCGGACGACGGCGCCGGCGGCCCGAGCGGTGACCTCAAGGTCGGCGCCGTCGCGGTGGTCGTCGCCTGTGTCCTCGTCTTCGGTCTCCGGCGGCTTCTGCGGAGGGGATGAGGGGAGAGCGCGCGGGTCCGGGGGCGGACGGGCAGGGCGGGGCGGGGCAGCGAGCCGGACACGATCCGGCGGGCCGGGTTCTGGGGTGTCGGGCCGGGTTCTGGGGTGTCATGGGCGAGCTGTGGCAGGTCGCGCTGTGCGTGGGCGTCCTCGCCGCCCTCGCGTACCAGGCGATCGAGCCGCGCGGACAGGACGACCGCTGTGAGGCCCGTCGCCGCTGGAGCGCCATGCTCGTGGAGCCGGCGCCCTAACTCTCCTCCGCGCGCCGGGCGACGATGACCTCGAGTCCGTCCAGGATGCGTTGCAGGCCGAACTCGAAGTGGTCGAAGCCGGGGGTCCAGGTGTCCTCGTCGAGGGAGGCGAGGAGGGGATAGCGGCCGGACGCCATGATCTTCTCCAGTACCGGGGTCTGGGCCTGCCAGAACTCCGCGTCCGTCAGGCCCGTCCGGCGCTCTGCCTCCCGCTGGTACAGCTGGTTGCGCGCGGCCCCGACGACATAGCCGTCGATCATGATGATCGCCGAGACCAGCTCGCGGTCGGTCAGACCCATGGGCTTGATGCGGGCGAGCACCTTCTCCAGCCCGTCGAGCGCGCTCGGGCCCAGGATCGGGCGGGACTGGTTGACCTGGAGCAGCCAGGGGTGGCGCCGGTAGAGGGCGAGGGTCGCGCGGCCCATGGCCTCCAGCGCCGAGCGCCAGCCGCCGTCGCCGAGGTCGGCCGGGTTCTCGGAGGGGCGCTGGACGCGGTCCAGCATCAGGTCGAGCAGCTCCGCCTTGCCGGGGACGTACCGGTACAACGACATCGTGCCGGTGCCCAGCTCGGTGGCGACGCGGCGCATGGACACCGACTCCAGTCCCTCGGCGTCCGCGACCCGGACGGCCGCTTCCACGATCTGGTCCAGGGAGAGGGTCGGCTTGGGCCCGCGGCTCGGACGTCGGCCTGTGTCCCACAGCAGCTCCAAGGTGCGGACGATGTCGCCGCTGCCGCTGGTCTCCGTGTCGCTGGTGCCGCCCTTGCCGCTCGTCATGCCGTTCAGCTTAAGTCCTTCCGAAAAAAATTGGGTACGGTGTACGCGCAATCGGGTACGCTGTACTCAATTAACGAAAGGGGGACCCATGGGGGACGACGGATACGCGGTCCGGGCCGAGGGCCTGGAGAAGCGCTACGGCGACAAGCGCGCCCTCGACGGCTTCGACCTCGCAGTACGGGAAGGCACGGTGCACGGCCTGCTCGGTCCGAACGGCGCGGGCAAGACGACGGCCGTACGCATCCTGTCGACGCTGATCAGGCTGGACGGCGGCCGGGCGACCGTAGCCGGACTGGACGTGGCCCGGCAGCCGCGCGAGGTCCGCGCGCGCATCGGGCTGACGGGTCAGTACGCGGCCGTGGACGAGGTGCTCACCGGCCGGCAGAACCTGGAGATGTTCGGCCGGCTTTTCCACCTGGGCGGCAAACGGGCGAAGCTGCGCGCCACCGAGCTGCTGGAACAGTTCGACCTGACCGACGCCGGCGACAAGGGCGTCGGCAAGTACAGCGGCGGCATGCGGCGCCGCCTCGACCTCGCCGCCTCGATGATCCTCGCCCCGTCCGTCCTCTTCCTCGACGAGCCGACGACGGGCCTCGACCCGCGCAGCCGGGGCGAGGTCTGGGAGTCGGTGCGGGCGCTGGTGGCGAGCGGCACGACCGTGCTGCTGACCACGCAGTACCTGGAGGAGGCCGACAAGCTGGCCTCGCACATCACCGTCATCGACCAGGGGCGGGCCATCGCCGACGACACCCCCGACGGGCTGAAGAACCTCGTCGGCGGTGACCGTATCGAGGTCGTGGTCGCCGAGCGGTCCGACATCCCGCGGGTCGTGAAGGTGGTCGCCCGGGTCTCGGATGGTGAACCCGAGTCCGACGAGAACGAACTGCGCGTCCACGCGCCGGTCACCGACCGGGTGCCCGCGCTGACCGAGGTGGCGCGCACGCTCCAGGACGAGGGCGTCGCGGTCGAGGACATCGGGCTGCGCAGGCCGAGTCTCGACGACGTGTTCCTGCGCCTGACCGGCCACCGCACCGAGCAGACCGAGAAGGAGGCCGTCGCATGACCGCCGTCGACACCGCCGTGGACCTCACCGTCCCGGCCACCCGGGGCCGCCTGTACTGGGCCCTCGCCGACGTCTGGAACATCGTCCGCCGGGGCATCACCCACTACCAGCGCCAACCGATCAACATCGCCTGGCAGTTGGGCTTCCCGATCCTGTCCGTCCTGCTCTACGGCTATGTCTTCGGCAGCGCGATGAAGGTGCCCGGCGGCGGGGACTACACGCCCTATCTGATGCCGGGCATGTTCGTGATGACGATGGCGTTCGGCTTCATCAACACCGCGACGCTCGTCGTCTACGACTCGACGAAGGGTGTCATCGACCGTTTTCGCTCCATGCCGATGGCCTCCTCCGCGGTGGTCGCAGGGCGCGGCATCACCGATCTGCTCGCCGCCTGCGCGGAGTTGGCCATCATGATGCTGACGGCGTTCGCGATGGGCTGGCGCCCGGACGGCGGCCTCGGCTTCCTCGGTGCCTTCGGACTGCTGCTGTGGCTGCGGTTCGCGCTGATCTGGATCGGGGTGTGGCTGGGCCTGCTGGTGCCGAACCCGGAGGCCGCGGGCGGCCTGTTCGCCGTCGCCTTCCCGCTCACGATGATCTCCAGCATCTTCGTCGCGCCCCAGCTGATGCCCGACTGGCTGGGCTGGGTGGCGGCCTGGAACCCGATCTCCTCCACGGCGGCGGCCACCCGTGAGCTGTTCGGGGTGCCGCGCGAGGCTGTGGCCGGGGACTCCTGGGTCGAGCAGCACGCGCTGCTGATGGCCGGGGTGTGGCCGGTGATCCTCACGGCGATCTTCCTGCCGCTCGCGGTGCGCCGCTTCCAGAAGCTGAGCCGGTGACGGGGGGTTGAGGGCGTTGATGGCCGGTTGACGGGCGGTTGAGCTCGCCGGGGTCGTGCCCTCCCAGGGTCTTGACGTGCCCATGGTGCGTCAGTTCTCTGGGAGGTGCGCGGCGTTATGGGAGCGCTCCCATTCCGTTCCGGGTGCCGCGCCTCCCCCCGAGAGGAAGCAGCCACATGTTCCGCACTCTGCGCAGAGCGCTGTGTGTTGCCGCGGCGCTCCTGTTACTACCGCTGGCCGGCACGCGGTCGGCCCACGCCGACGACGTGACCGTGCAGGCGGGCGGCGCCGGCTACTGGCACACGAGCGGCCGCCAGATCCTGGACGCGGCCGGGCAGCCGGTCCGTATCGCCGGGATCAACTGGTTCGGCTTCGAGACCGGCAACCACGTCGTCCACGGCCTGTGGGCCCGCGACTACAAGAGCATGATCGACCAGATGAAGTCGCTGGGCTACAACACCATCCGCATGCCCTACAGCGACGACATCCTCAAGCCCGGCACCATGCCGGACAGCATCAACTACGACGGCAAGAACGCCGACCTGCGCGGCCTGACGTCGTTGCAGGTCCTGGACCGGATCGTGGCGTACGCCGGTCAGCTCGGCCTGAAGATCGTCCTCGACCGGCACCGTCCGGACGCGGCCGGCCAGTCGGCACTCTGGTACACCTCCTCGGTCCCCGAGTCGACGTGGATCAGCAACCTCAAGGCCCTGGCCACGCGCTACAAGGGCGACCCCACCGTCGTCGGCATCGACCTGCACAACGAGCCGCACGACCCCGCCTGCTGGGGCTGTGGCGACACGTCACGGGACTGGCGGCTGGCCGCCCAGCGCGCGGGCAACGCGGTGCTGTCGGTCAACCCCCAGCTGCTGATCATGGTCGAGGGCGTCCAGTCCCACAACGGCGTCAACGGCTGGTGGGGCGGCAACCTGATGGGCGTCGCACAGCACCCGGTCCACCTGGACGTCCCGAACCGGCTGGTGTACTCCGCCCACGACTACGCCACATCGGTGGCCCAGCAACCGTGGTTCAGCGACCCGTCCTTCCCCGCCAACATGCCGGGCATCTGGGACAGGTACTGGGGCTACGTCTTCAAGCAGAACATCGCCCCGGTCTGGCTCGGCGAGTTCGGCACCACACTCCACTCGACGGTGGACCAGAAGTGGCTGTCGGAACTGGTGAAGTACCTGCGCTCGACATCGACGTACGGAGCGGACTCCTTCCACTGGACGTTCTGGTCCTGGAACCCCAACTCCGGTGACACGGGCGGGATCCTGAAGGACGACTGGTCGACCGTGGACACCGTGAAGGACGGCTACCTGGCGAGCATCAAGGCGCCGGGGTTCGCGCCCGGCACGGGCGGGGGCGACCCCGACCCCGACCCCGACCCTGATCCCGACCCCGGCGGTGGCACGGCCGCGTGCCGCGCCGCCTACTCCGTCAGCAGCGACTGGGGCGGTGGCTTCAACGCCGAGGTGAAGGTGAGCAACACCGGCACGACCCCGGTCAAGTCCTGGAAGGTGACCTGGACGTGGAGCGGGTCCCAGAAGGTCACGTCCATGTGGAACGCCTCGTACACACAGACTGGGGGCACGGTGACCGCGTCCAACGCCGCGCACAACGGGGCGATCCCGGCGGGCGGTTCGGCGAGCTTCGGTTTCGGGGGTGCGCCCGGGGGCGGGGGTGTGCCGAGTGTGAGTTGTACGGCTACGGCTGCATGACGGGTTTCGTGACAGGGGTGCTCGGTGGTCGGGCACCCTCACCCGCGAGGGCCAGCAATTGCGTGTAACGTGCAGGCGTATGCTCGTCCCAATGGTTGAGCATCGCATGATCGACGTGAACGGTATCCGGCTGCACATCGCCGAGGAGGGCGAGGGTCCGCTCGTCGTGCTGCTGCACGGCTTTCCTGAGTCCTGGCACTCCTGGCGCCACCAGTTCGGCCCGCTGGCCGCCGCCGGGTTCCGGGTGGTCGCGCCCGACCAGCGGGGATACGGCCGCAGTGATCACCCCGAGGACGTGGAGGCGTACAGCATCCTCCATCTCGTCGGTGATGTGATCGGGCTGATCCACGCCCTGGGCGAGGAGCATGCGTTCGTCGTCGGACACGACTGGGGCGCACCGGTGGCCTGGCACACCGCGCTGCTGCGGCCCGATGTGGTGCGCGGGGTGGCGGGGCTGAGCGTGCCGCCGCCGTTCCGCGGGGAGCGTCCGCCGCTGGTGGCCATGCAGGAGCGGTTCGGCGGGCGGTTCTACTGGAACTACTTCAACCGGCCCGGGGTCGCCGACGCCGAGTTCGGCAAGGACACCCGGACCGCCCTGCGCAAGCTGTTCTACTCCGCCTCCGGTGACGCCCCCGACGCCGGCCGCCCCGACCAGGCCCTGGTGACCGACCCGGAGCGGGGCTGGCTCGCGGACATGACCGACCCCGAGGTGCTGCCGGACTGGCTCACGGAGGAGGACCTGGACGAGCTCACCGAGAGCTACGCCAAGGGCTTCACCGGCGCCTTGAACTGGTACCGCAACCTGGACCGCAACTGGGAGCTGACCACCGCCTGGCACGGCGCGGTCGTCGGTCCGCCCGCGCTGTACCTGTACGGCGACCGCGACCTGGTCCCGGCGTTCCCGGGCACGCCCGAACTCATCGCGAGGCTCCCGCAGTTGCTGCCCGACCTGCGCCGCCCTCCGATCGTGCTGCCCGGCTGCGGCCACTGGACCCAGCAGGAGCGGCCCGAGGAAGTGAACGCCGCGCTGATCGACTTCCTGACGGAGCTGCGGGGATGACTGACGCATGAAGAAGGGCGCCCGGTGTTCGCCGGGCGCCCTTCGACGACGTACCGAGAACGACTACAGCTTCTCGATCACGTAGTCGACGCACTTCGTCAGCGCCTCGATGTCCGCCGGGTCGATCGCCGGGAACATCGCGACGCGGAGCTGGTTGCGGCCGAGCTTGCGGTAGGGCTCGGTGTCGACGATGCCGTTGGCGCGCAGGACCTTGGCGACGGCGGCCGCGTCGACCTCGTCGGTGAAGTCGATCGTGCCGATGACCGCCGAGCGCTTGGCCGGGTCGGTGACGAACGGGTTGGCGTACTTGATGTCCTCGGCCCAGCCGTACAGCGTGCGGGCGGAGGTGGCCGTGCGGCGGACCGCCCAGTCCAGGCCGCCCTGGCCGTTGATCCACTCCAGCTGCTGGTTGAGGAGGAAGAGCGTCGCCAGAGCCGGGGTGTTGTACGTCTGGTTCTTGCGGGAGTTGTCGATCGCCGTGGGGAGCGAGAAGAACTCCGGGATGTGGCGGCCGGAGGCGTGGACGCGCTCGGCGCGCTCGATCGCCGCCGGGGAGAAGACGCCGATCCACAGGCCGCCGTCGGAGGCGAAGGACTTCTGGGGGGCGAAGTAGTAGACGTCCGTCTCCGACACGTCCACCGGGAGGCCGCCGGCGCCGGAGGTGGCGTCCACGAGGACCAGGGCGCCCTCGTCGGCACCGGCCACGCGCTTGATCGGCATGGCGACGCCGGTGGAGGTCTCGTTGTGCGTGAAGGCGTAGACGTCCACGCCCGACTGGGCGACCGGCTCGGGGTGCGTGCCCGGGTCGCTGGAGATGACGTCCGGCTCGGCGAGCCAGGGGGCCAGCTTGGCGGCCTTGGCGAACTTGGAGCTGAACTCACCGAAGGTGAGGTGCTGCGACCTGTTCTCGATCAGGCCGTGCGTCGCGATGTCCCAGAAGGCCGTCGAGCCGCCGTTGCCGAGGACGACCTCGTAGCCGTCGGGCAGCTGGAACAGCTCGGAGATGCCCTCGCGCACCTGGCCGACCAGGTTCTTGACGGGGGCCTGGCGGTGGGAGGTGCCGAGGAGGGAGGTACCGGTCGCGGCCAGCGCGTCCAGCGCTTCCGTCCGCACCTTGGAGGGGCCAGCGCCGAAACGTCCGTCGGCGGGCTTGATGTCAGCGGGAATCTGGATCTCAGCCACGAGGTGAGGTTAGCCGGTGGGGGAAACCTGGGTGAAACCTCGTCCGTCGGGTGAGACGGCGTTTTGGCGGCCGTCGGCTGGTTTGCTGGAGGCATGACGGATCTTGAAGCCGCGCTGCGTACCGTTGTCCGGGGTGAGGTGAGCTTCGACGTCACCTCCCGGGCGCTGACGACCATGGACGCGTCCAACTACCGGCGTGTCCCCCTCGGTGTGGTCGCACCACATGACGCTGACGACATCGCCGCCGTGCTGGAGGTGTGCCGGGACCACATGGTGCCGGTCGTGGCGCGCGGCGGCGGCACCTCGATCGCGGGACAGGCCACCGGCACCGGCGTCGTGCTGGACTTCACCCGCCACATGAACCGGATCGTGTCCCTGGACCCGGAGACCCGCACCGCCGTCGTCCAGCCCGGCCTCGTCCTCGACCGCCTCCAGGAGGCCGCCGCCCCGCACGGGCTGCGCTTCGGACCGGACCCCTCCACCCACAGCCGCTGCACGCTGGGCGGAATGATCGGCAACAACGCGTGCGGCTCGCACTCGGTGGCGTGGGGGACGACCGCCGACAGCGTGCGGGAGCTGGACGTGGTCACCGCGCGCGGGCGGCGGCTGCGGCTCGGGCAGGGGTGGGCGGGGGCTCCGGACGGGCTGCGGGACCTGGTGGCCGGGGACCTGGCCCGGCTACGCACCGGCTTTCCCGAGCTCCCGCGCCGTATCTCCGGGTACGCGCTGGATGCCCTGCTGCCCGAGAAGGGCGCCGACGTCGCCCGTTCCTTCTGCGGGAGCGAGGGCACGCTCGGGATCCTCACCGAGGCGGTCGTACGGCTGGTGGAGGCGCCACGCGCGCGTGCGCTCGCCGTGCTGGCGTACGGCGACGAGAGCGCGGCGGCTCAGGCGGCGGCCGGGCTGTTGCCGTACAGGCCGTTGACGGTGGAGGGCATGGCGGCCGACCTGGTGCCGCCCGGGACCACCGGGCTGCCGCGGGGCGCGGCCTGGCTGTTCGTGGAGACGGGCGGGGCGTCGGAGGGGGAGGCACGCGCGCGTGCGGAGACGATCGTGCGGGCCGCCGATGTCGTCGACGCGCTGGTCGTGACCGATCCGGCCGGGCAGCGGGCGCTGTGGCGGATCCGGGAGGACGCCAGCGGTACGGCGACCCGTATGCCGGACGGCAGCGAGGCGTGGCCCGGCTGGGAGGACTGCGCGGTGCCGCCTGCCCGGCTCGGGGCGTACCTGCGGGACTTCCGGCGACTCCTGACCGCCCACGGGCTGCGCGGGACGCCCTACGGGCACTTCGGGGACGGCTGCATCCACGTCCGTATCGACTTCGACCTGCTGACGGAGGCGGGCATCGGTCGTTTCCGGCGCTTCTCCGAGGAACTCGCCGAGGTGGTGGTCGCGCACGGGGGCTCGCTGTCCGGGGAGCACGGGGACGGGCAGGCGCGGGCCGAGCTGCTGCCGAAGATGTACGGCGCGGAGATGGTGGGGCTGTTCGAACGGGCGAAAGCGGTGTGGGACCCGGACGACCTGCTCAACCCCGGGATGCTGGTACGGCCCGCGCCGCTCGACGCCGACCTCCGTTTCGCCGTCCTGCCGCGCGAGCCGGTCGACGTGGCCTTCGGCTACCCGGCCGACGGCGGTGACTTCTCGGCGGCGGTACGGCGCTGCGTCGGGGTCGCCAAGTGCCGTACGGCATCGGTCTCGGGTCCTGCCGTCATGTGCCCCTCCTTCCGTGCGACCGGTGAGGAGGAGCACTCCACGCGCGGGCGTGCCCGGTTGCTGCACGAGATGCTCGCCGGGGAGCTGGTAACCGACGGGTGGCGGTCGACCGAGGTGCGGGATGCGCTGGACCTGTGCCTGTCGTGCAAGGGGTGCCGCTCCGACTGCCCGGTCGAGGTCGACATGGCCACGTACAAGGCGGAGTTCCTGCACCACCACTACGAGGGACGGCGCCGCCCGGCCGCGCACCACAGCATGGGGCGGCTGCCGCAGTGGCTTCGCTTGGTGTCACGCACGCGTACGGCGGCGCTGGTCAACGCCATGGCGGCCGTACGGCCGCTCGCGTGGGCGGCGAAACGGCTCGGCGGGATCGCGCCGGAACGGCAGATCCCGCGACTGGCGACGCGGACGTTCAGCCGGTGGTGGGAGCGACGACGCGCGACGGCGGTCGCAGGCGGGAGCGGGAGTGAGGGCTGGAGTGAGGGCGGGGGGCGTGCCGGCGGCCGTGCCGGTGGCCGTGCCGGCGGCCGGGATGGTGAGCTGGTCATCCTGTGGCCGGACACCTTCACCGAGCACTTCTCGCCGTCCGTGGGGCAGGCGGCCGTACGGGTCCTGGAAGCCGCCGGGTTGCGGGTGGCGTTGCCGCCCACGGTGCCGATGCCGAGGGCGGAGGCGGGGGATGCCAGGGCGGTACGTGCGGCCGGGGCCGTGGGTGGGGGCAGGACCGTTGCGCTGGATCCGGTGTCCCTCCTACGGGGGCGGGGACGGGTCTGCTGCGGGTTGACGTACGTCTCGACGGGGCAGCTCGACCGCGCCCGGGCGGTGCTGCGGCGCACACTCGACCTGATGGAGCCGGTGCTGGAGAGCGCCGCCCCGGTCGTCGTGCTGGAGCCGAGCTGCGCGGCGGCCCTCCGCTCGGACCTGCCGGAACTGCTGCACGACGATCCTCGGGCCCGGCGCCTGGCCGACCGTGTCCTGACCTTCGCGGAGACGCTGGAGCGGCTGGCCCCCGACTGGACGCCACCCCGCGTGGACCGGCCGGCGGTCGGGCAGACCCACTGTCATCAGCATGCGGTGCTGGGGGACGAGGCCGACCGCCGGCTGCGCGAGGCCGCGGGGCTCTCCGGGGAACTCAGCGGCGGCTGTTGCGGTCTCGCGGGCAACTTCGGGTTCGAGAAGGGGCACTTCGAGGTGTCGGTGGCGTGTGCGGAGGAGCAGTTGCTGCCGGCGGTGCGGGAAGCGGGCGCGGCGGAAGGGGGTGCCGTGGTGTTGGCGGACGGGTTTTCCTGCCGGACGCAGGTGGAGCAGCTCGCGGGGGTGCGGGGGAGGCATCTGGCGGAGGTGCTGGCGGAGCGGTTGTAGGCCGTTCGTGAGCGAGCGGGCCGCTGGACGTGAGGCCGTGCCGGGGCGCGCATAGGCTGGCAGATCACGCAGCGTGTTCGACCCATGAGTATCCGGCCACCAACCCTCCGGCCGCCCGGCCCTGACCCCGGGGCCACAAGCCGGCCCCGACCTCCGTCCACCGACAGGAGACCGCCCATGCCCCTCCGCCTCCAGCCCATCACCCGCGACGAGCATCTCGCCTTCGTCGCCGCCCGCCCCTCAGCCAGCCACACGCAGGTGCCCTCCTGGGGCGACGTGAAGCCGGACTGGCGGGCGGAGAGTCTCGGGTGGTTCGACGAGGAGGGGCGGCTGGTCGGGGCGGGGCTGGTGCTGTTGCGGCCGCTGCCCAGGCTGAAGAAGTACCTCGCCTACCTCCCCGAGGGCCCGCTCATCGACTGGCATGCCCCCGACCTCCGCGAGCGCTGGCTGGAACCGATGCTCGTCCACCTCAAGCGCCAGGGCGCCTTCTCGGTCAGGATGGGCCCGCCCGTCGTCGTACGCCGCTGGAGCCCCGAGGCGGTGAAGGCGGCGATCGCCGACCCGGACGCGCGGCGGCTGCGTGACGCGGAGCCGACGTCGTGCGACACGCGCGCCCTCGATGTCGCCGACCGGCTGCGGGGGGCCGGCTGGCGGCAGACCGAGCCGGGCGCAGAGGAGGGCTTCGCGGCCGGGCAGCCGCGGTACGTCTGCCAAGTGCCGTTCACCGGACGGTCGTTGGACGACATCCACCGCGGCCTCAACCAGCAGTGGCGGCGCAACATCAAGAAGGCCGAGAAGGCGGGCGTGAAGATCGAGCGGGGCGGTTACGAGGACCTGCCCGCCTTCCACGCCCTGTACGCCGAGACGGCCGAACGCGACCGCTTCATCCCCCGCCCCCTGCCCTACTTCCAGCGCATGTGGACCGCGCTCACCGCCGAACACCCCGACCGCATGCGGCTCTACCTCGCCCACCACGACGGCGACGTCCTCGCCGCCGCCACCATGCTCACCGTCGGTGACCACGTCTGGTACTCCTACGGCGCCTCCACCAGCCGCAAACGCGAGGTCCAGCCCAACAACGCGATGCAGTGGCGCATGATGACCGACGCCCACGCACTCGGCGCCGCCGTCTACGACTTCCGCGGCATCACCGACACCCTGGAGGAGTCCAACCATCTGCTGGGCCTGCTGCGGTTCAAGGTGGGCGCGGGTGGCGAGGCCGTCGAGTACCTGGGGGAGTGGGACTTTCCGCTCAACCGGCTGCTGCACAAGGCGCTGGATCTGTACATGGCCCGGCGGTAGCACCGGCAGACCAGACCTCCTGGCAGACCACACCTCCCGGCAGACCACACCTCGGGTGGTCCGCACCTCGGGTGGTCCACACTCCGGGACAGCGGCGTGATCGGTTCACACACCTGACGAAGTCCATTAGCCTGTACCCAGAAGTGCAGCATGATGGACAGCCGCAGCACGATGAACAACCGAGTCGAGCCCTGGAATGCCCGTGAGTACCCCTGATGCCGCCGCCGCGCCCTCCTCGACCCCCGCCCGGGCGGCCGTCCCCGAGCCGACGGCCGGTGCCCCGCGCCGCTGGAACTCCCTCGGTCCCGTGGGCCTGGTGCTCGCCGGAGGGATCTCGGTGCAGTTCGGCGGCGCCCTGGCGGTGAGCCTGATGCCGAGGGCCGGGGCGCTCGGCGTGGTGGCGCTGCGGCTGGTGGTGGCGGCGGTCGTCCTGCTGCTGTTCTGCCGGCCCCGGCTGCGCGGCCACTCCCGCACCGACTGGGGCACGGTGATCGTCTTCGGCATCACGATGGCCGCTATGAACGGCCTCTTCTACCAGTCGGTCGCCCGTATCCCGCTGGGCCCCGCGGTCACCCTGGAGGTGCTCGGCCCACTCGCCCTGTCGGTCCTGACCTCGCGCCGCGCGATCAACGTCGTCTGGGCCGGACTCGCCCTGGCCGGCGTCTTCCTCCTCGGCGGCGGGGGCTTCGAGAGCCTGGACCCCATAGGTGTCGCTTTTGCCCTGGGGGCCGGCGCCATGTGGGCGGGCTACATCGTCTTCAGCGCCCGTACGGGCCGACGCTTTCCCCAGGCCGACGGGCTGGCCCTCGCACTGGCGGTCGGCGCCGTGCTGTTCCTGCCCCTCGGGATCGCCGAGTCGGGTGCGAAGCTCACCGACCCCGTGACCATCGCGCTGGGCGCGGCCGTGGCGATCCTCTCCTCGGTCCTGCCCTACACACTCGAACTGCTCGCCCTGCGCCGCCTGCCCGCAGCGACCTTCGCGATCCTGATGAGCCTGGAGCCGGCCGTCGCCGCGGCAGCCGGCTTCCTCGTCCTCGACCAGGCCCTCTCCGCCGTACAGGCCCTGGCGATCGCCTTGGTCATCGCGGCGAGCATGGGCGCGGTGCGGACGCAGGTGGGGCAGCGGAAAGCGAAGGCCGAAGAGGGCGGGACGACTTCGGTCGGGTCGGCCGAGTACACCTAGCGCATCAGCAGCCCCTGGACGCGAAGGCCGTGCCGGACGCGCAGCCGGCGCAGCTCCCACAGGCCCACCGCGGTCACGGAGACCGGGGCGCCGAGGACGAACACGATCCGGACCGGCGCCGGCACGCCCGCGTAGGCGCCCGTGAACAGGTCGATCAGCGCCATCTCCCACACCACCGTCATGGCCAGCAGCGGCGGCATCGTCTCGTGGATGTCGGCGGTGCGGAACACATGGACGAGGGCCAGACCGATGCCCCAGATGACGAAGGGCAACACCCACACGAAGGTGAGCGCGATTCCGGTGTAGGTGACGACGGACATCACCGGGTCGGTCGCGAAGCGGCCGTCGACGAAGCCCGTGAGCACGGAGGCGGGGAACACGGAGACCGCGGCCACGAGGGCGACCATCGAGCCGAAGCACTTGGCGGCCCGGCGCAGCAGCTCCCGCCTGGCCGGCGGGGAGGCCAGAGCGACCAGGCTGGCGGCCCGGCGCAGCAGCTCCCGCCTGGCCGGCGGGGAGGCCAGAGCGACCAGGACGCCCACGAGGACCGGGAACGTCACGGACAGCACCAGGACGCTGATCCAGGACTGGTTCAGCCGGTCGTCGGCGACGTCTCCGACGGAGGTGGCGATCTTGTAGGTGATCGACAGCCACACCACCGCGCCCAGTCCCACCAAGGTGCGGATCTTCTGCATGCGTGCCACCACCGGGTCCTCGACGATGCCCGGCCTGGACGGCTTGAAGACCCTGCGCGCGGTGTGGATGGGGCCGATCCGCCGCCGTAGCCGCGTGAGGGGGCCGGGTGGCGTGGGTGTCGGTGGGGCCGGGTATGGCGCGTGCGGCGGGTACGGCTGGTGGGGATAGGGCGGATGGGCATGGGGCGGATGGGGATGGGGTGGATGAGGGTGGGGGGTGTAAGCGTGCGGGTCGTAGGGCGGTCGGCCGCCTGGATTCCAGGTGCTCATCCTGCGTTTCCCCCGATGCGTGAGTGATGCGTCGCCGTCGCGGCAGGCGCGGCGGTCGAGTGTATTGATCGCCCGCCGCACCCACACCCTTCCCCTCGGGAACAGCTCTCAAAGAGCCGCCGCCAATTAATGCAAGCATGCTTGCTTGTTTTGATTCCCGCTGCCATGCTCCTCCCCACCGCACCACGTCGCACCACCCCGCACCGTCCCGCCGCACACCGCCGTGCCCCGAGGGGAGCGCACCGTGTCCGATCCGACGCCCGTGTTCGACGACCTGCGCGAGGAGAGCGAGGAAGTCGACCGGCTCGTGGCCGAGTTGAGCTCCGAGCAGTGGGCACTGGCGACTCCCGCGCCCGGCTGGAGCGTCGCCCACCAGATCGCGCACCTCGCCTGGACGGATCGCTCGGCCCTGCTGGCCATGACCGACGTGGACGCGTTCCACGCGGTGGTGGAGAAGGCGCTGGTGTCACCGGGGTCGTTCGTCGACGAGGGAGCGGAGGAGGGAGCCGGCCTGCCGCCCGCCGAACTGCTGGCGCGGTGGCGGCAGGGGAGGGTCGCCCTCGACTCGGCGCTGCGTGCGGCACCCCAGGGCGCCCGCTTCCCCTGGTACGGGCCGCCCATGTCCGCCGCCTCCATGGCCACGGCCCGACTTATGGAGACCTGGGCCCATGGTCTGGACATCGCCGATGCGCTGGGTGTGGTGCGCACACCCACCGACCGGCTGAGGCATGTGGTGTGGATCGGGGTGCGGACCAGGGACTTCGCCTTCGGCGTGCACGGGCTCCCCGCGCCTGTCGACGACTTCCGCGTCGAACTCCTCTCGCCCTCCGGTGAGTTGTGGACGTACGGCCCCGAGGACGCCCTCCAACGCGTCACCGGACCGGCGCTCGACTTCTGCCTCCTGGTCACCCAGCGCGCCCACCGCTCCGACCTCGCCCTGCGCGCCGAAGGCCCCGACGCCGACCGCTGGTTCGACATCGCCCAGGTCTTCGCGGGCCCACCCGGCGCGGGCCGTGCGCCGAAGAGGGCCGCGCAGTGACCTCGGGGCACCTGGGGGCATCCCCGGGCACCCTGCGGATCGGCAACGCCTCCGGCTTCTACGGCGACCGCTTCGACGCCATGCGCGAGATGCTCACCGGCGGCGAACTGGACGTCCTCACCGGCGACTACCTCGCCGAACTGACCATGCTGATCCTCGGCCGGGACCGGCTGAAGGACCCCCGCGCCGGATACGCCCGCACCTTCCTGCGGCAGCTGGAGGAGTGCCTGGCGCTCGCGCACGAGCGGGGCGTCAGGATCGTCGCCAACGCGGGCGGTCTCAACCCGGCCGGACTGGCGGAGGCCGTACGGCAGCTGGCCGACCGCCTCGGCCTGCCCGTACGGGTCGCCCACGTCGAGGGCGACGACCTCACCTCCGCACACCCGGGCAGCCTCGCCGCCCACGCCTACCTCGGCGGGTTCGGGATCGCCGCGTGCCTGCGGGAGGGCGCCGACATCGTGGTCACCGGGCGGGTGACGGACGCGGCCCTGGTCACCGGGCCCGCCGCCGCGCACTTCGGGTGGGGCCCGGGGGAGTACGACCGGCTCGCGGGCGCCGTCGTCGCCGGGCATGTGCTGGAGTGCGGGGCACAGGCGACCGGCGGCAACTACGCCTTCTTCCACGAAAGAGGCGGCGGTGAGAACGGCGGTGACCTGAGGCGCCCAGGCTTCCCACTCGCCGAGCTCCACGAGGACGGCACCTGCGTCATCACCAAGCATCCCGGCACCGGCGGCTTCGTCGACGTCGGCACGGTCACGGCCCAGCTCCTGTACGAGACGGCGGGCGCCCGCTACGCGGGGCCGGACGTCACCGCCCGGCTGGACACCGTACGGCTCACCCAGGACGGACCCGATCGCGTCCGCGTCGACGGCGTACGAGGAGAGGCCCCGCCCCCGACCCTCAAGGCCGGTGTCAACCGCCTCGGCGGCTTCCGGGGCGAGGTCGCCTTCGTGCTCACCGGCCTCGACATCGAGGCCAAGGCCGCCCTCGTACGCGAGCAGATGACGGACGCGCTCGCCAAGTCGCCGCCCGCTGAGGTGCGTTGGGACCTGGTGCGCACCGATCGGCCCGACGCCCCGAGCGAGGAGACGGCGAGCGCGCTGCTGCGGCTCGTCGTGCGCGACGCCGACCAGGAGCTCGTCGGGCGGGCCCTGAGCGGGGCCGCCGTGGAGCTGGCGCTGGCCAGTTACCCCGGCTTCCACGTGCTGGCACCACCCGGAAAGGGCTTGCCCTATGGGGTCTTCGAGGATGTGTATGTCCCCCATGGTGCCGTCGACCATGTGGCCGTCCTCCACGACGGACGCCGGGTCCGTGTGCCGCCGCCCCACGACACCCTCGTACTCGACGACGTCCCGGAGCCGCCCCCGCCGCAGCCGCTGCCACCCGGGCCCACCCAGCGCGCCCCCCTCGGTCGCGTCGCGGGCGCACGCAGCGGGGACAAGGGCGGGAACGCCAACGTGGGCGTCTGGGTGCGGACGGACGACGCCTGGCGCTGGCTGGCGCACGAACTGACGGTCGACCGATTCCAGCAGCTCATCCCCGAAAGCCGTCCGCTGAAGGTCACCCGGCACCTGCTGCCCGACCTCCGCGCCCTCAACTTCGTCGTCGAAGGCATCCTCGGCGAGGGCGTCGCCGCCCGGCACCGCTTCGACCCGCAGGCCAAGGCCCTCGGCGAATGGCTGCGCAGCCGCCACCTCGACATCCCGGAGACCCTGCTGTGACCGTCCTCGCCTCCGCCCTGGACACGAAGAGTCCCGAATACGCGGCCAACCGCGAAGCCATGCTCGCGAGGCTCGCCGAACTCGACGCCGAGCACGCCAAGGCGCTCGCGGGCGGCGGCGAGAAGTACGTGGCCAGGCACCGAAAGCGCGGCAAGCTCCTCGCCCGCGAGCGCATCGAGCTGCTCCTGGACCCCGACACGCCGTTCCTGGAACTGTCCCCGCTGGCCGGCTGGGGCAGCGACTACACGGTCGGCGCGTCCCTCGTCACCGGTATCGGGGTCGTCGAGGGCGTGGAGTGCCTGATCACCGCCAACGACCCGACCGTGCGCGGCGGAGCGAGCAACCCCTGGTCGCTGAAGAAGGCCCTGCGCGCCAACGACATCGCCCTCGCCAACCGGCTGCCCGTCATCAACCTCGTCGAGTCGGGCGGCGCCGACCTGCCCTCCCAGAAGGAGATCTTCATCCCCGGAGGCGCCATCTTCCGGGACCTGACACGGCTGTCCGCGGCCGGGATCCCCACCGTCGCGGTCGTCTTCGGCAACTCGACGGCGGGCGGCGCGTACGTCCCCGGCATGTCCGACCACGTGATCATGGTCAAGGAGCGCGCCAAGGTGTTCCTCGGCGGTCCGCCCCTGGTGAAGATGGCGACCGGCGAGGAGAGCGACGACGAGTCGCTGGGCGGTGCGCAGATGCACGCGCGCGTGTCGGGTCTCGCGGACTACTTCGCCGTCGACGAACCGGACGCCCTGCGTCAGGCACGGCGCGTCGTCGCCCGCCTCAACCACCGCAAGGCGTACGGCGACCCGGGTCCCGCCGAACCCCCCGAGTACGCCGCCGACGAACTGCTCGGCATCGTCCCCGGCGACCTCAAGACGCCTTTCGACCCGCGTGAGGTCATCGCCCGCGTCGTCGACGCCTCCGACTTCGACGAGTTCAAGCCGATGTACGGCACGAGCCTCACCACCGGCTGGGCGGCCCTGCACGGCTATCCGATCGGCGTGCTGGCCAACGCCCAAGGGGTCCTCTTCAGCGAGGAGTCACAGAAGGCGGCCCAGTTCATCCAACTCGCCAACCAGCGAGACATTCCCCTCCTCTTCCTGCACAACACCACCGGCTACATGGTGGGCCGCCGGTACGAGCAGGGCGGCATCATCAAGCACGGCGCGATGATGATCAACGCGGTCGGCAACAGCCGCGTGCCCCATCTCTCCGTCCTCATGGGCGCGTCCTACGGCGCCGGCCACTACGGCATGTGCGGCCGCGCCTACGACCCCCGGTTCCTCTTCGCCTGGCCCAGCGCCAAGTCGGCTGTCATGGGCCCGCAGCAGCTCGCCGGCGTGCTCTCGATCGTCGCCCGGCAGTCGGCGGCCGCGAAGGGACAGCCGTACGACGAGGAGGCGGACGCCGCGCTGCGCACCATGGTCGAGCAGCAGATCGAGTCGGAGTCGCTGCCGATGTTCCTGTCCGGGCGGCTGTACGACGACGGCGTCATCGACCCGCGCGACACCCGCACCGTCCTCGGCCTGTGTTTGTCCGCCCTCCACACGGCGCCCTACGAGGGCGCGCGCGGCGGCTTCGGCGTCTTCCGGATGTGAGGGACCTTCCAGTGATCACTTCTGTGCTCGTCGCCAACCGGGGCGAGATCGCCTGCCGGATCTTCCGCACCTGCGGTGGGTTGGGAATCCGGACGGTCGCCGTGTACTCGGACGCCGACGCCAACGCCCTCCACACGCGCGTGGCCGACGCGGCGGTACGGCTGCCGGGAGCGGCGCCCTCCACGACGTATCTGGACGGCGACCTGATCGTGAAGGCGGCCGTGGCGGCCGGCGCGGACGCCGTGCACCCCGGCTACGGCTTCCTCTCCGAGAACGCCGGCTTCGCACGCGCCGTCCTCGACGCGGGGCTCGTCTGGATCGGCCCGCCCCCGGAGGCGATCGAGGCGATGGCGTCCAAGACGCGGGCGAAGGAGCTGATGGGGCTGGAGCCCCTGGGCGAGGTGACCGAGGCCGACCTGCCCGTGCTGGTGAAGGCGGCCGCCGGCGGCGGAGGGCGCGGGATGCGGATCGTTCGCCGCCTGGAGGAACTCGACGGCGCGTTGCAGAGCGCGCGTGCCGAGGCCGCGAGCGCCTTCGGGGACGGTGAGGTCTTCGTCGAGCCCTACATCGAGCACGGCCGCCACGTCGAGGTGCAGATCCTCGCCGACACCCATGGCACGGTCTGGGCGCTCGGCACCCGCGACTGCTCCCTCCAACGCCGCCACCAGAAGGTGATCGAGGAGTCCCCGGCGCCCGGGCTCGCCGAGGACCTGGCGGATGAGCTGCAGGCACTGGCCGTACGGGCCGCCCGGGCCGTCGACTACGTCGGCGCCGGCACCGTCGAGTTCCTGGTGGCCGGTGACAAGGCGCACTTCCTGGAGATGAACACCCGCCTCCAGGTCGAACACCCCGTGACCGAAGCGGTCTTCGGCATCGACCTGGTCGCGGAACAGATCCGCATCGCCGAAGGCCACGCCCTCGCCGACGACCCGCCACGCGCGCGTGGCCACGCCGTCGAGGCCCGCCTCTACGCCGAGGACCCGGCCCGCGACTGGGCCCCGCAGACCGGCACCCTGCACCGTTTCGCCGTACCCGAGGGCGTCCGGTTGGACACCGGCTTCACCGACGGCGACGAGATCGGCGTCCACTACGACCCGATGCTCGCCAAGCTCGTCGCCCACGCCCCCACGCGCGCGGGAGCCATCCGTAAACTCGCGGGCGCCCTGGAACAGGCGACCATCCACGGCCCGCTCACCAACCGGGACCTCCTCGTCCGCTCACTGCGCCACGAGGAGTTCACGTCCGCCCGCATGGACACCGACTTCTACGACCGCCACCTCACCGACCTGACCAGGGCCACTCCGGACCCGCACGCCCCCCTGGCCGCCGCCCTCGCCGACGCCCACGGCCGCTCCCGCTTCGGCGGCTGGCGCAACGTCCCCTCCCAGCCGCAGGTCAAGCGGTACGCGGCAGCGGGCGAGGAGCACGAGGCCCGCTACCGGCACACGCGGGCGGGCCTCGAGGCCGACGGGGTGCGGGTCGTGCACGCCGACGCGCGTCTCGTCGTACTCGAAGTGGACGGCGTACGAAGGAAGTTCGACGTCGCGAGGTACGGCGACGACATCCACGTCAATGCCACGCGGCTCACCGCGCTACCCCGCTTCCCCGACCCGACGGCCCAGCACGCGCCGGGTTCGCTGCTCGCGCCGATGCCAGGGACGGTCGTACGAGTCGCCGAGGGCTTGACCCCAGGAGCCGCTGTACGGGCCGGAGAGCCTCTTGTGTGGCTGGAGGCGATGAAGATGCAGCACAAGATCTCGGCGCCGGTCACAGGCACGCTGAGCGCTTTGCACGTCGTACCCGGCCAGCAGGTGACGGTCGGCGCGCTGCTGGCGGTAGTGCGAGAAACCTAGGGGCGCGGGGAACCGCGCGACCAGCCACACACGACCCGCACTCGGAAGGAGTCCCATGCCCCCCACTCTCGAATCCGAAGAACACAAAGCCCTACGGTCCGCAGTATCCGCCCTCGGCAAACGCCACGGCCGAAACTTCGACCGAGAGCAACTCTGGTCCGAGGCGGCCAAGCTCGGCTACCTCGGCGTCAACCTGCCGGCGGCACACGGCGGCGGAGGCGGCGGAACAGCCGAACTCTCCATCGTCCTGGAAGAACTCGGCGCGGCCGGCGCCCCTTTGCTGATGATGATCGTCTCCCCAGCGATCTGCGGCACGGTGATCGCCCGCTTCGGCACGGAAGCCCAGAAACAGCGCTGGCTTCCCGGCCTCGCCGACGGCACCCTCACCATGGCCTTCGGCATCACAGAGCCGGACGCCGGCTCCAACAGCCACCGCATCACGACCACGGCTCACCGCGACGGAGCCGACTGGCTGCTCACCGGCCGCAAGGTCTTCGTCTCCGGCGTCGACATCGCGGACGCCACCCTCATCGTCGGCCGCACCGAAGACGCCCGCACCGGCCGCCTCAAGCCCTGCCTGTTCGTCGTCCCGCGCGACACCGAAGGCTTCACGCGCCGCCAGATCGACATGGAGCTCGACGCGGCGGAGAAGCAGTTCGAGCTGACCCTCGACGACGTGCGGCTCCCCGCCGACGCGCTCGTCGGCGACGAGGACGCCGGCCTCCTCCAGCTTTTCGCCGGCCTCAACCCCGAACGCATCATGACGGCCGCCTTCGCGATCGGCATGGGCCGGTACGCCCTCGCGCGTGCCGTCGAGTACGCGCGCGACCGCACCGTCTGGAACGCCCCCATCGGCGCCCACCAGGCCATCGCGCACCCCCTCGCCCAGGCGCACATCGACCTCGAACTGGCCCGCCTGATGATGCAGAAGGCGGCCTGCCTGTACGACACCGGTGACGACACCGGTGCGGGGGAGGCCGCCAACATGGCCAAGTACGCGGCCGGCGAGGCATGCGTGCGGGCCGTCGACCAGGCCGTGCACACCCTCGGCGGCAACGGCCTGACGCGCGAGTTCGGCCTCGCCTCGCTGATAACCGCCGCGCGCGTGTCTCGTATTGCTCCGGTGAGCCGGGAGATGATTCTCAACTACGTCTCCCACCAGACCCTTGGCCTGCCCAAGTCGTACTGACCGGCACCATGTGGTGCCAGTCGCGAGGAGGAACGATGTTCCGCAGCGAGTACGCAGACGTCCCGGCCGTAGAACTCCCCATCCATGAGGCCGTGCTGGGTCGGGCCGCCGAGTTCGGTGACGCGCCCGCGCTCCTCGACGGCACGGACGGCACCACCCTCACCTACGCGCAACTCGACCGTTTCCACCGGCGCGTCGCCGCCGCCCTCGCCGAGGCCGGCATACGCAAGGGCGACGTCCTCGCCCTGCACAGCCCCAACACGATCGCCTTCCCCACGGCGTTCTACGCCGCCACGCGCGCGGGGGCCGCCGTCACCACCGTGCACCCGCTCGCCACGCCCGAGGAGTTCGCCAAGCAGCTGAAGGACTCGGCGGCCCGCTGGATCGTCACCGTCTCACCGCTGCTGCAGACGGCACGCCGGGCCGCCGAACTCGCGGGCGGCGTACGGGAGATCTTCGTCTGCGACAGCGCGCCCGGACACCGGTCGCTCATCGACATGCTCGCCTCCACGGCCCCCGAACCACAGGTCGACATCGACCCCGTCGCGGACGTGGCGGCCCTGCCGTACTCGTCGGGCACCACCGGCATCCCCAAGGGCGTGATGCTCACCCACCGACAGATCGCCACCAACCTCGCCCAGCTCGAACCCGCCGTCCCGGCGGGCCCCGGCGACCGCATCCTCGCCGTCCTGCCCTTCTTCCACATCTACGGCCTCACCGCCCTGATGAACGCGCCCCTGAGGCTGGGCGCGACGGTCGTCGTCCTGCCCCGCTTCGACCTGGAGACCTTCCTCGCGGCCATCCAGAACCACCGCATCACCGGCCTGTACGTGGCCCCGCCGATCGTCCTGGCCCTCGCCAAGCACCCGCTGGTCGAGCAGTACGACCTGTCGTCCCTGAAGTACATCATCAGCGCCGCCGCGCCCCTGGACGCGAAGCTCGCGGCGGCCTGCGCGCAGCGCCTCGGCCTGCCGCCCGTGGGCCAGGCGTACGGCATGACGGAACTGTCCCCCGGCACCCACGTCGTCCCCCTGGCCGCCATGCACGACGCCCCCGCCGGAACCGTCGGCAAACTCATCGCCGGCACCGAGATGCGCGTCGTCTCCCTCGACGATCCCGGCAAGGACCTCGGCGTCGGGGAGTCCGGCGAGATCCTCATCCGCGGCCCCCAGGTCATGAAGGGCTACCTCGGCCGCCCCGACGCCACCGCCGCGATGATCGACCCCGACGGCTGGCTGCACACCGGCGACGTGGGGCACGTGGACGCGGACGGCTGGCTGTTCGTCGTGGACCGCGTCAAGGAACTCATCAAGTACAAGGGCTTCCAGGTGGCCCCCGCCGAACTGGAAGCCCTCCTGCTCACCCACCCCGGCATCGCGGACGCGGCGGTGACCGGCGTCTGCAACGACGACGGCAACGAGGTCCCGCACGCCTATGTGGTCCGCCAGCCGTCCGCGACCGACCTCTCCGAAGGAGAGGTCATGATGTACGTCGCCGAACGCGTCGCCCCGTACAAGCGCGTCCGTCAGGTCACCTTCATCGACGGCGTCCCGCGGGCCGCCTCCGGCAAGATCCTGCGCCGCGAACTGAAGGCGCTCAAGGAGGGCACATGACGTTGGTCGGCCGGACACGCGCGCGTGCCGTGGAGACCCTCACCCTGGACTCCCCGCACAACCGCAACGCGCTCTCGGCGGCCCTGGTGGGCGAGCTCGCCGACACACTGACCGACTGCGGCAAGGACGCCGGCGTACGCGCGATCGTCCTCACCCACACCGGCAACACGTTCAGCGCGGGCGCGGACCTGCGCGACCCGCCGCCCCCGGACGGACTGGTCGCGCTGCTCCGGCAACTCGTGGAACTGCCCAAACCCGTCGTCGCCCGCGTCACCGGCCACGTACGCGCGGGCGGCCTCGGCCTGCTGGCCGCCTGCGACATCTCCGCGGCGTCCAGCGCGGCCACCTTCGCCTTCACGGAGGTCCACACAGGCGTCGCCCCCGCGGTGATCTCGCTGCCCCTACTGCCCCGCACCGACCCCCGCGCCCTGGCCCGCTACTACCTCACCGGCGAACGCCTCACCGCGCCGGAGGCGGCCCGCATCGGCCTGATCACGACGCAGGGCGAGGACGTCGACGAGGTGCTGGCCCCCGTCCTGGACGGCCTGCGCCGGGCCGCGCCCCAGGCCCTGGCCGAGACGAAGGCGCTGCTCACGGCTAAGGTGCTGGAAACCTTCGACCGGGACGCGGCCGACCTGACCGCGCTCTCGGCCCGGCTGTTCTCCTCCGCCGATGCCCGCGAGGGGATGACGGCCTTCCTCGAAAGACGGGATCCGGAATGGGCGGTGTGAGCGCAGTCGGCGACCGCGTGGACCGAGCGGACCGCGTGCCCAAACAGGACCGCAGCCGCGCCACCCGGCGACGGCTCCTGGAGGCCGCCGTGGCCTGCCTCGCCGAACACGGCTGGGCGGGCTCCACGGTCTCTGTCGTCGCCGAACGCGCCGGCGTCTCGCGCGGCGCCGCCCAGCACCACTTCCCGACCCGCGAGGACCTGTTCACGGCCGCCGTCGAGTACGTCGCCGAGGAACGCTCCACGGCCCTGCGGGCCCTGTTCCCGCAGGGCGCGGCGGGGGACCGCCGGGCGGTGGTGTCGGCGCTGGTCGACCTCTACACCGGCCCGCTGTTCCGCGCCGCCCTGCACCTGTGGGTGGCCGCCTCGAACGAGGAGCAGTTGCGGCCGAGGGTCACCGAACTGGAGGCCCGCGTCGGCCGCGAGACCCATCGCACAGCGGTGGACCTCCTGAGCGCGGACGAATCCCGCCCCGGCGTACGAGAGACGGTCCAGGGCCTCCTCGACATGGCCCGCGGCCTCGGCCTCGCCAACCTCCTCACCGACGACACGGCCCGCCGCGACCGGGTGGTGACCCAGTGGGCGGCGCTGCTGGAGGAGGCGCTGGGCTGAGGACGTCGGGCTGAGGACGTCGGGCTGAGGCGTTCTCAGCGGCGGGCTCCGCCGGCCGTCAGTCGTCCTCCTCGCCGTCGTCGTCCTGCTGCGCCTCGCGCTGCTTCTGAAGCTCTCGCTGCCGCTCCCGCTCTCGCTGCCGCTCCCGGTCCTGTTCCCGCTGCGCCTGTTCGCGCTGTTCCCGCTGCTCGTCCCCCTGCTCGTCCCGCGGCACGCTCGTCTCCGCGGCCGGAGTCGGGGAGACCGTCGGCGAGACCGTCGGGGAAGGGCTCGACGGCTGCGGGGACGAGGACGTGGAGGCGCTCGTGCTGGGCGGTGGCTCGGACTTCGTGTCCTCCGCCGCGGTGTTGTCGGGGGAGAACCACAGCATGCCGAGAAGCATCGCGGCCACGAAAAGCACCGTTCCCGCGGCCGTGACGACCGCGCGCCGAGACCCGGTCAGCGACCGGCTCCCGGACCGGCTCCCGGACCGGGACCGGGACTGGGACTGGGGCCGGGGACGGCCGGTGGACGCCGTCCCCTGGGCGGACGGCAGCATGTAGGTGGTCGGATTGCTGGTCTCCCCCACCTGCTGCGACCCGGGCGCGGACGCCGAGGCGACCGCCGGTCGCCCGGTCGGCGCCGTCGCGTCCGGCAGTGGCTCGGGGCGGCCCTGCCAGGCGCCGCCGGCGAACCAGTCGGCGGCCTGCTGGGCGGCCGGCCGGTGCTCGGGGTCCTTGGCGAGCAGACCGAGAAGGTAGCTCTCGAAGGCGGGCGGGAGACCGGGGACGCCCAGCTCGCGGGGCGGCACGGGCACGGCGTCGAGGTGCTGGTGCAGGATGGCGACGGCGGTGTCGGCCTGGAACGGCGGGCGGCCGGTCAGCAACTGGTACAGCACGCAGCCCAGGGCGTACACGTCGGAAGCCGGGCCCGCCGGCTTGCCCAGCGCGCGCTCGGGCGCCAGGTAGAGGCTCGTGCCCACGATCTGCCCGGTCGCGGTCAGCGCGGCGCCGGGATCATCCAGGAAGCGGGCGATCCCGAAGTCACCGATCTTGAGGGTGCCGTCCGCGTCCAGGAGCAGGTTGCCGGGCTTGATGTCCCGGTGGACGATGCCCTGCCGGTGCGCGGCGGCCAGCCCCGCGGCGGCCTGGGCGGCGATCCGCGCCACGCGCTCGGCGGGCAGCGCCCCGGACTGCGACAGCACCCGGGCGAGACTGTCGCCCTCGACCAGCTCCATCACCAAGTAGAGCTGGTTGTCGAACTCACCGAAGTCCCGGACGCCGACCACGTTCGGGTGGTCGATCCGCGCCGCGGTCTGCGCCTCCAGCCGGAACCGGGACGTGGCGGTGGGGTCGGAGTCCTGCGGCAACAGGAGCTTGACGGCCACCTGCCGCGCGAGCGCCTCGTCGTACGCCCGCCAGACCTCCCCCATCCCACCGCGCCCGATCGACTCGTGCAGCCGGTAGCGATCCGCTATCAGCACCTGTTCTCATCCTCATGCCGTGGGACGTCACGATCGCCGAGGCCTTAACTCACCGCGTGCGAACGGGTGATGGTGGGGGGTGCCGCAGCCGCACCAGCATACTGGCGGAGCGGATCAGTCACTTCCGTATGCCGACTCTCCGGCATGGACAGCGGCGGCCCGGCCGGCCGCCGAGCGGCATCACGCGGAGCTGATACGCCCCGCGTGATGACCGGCCCGCCGGAGAGGTCGGGTGGATCAGCGCGCGGTGGATCAGCGCGCGATGTCGGCGTAGCCCTCGATCGCGCGCGGGTCGCGCGGGCCCGGCCCGATGTAGCGCGCGGACGGGCGGACGAGGCGGCCGGTGCGCTTCTGCTCCAGGATGTGCGCCGACCAGCCCGCCGTACGGGCACAGGTGAACATGGACGTGAACATGTGCGCCGGGACCTCGGCGAAGTCCAGGACGATGGCCGCCCAGAACTCCACGTTCGTGGCCAGGACCCGGTCCGGACGCCGGTTGTGGAGCTCCTCCAGGGCCGCCTTCTCCAGGGCCTCGGCGACCTCGAAGCGCGGCGCGCCGAGCTCCCGGGCGGTGCGCCGCAGGACCCGGGCGCGCGGGTCCTCGGCACGGTAGACGCGGTGGCCGAAGCCCATGAGACGCTCGCCCTTGTCGAGGGTCTGCCGCACATACGCCTCGGCGTCGCCGGTGCGCTCGATCTCCTCGATCATGTGCAGGACGCGGGAGGGGGCTCCGCCGTGCAGCGGGCCGGACATGGCTCCCACGGCGCCGGAGAGCGCGGCGGCCACGTCGGCGCCGGTGGACGCGATGACGCGGGCCGTGAAGGTGGACGCGTTCATGCCGTGCTCGGCGGCGGACGTCCAGTAGGCGTCGACCGCGGCCACGTGCTTGGGGTCGGGCTCGCCGCGCCAACGGATCATGAACCGTTCGACGACGGACTGGGCCTTGTCGATCTCGCGCTGCGGAACCATGGGCAGGCCCTGCCCGCGCGCGGACTGGGCCACGTAGGAGAGGGCCATCACGGCGGCCCGGGCCAGGTCCTCGCGGGCCTGCTCCTCGTCGATGTCCAGGAGCGGTTTCAGACCCCACACCGGCGCCAGCATCGCGAGGGCGGACTGGACGTCCACGCGGATGTCGCCGGAGTGCACGGGGATCGGGAAGGGCTCGGCGGCCGGCAGACCCGGCCGGAAGGCCCCGTCGACGAGCAGCCCCCAGACATTGCCGAACGAGACGTGACCGACCAGGTCCTCGATGTCGACGCCCCGGTATCGCAGGGCGCCGCCCTCCTTGTCCGGTTCGGCGATCTCCGTCTCGAACGCGACGACTCCTTCGAGTCCGGGTACGAAGTCGGACATCAGGCGGCTCCTCGTGAGGTGGGCGACAGATGGTTTGCGGGTGGGACGACCACATGTCGGTCGGCGGAGATGGCGTACGCCTGGTGGATCCACGGTCACGGACTCGGCTTCCGGGCTCTGTGGACGCCGGGCCTCGGCGGACTCGCGGTCCGGGGCGTACCCCTGTGATGCCCCGTGCGGCTGTCGGTCATCCAACCGCACCGGCATCAGCACGATATCCCCGAGTGTCACCTTTGGGGAGGCCTTGCGGCACTCAGTGCCAGGCAGTGACGAAGGACACCGCTCCGTAGGGAGCGCCGGTCGCATACGGCAAGATGACCGCGTGACCGACCGAGCCGCCGCCCCCTTCGACCCCGCCGCGATGCGCAAGCAGTACCGGGCCGAGGGCCTCGCCGAGAACGACCTCGCCGCCACTCCCGTGGAACAGTTCGCGCGCTGGTTCAAGCAGGCCGCGGCTCAGGCCCACCTCTTCGAGCCGAACGCGATGATCGTCTCCACCGCCGACGCCGAGGGGCGGCCCAGCTCCCGTACGGTGCTGCTGAAGCAGTTCGACGAGCAGGGCTTCGTCTTCTACACCAACTACGACTCCCGCAAGGCCCGCGACCTCGCCGAGAACCCGTACGTCTCCCTGCTGTTCCCCTGGCACCCCATGGCCCGGCAGGTCATCGTCACGGGCGTGGCGCGGCGCACCGGCCGCGACGAGACGGCCGCCTACTTCCGCACCCGCCCGCACGGCTCCCAGCTCGGCGCCTGGGCCAGCCCACAGTCCACCGTCATCCCGTCCCGCGCCGAACTCGACGCCTCCTACGCGGAGTTGGCGGCGCGCTACCCCGAGGGTGAGCAGGTGCCGGTGCCACCGCACTGGGGCGGCTTCCGGGTGGCACCCCAGACGGTGGAGTTCTGGCAGGGGCGCGAGAACCGGCTGCACGACCGGCTGCGGTACGTGGCGGAGCAGGACGGGAGCTGGCGGGTGGAGCGGCTCTGCCCCTGAGCCGATGTCGCTCTGAGGGCCGCACATGCAGACGACCCGCGAGCTCGGGTCCCTCCGTCGGTGACGGGGGGAGCCGGCCGGACGTGCCGGCGAGCTCGCGGGTCGGGTGACTGCTTGGGATTGGGCCGGCTGCACGCATCCGTCACGTGCTGGTCCGGCACCGCACTGGGTGGGGTGACGGGCCGCTAGCCCGCAGCCACCTCACGCGTCCGGTTCTCATACATCTGCCGAACCACCTCCCTTCTCGTGTGCCCCACACACTAAGAAGCGGTCGGCCCCCGATCAACCGCTTTTTTCCGTGTCCGTATCCGCGCTGGTCACCCAGACCGAGGCCGCACAACCGCTCGTACAACGATTCCTTCAATCTTGGGGAACTTGGTGTGCGCTGCGTCACGTTCCAGTTAGATGATTGCTGGTGAGCGAACGGACGCGTCGTACGTGCGGACGCAGCTTGGCAGGGGGTCCAGGTGAGTGCTTCCCGGCGTAGTGGGACCACCGACGAGCTGGGGCCGGACGAGCCCGAGCGGGACGGTCGGGGCGGTCCGGACGGTTCGGCGGCTGGTGCGGAGGGTTCGGCGGGCGGCTCGGATCTGCTGGCCGCGCTGCTGGACGGCATGGACGCGGCCTTGTGCGCCTTCGACGCGGACGGGGTCGTCACCCATTGGAACCGCGAGGCGGAGCGGATCCTGGGCTGGAGCGCGGCCGAGGCCGTGGGGCGGCACGGATTCGCCGGGTGGGCGGTGCGCGAGGCCGACGCCGAGGAGGTCGAGGGGCGGCTGATGTCCGCCATGCGGGCCCCCGGGCGGCAGGTGCACGAGTTCGCCCTGCTGACCAAGGACGGCGGGCGGGTGCTCGTACGCACGCAGTCGGCGGCGGTACGGGGGCCGGAGGGAAAGCCCGCCGGGGTGTACTGCGCCTTCAGCGAGGTGCACACGCAGATCGATCTGGAGCGGTCCATCGCGCTGAGCGAGGCGCTGTTCGAGGACGCCTCGTGGGGTGTGGTGCTGGTCGACGTCGATCTACGGCCGGCGGTGGTGAACGCCCATGCCGCGCGCGCCCTGGGCATCGGCCGCACCTCCGTCCTCGGCCGGCCCCTCGGGGACCTGCTTGCCCAGGGGGTCGAGGAACTGGAGAGCGCGCTCACCCATGTGCTGGCGGAGGGCGCGCCGCCCGCGCCCGCGGAGATCTGGGTGAGCGTACGGACGCCGGAGGGTGAGCGGCGCCGGTGCTGGCGCTGCGGATTCGTACGGCTGGCCTCGCCGCTCGCGGAGGAGCCGGTGCCGTTGGGTGTGGGCTGGATCTTCCAGGACGTGACCGAGGCCAAGCAGGGGGAGCAGGAGGCGGCGCTGCTGCGGTTCCGCACGAACCAGTTGCATCGGGCGGCCCGGGCCGCCGCGGAGTGCGAGGACGCCGCGGAGGCGGCGACCGTGCATCTGGACTTCGCGCTGGCCGGGTTCGCCGATCACGCGCTGATCGACCGGGTCGCGGGTGGTGCGGTCAGGGACGCGGAGGCGGCGGAGCCGGTACGGCTGGTGCGCGTCGCCGTGACGCCCTCCGGGGCGCCGGGACCGAGCCTCCTCGGCGGGGAGGCCGGGCTGCCGGTGCGGTACGGCGAGGGTCACCCGGCGCTGCAGTGCGTGGCGCGAACCGGGTCGGTGCGGGCCGACGCGGGCAACGTCCCGTCGGACCGGGCGCGCGAGTGGGCGGTGGGCCGGCAGTGGCCGGCGGACACCGTCCACGCGCTGTGCGCGGTGCTGCGCAGCCGGGGGCGGACGCTGGGGGTCGTCACGTTTCTGCGGGGGGCCGGGCGGAGCGCGTTCGAGCGGGCCGACGCGGTGTACGCGGAGGACGTGGCGGTACGGATCGCGTCCGCGCTGGATCTGGCTGCGGCGGTGGGACGGGAGTAGCGGGCGGGCCGGCCGCGCGGGTGGGGCAGCGGCGGGCCGGCCCCCGAACGTCCCTCAGCGCCGGTAGAAGATCCGGTCGCCGTACTTCTCGAACACCCGGCTGTTCCAGTCGTGGCCGCCGTCGACGTTGCCGGAGCGCAGGAGCGGGGGCTCGATGCCGCGGGCGGCCAGGGAGGCGGCGGCCGTGGCCATGACGGCCTGGAGGAGGGCCGTGGTGACGACCGTGGACGCGGGGGCGAAGGGGGCCGGGATGGTGTCGAGGGTGAGTTCCGCGTCGCCGATCGCGATCTTGGAGTCGAGGACGACGTCGCAGTGGTCCTTGAGGTAGGTGCCCGAGGCGTGGCGGGACTTCGTCTGCGAGGCGTACGCCACCGAGGTTACGCCGATGACCTTGACGCCGCGGGCGCGGGCGTTCATGGCCATCTCCACGGGGAGGGCGTTGCGCCCGGAGAGGGAGATGACGACGAGGGTGTCGCCGTCGCGCAGGGGCGAGCTGTCCAGGACGGCGCTCGCGAGGCCGTCGACGCGTTCCAGGGCGGAGCCGAGGGTGGCCGGCATGACGTCGACGCCCACGACGCCGGGGACCGCGAGCAGGTTCATCAGGGCGAGGCCGCCGGCCCGGTAGACGATGTCCTGGGCGGCGAGGGAGGAGTGACCGGCGCCGAAGGCGAAGAGTCGGCCGCCGGCGGCGACGGTGTCGGCGAGCAGGGTGCCGGCCGCCTCGATGTTCTCGGCCTCGTCGTCACGGACCCGCTGGAGCAGTCCGATCGCGGCGTCGAAGAACTGGTCGGCCGGCTTGCTGTCGCTCATGCGGGGCCCTCCCGGGGTGGCTGTCGGTGGGAGTGTGTCGCGGATCACCGTGCGGTCTGGACCAGTGCGGTGTCAATACGGCCGGGCTGCGTGCGGTACCGGCCGCGGTAACCGGCTGGTTTCCACGGCGCGGCACGGTTGTCAGTGGTATCCGGCAGAATTGACTGCAGGGCCAGCGCACGCGCCGTGGAGCTGTCTCGCTTCCGGCTGAGCTAATCGCAGAGCTAATCGAGGGGCACGTATGTCCGGACTGATCGACACCACGGAGATGTATCTCCGCACCATCCTCGAGCTTGAGGAGGAAGGTGTGGTCCCCATGCGCGCCCGGATCGCCGAGCGGCTGGACCAGAGCGGGCCGACCGTGAGCCAGACGGTGGCGCGGATGGAGCGTGACGGGCTGGTGTCCGTGGCGTCCGACCGGCATCTGGAGCTCACGGACGAGGGGCGGCGCCTGGCCACCCGTGTCATGCGCAAGCACCGCCTCGCCGAGTGTCTGCTCGTCGATGTGATCGGGCTCGAGTGGGAGCAGGTGCACGCGGAGGCGTGTCGCTGGGAGCACGTGATGAGTGAGGCCGTGGAGCGGCGCGTGCTGGAGCTGCTGCGGCACCCGACCGAGTCGCCGTACGGCAACCCCATCCCGGGCCTGGAGGAGCTCGGCGAGAAGGACGGCGCCGACCCGTTCCTGGACGAGGGCATGGTCTCGCTGGCCGACCTCGACCCGGGCACCGAGGGCAAGACGGTCGTCGTGCGCCGTATCGGCGAGCCGATCCAGACCGACGCGCAGCTGATGTACACGCTGCGGCGGGCGGGCGTGCAGCCCGGCTCGGTGGTGAGCGTGACCGAGTCGGCGGGTGGTGTCCTGGTGGGCAGCGGTGGCGAGGCGGCGGAGCTGGAGGCGGACGTGGCCTCCCATGTGTTCGTCGCGAAGCGCTGAGCCGGCGGCGTCTGTACCTCGCTGGGTCTCTCTTCCGCTCAACTCCCGGTAAAGCATTGGGAGTTGGGGTGATGCGCCGAGCGCGTCGAATCCAAGATCCAGTGCACCGAATCGCAGCGCTCGGACATTTCGCGTGCGAGGCTGTCGCGTGAGGCATATGACCTGAGGGCTCTTGGCGTGGTCGACGGCGATCGACCGGCCGGGGAGGGGGCGGGCGGATGTGCCGTGATCGTGGAGAGGGCCCCGGCGCCTTACGGCGCCGGGGCCTGTCCTCCCCTGTGCTGACCCGGAGCCCCGAGCTCTCAGGGTCATCCCCCTCGGACCGTTTTCCCCGAGCGGTCCGCCTCCCGCTGAAGATCTCCCCTCGGCAGTGCCGATCAATCCTTGAGGGGGGTCACTCGAATGAGGGGTGTTGTCCGGCGAGACCGCATTTTCGAATGCGAGTTCGATACTCTGCGGAGTGACGGGCCGCGCGGAGCGTGCGCTGATGGAATGTGCGCATAAGATCACGTCGGACACACAGGACATGCACATCGCGTGCGAGGGCATCCACCACGCGTGCCGCGCAGGTGGCGCGCGGCGCCCGAGCGGGCGACGGCAGATACGGCAGGCAAGGCAGGCAGGACGCTGTTCACGGGACCGGCCGGCTCGAGCGGGAGCGATCGGTCCGAGCGGAGCTAGGGGGGTGCCAGGACGAATGGCGCGACGCATCGACGTGACGGGGACAGGCGGCGTACGTCTCGCGGCCTGGGAGTTCGGCGACCCTCCCAAGACCGACCCGGCCAAGGAACACGACGGCTCCCCGGGTGTCCTGTTACTGCACGGCCTGATGGGCCGGGCCTCGCACTGGGCCCCCACCGCCCGCCGGCTCGCCGAGCGGCACCGTGCCGTGGCGCTGGATCAACGCGGCCACGGCCGTAGCGACAAACCCGCGCGGGCCGCCTTCACACGTGAGGCGTACGTCGAGGACGCCGAGGCCGCCCTGGAACAGCTGGGCCTCGCCCCGGCCGTCCTCATCGGCCACGCCATGGGCGCGCTGACCGCATGGCAGCTCGCCGCCAAGCGGCCCGACCTGGTGTGCGGCGTGATCCTCTGCGACATGCGGGCCTCCGCGCTCGGCGCGGCCTCGCAGCGGGAGTGGGAGGACTGGTTCAAGTCCTGGCCCGTCCCCTTCGCCACGCTGGCCGACGTACGCAAGTGGTTCGGTGAGGACGACCCCTGGGTCGAGCGGCCGAATCCCGCCCGGGGTGAGTTCTACGCCGAGGTGATGCACGAGTGCGAGGACGGGTGGCGGCCCGTTTTCGAGCCGGAGCAGATGCTCGCGTCCCGGGAGACATGGGTGTACGACGCGCACTGGGAGGAGCTGGCGCAGGTTCAGTGCCCCGCGTTGGTCGTGCGCGGGCTGGACGGGGAGTTGGGGCGGGCCGAGGCGCAGGAGATGGTGCGGGTGTTGCCTCGCGGGGAGTACGCGGAGGTGGCCGACGCCGGTCACCTGGTGCACTACGACCAGCCGGAGGGGTGGAGCGCGTCGATCGAGCCCTTCCTGGACGCGGTTCTCACCACATGAGACGGGGCCGGGTGCCCGGCCCCGTCACCCCCTGCTCACCGCCGTCAGGATCTCCGGAAGGCGGCCCGCCGTGCGCGGCGCCGCCAGCCGTAGCCCCAGCAGCGTGATCGCCGTCCCGTACAACGCCCCGCCCGGCAGCAGCAGCCACGTCCAGGCATCCCCGCCGTCGCTCACGTGCAGCCAGATCGTCACCGCGATGACGGGGGCGCACAGCAGGGAGGCCGCGATCATCCCGCCGAAGATCGAGATCCAGGCGAGGCCGGTCTGACCGGGAGCGACGTTCTTGTAGCCCTCCTGCGGGATGGAGTACGGGAAGCGGGCCGACGTCCAGGCGCCCGTCGCCAGCATCGCGCCGAGGAGGGCGAACGACAGGCCCAGCACCTCGGCGAGTCTGTGCCAGTCGCCGAGGAGCGCCGTCGTCAGGACGGTGACGAGCACGGCGTACGGCAGGGTGATCAGCAGCAGTGCCAGCGCCCGGCCGCGCAGCTCGACGTAGGCGTCCCGACGGGACGAGATCGTCATCGCCACCATCCAGAACGCGGACGTGTCCTGCCCGAACTGGTTGTACATCTGGATGCCGAGCATCCCGGCGGCGAAACAGGCGAAGTAGATCGAGCCGGTGCCCTGGAAGGCGTTGAACAGCGGCACGATCAGGCCGATGGCGAGCGAGGTCACCCAGGCCGCCTTGGTCTTCGGGTCGCGCCAGACGTAGCGCAGACTGCGCTCCATGACGGTGCCGGTGCGGCCGGCCGGCCAGAAGCGGGCCGGCCCGGTCGAGGCCCGTTCCCGTACGGCGCCCTCGGTGGCCGCCTGGAGCGTGGAGCCGTCGGGTGAGGTCATCAGCCGCGTCAGATGCCGCGACCACACGCCGATCAGCGCCACCAAAGCCGCCGCGCTCAAGGCGAGTTGCAGGAGCCCGGTGCCGTACGACCCCTGGCTCACCGACTCCACCGCACCGATCGCGGACGCCGGTGGCACCCAGCGCAGCACGTCCGCCAGCGGATCGAGCTGGGCCAGCCCCGAGGAACCCAGCCGCTGCGCCCCGAAGTTCACGACCTGCGCCCCGATCGCGATGACCAGCCCGCTCAGCACCGCCAGATCGCGTCCCTTCCGGCTGGTCAGCAGCCGGATGTTGGCCACGGCGACCGCCCGCGCGAACGCCACGCACACCAGCAGCGCCAGGGCGACGCCGACGACGGCGACGACGTAGGCCAACCCGCCGCGCGCGAGCGCGATCACCGAACCCACGAGCAGACACAGCGTGAACAGCGGACCGATCCCCACCAGCGAGGCCACGAGCAGGGCCCGCACCAGCGGTTGGGGCCGCAGCGGCAGCATCACCAGCCGTGTCGGATCGAGGGTCTCGTCCCCGCCGGGGAAGAACAGCGGCATCACGGCCCAGCCCAGCGCGAGCACCGCCACCAGCAGGACGACCAGGGAGTCGGCGTGTGCGGTGCCGCGCAGCATGATCAGCCCGAGGAGTTGCAGCGCGGCGAAGATCAGCACCGTGACGGCCGAGGCGATGTAGGCGGCCCGACGCCCGCCGGACTGCCGCAGCCCGTTCCTGAGCAGCGACAGCTTCAGCCGTACGACGACTGCGGTGATCTCGGTGCTCATCGCGCCCCGCCGCCCAGCCAGTCCAGTTCGGTTCCGGCGTCGCGGCCGTTCGCGCCGACGAGTGCGAGGAACGCCTCCTGCAGCGAGGCCGCCTCCCCGCGTACGTCGGCGAGGGGCCCGTGAGCCCGGATGCGCCCGGCGGCCATGACGGCGACCCAGTCGCACAGCGACTCCACGAGCTCCATGACGTGGGAGGAGAAGACGACGGTCGCGCCGGAGGCCGTGTAGCGCTCCAGCACGCCCCGGATGGTCTGGGCGGAGACCGGGTCGACGCCCTCGAACGGCTCGTCCAGGAACAGCACTTCGGGATTGTGCAGGAGCGCGCTCGCGAGCCCGATCTTCTTGCGCATACCGGTCGAGTAGTCGACGACGAGCTTGTGCTGGGCCCCCGCCAGATCGAGCACGTCGAGCAGCTGGGTGGCCCGCTTGTCGACCTCGGCCCCGGGAAGCCCGCGCAGTCGTCCCGAGTACGCGAGCAGTTCCCGTCCGGAGAGCCGCTCGAAAAGCCGGAGCCCTTCCGGCAGCACTCCGATCCGCGCCTTCACCTCGACGGGGTCCCGCCACACGTCGTGCCCGGCGACCTCGACGGACCCCTGATCGGGCCGCAGCAGCCCCGTCACCATGGAGAGAGTGGTGGTCTTGCCGGCTCCGTTGGGACCGACGAGCCCGATGAACTTCCCGGCAGGCAACTCCAGATCGATCCCCGCGACAGCAACCTGCTGCCCGAACCGCTTCCAGAGCCCACGCACACTTACGGCCGACGTCATGAAGGCCAACCTAAGGGGGCGCGGGGCGGTTTGACGATCAACCGGACAGATGAGCGGGCGCTTCTACCGATCCCTGCCGCAGGCGTAGGCGAGCGGCGAGATCAACTCCTCCGCGTCCGGCAGCCACCGGTTCGCCGGGGTCGGCCGGCAGGCCCACTGCACGGCCCCCCGCGACCCGAACCGCGTGGGCGGCGCCGCCACATACGCCCCCTCGCCCAGTGTGACCAGGTCCAGCGACGCCACCGACCACCCGAGCTTCCGCACCAGTTCCGGCACCTTCACCGAGGCGCCCGGCAACACGAAGAAGTGCATCCGGCCGTCCGGCGCCAACGTCACCGGCCCCAGCGTCAGCTCCATCCGCTCCATGCGGGCCAGCGCGAGAAAGCCGGCCGTCTCCGGGACGGAGATCGCGTCGAAGGTCCGTCCCGTCGGCAGCAGGATCGACGCGTTCGGCTGCTTCTGCCACATCCGGCGCGCGACCGTCGCGCTCCCCGTCGCCTGCGTCGCCCAGTCCGGGCGCGTGGGGTGCGCGCCGGGCGCGGGGCACGCGGCATCGCCACAGGAGCAGTGCTGCACCCCGTCGACGGCTTCCAGCCAGGTCCCCGGGAACACGTCCCAGTGGCGCTCCTCGGCATAGCGAACGGCGGTATCCAGCAGCGTTTCCCCGCGCTGCTTCGGAATCTGTGCGGCTTCGGTGGCCGGGATCGTCTCTTCCACGCTGAACACAACTCCCGCACCCACCTGGAGTTACGGGGCCGGCGCGCGCGGGGGAGGAGCATCGATTCCTCTTCTGGGGCGCATGGGTGCATGGGTGGGGGCGCGCGGGAGGATCCGTGGCCGCGGCTGGGTAGCCCCATGTGGGGTCGGCTTCCGCCGTTACCCCGGCAATCCTCGCAAGCCTCGCATTTTCGGTATGCCGACGGGGCATTGATCTTCACGGCCGGTTCCTTTCGGCGCACCGCCGGTGCGTCGATCCCGATCCGGCACGTGGAAGACACGTCAACTCGGTGCGTGGGCAGGCACCGCAGCCACAGGGGGTACGCCATGGCCGCAAGGCCTCTCGTCGCGCGACAGCCGAACGAACGGCTGCAGGCACTCATCCAGGAAGCGGGTTGCTCGAACGCAGGGCTGGCCCGCCGCGTCAACATGTGCGGCGCGGAGCACGGCCTCGACCTGCGCTACGACAAGACCTCGGTGGCCCGTTGGCTGCGCGGACAGCAGCCGCGCGGGCGGGCGCCGGCGATCATCGCGGAGGCACTCGGCCGCAAACTGGGCCGTACGGTCACGATCGACGAGATCGGCATGGCCAACGGCAAGAATCTCGCATCGGGCGTCGGTCTCCAGTTCTCGCCGACTGTACTGGGGGCCATCGAGCAGGTCTGCGAGCTGTGGCGCAGCGACGTCGGGCGCCGGGACTTCCTGTCCGGCTCGTCCGTCGCCGCGTCCGCGCTCGTCGAGCCCAGCCGCGACTGGCTGATCTCGTCGCCCGACTCGCAGGTGGCGCGCTCGGCGGGGCCGCGTGTGGGGCAGTCCGACGTGGCGGCCGTGCGCGCGATGACGCAGGCGCTCGTGGATCTTGATCACCAGTACGGCAGCGGACATGTGCGCCCGGTCGTCGTGCACTACCTCAACAGCGTCGTCTCCGGGCTGCTGGCCGGCTCGTACCGGGAAGCGGTCGGGCGGGAACTCTTCGCCACCGTGGCGCGGTTGACCGAGCTCGCCGGGTACATGGCGGTCGACACGGGGCAGCCGGGGCTCGCGCAGCGGTACTACATCCAGGCGCTGCGGCTGGCGCAGGCGGCGGGTGACCGCGGGTACGGCGGGTATGTGCTGGCCGCGTCCATGAGCCACCTCGCCGCGCAGCTCGGGAACCCGCGTGAGATCGCGCAGTTGGCACGGGCGGCGCAGGAGGGGGCGCGGGGGCGCGTGACCCCGCGCGCGGAGGCGATGTTCTACGCGGCCGAGGCGCGCGGGCATGCCCTGATGGGCGACGCGCGGGCCGCCCAGGTGGCGTCCGGGCGGGCCGTCACCGCGCTGGAGACGGCGGAGCCGGAGTCCGGGGACGACCCGGCCTGGATCACGCACTTCGACGAGGCCTACCTCGCCGACGAGTTGGCGCACTGCCATCGCGACCTCGGCCAGGCCGAGGCGGCGGCGCGGCGCGCGGAGGAGTCGCTGGCCGGGCTCCCGGAGACGAAGGCGCGGCGCCGCGCGATCGGCTATGTGCTCCTCGCCACAGCGCAGGTGCAGCAGCGCGAGATCGAACAGGCCTGCCACACCGGCCTGAAGGCCGTGGAACTGCTGGAGACGCTCCGCTCCAACCGGGGCGCCGAGTACCTGGAGGACTTCCAGCAGCGGCTGGAGCCGTACCGGGACGAGCCGGTGGTAAGGGAGTTCGGGGCGCGACTGGACCTCCAGGCCGCGGCGTGAAACCAGGGGGTACGGCGGCGTGAACGACAGGGAAATGAAGGCTCCGGCGTGAAGGGAGGGCGTATATAGCGGATGGGGGGACCGGGTTGTTACGGAGGTCACAGGGACGCAGGTCAGGTCCTTGACTGCGTAGCACCCGGAACGGAGGACCCGGTAGCGTGAGCCGACAATTCCGAAGGTCCCCCATTCGTAGGAGTCCCGGTGACGCAGAGTGGACAGGGCGAGGAGCCCTCGGCGCGGCCCGCGCGCGAAGGCATCGTGCTGCCCTCCGACGGTGGTGAGCCGCTGCTGCCGGGTATGACGGGCGGGCAGGGCGGCCGGCCCACGTCGGTACCGGCCACGCCGCCGGCGCCCCCGCCCTCGGCACCGCCCGGCGGCCAGGCGTGGGGCACCCCGTGGGGACCCGACCAGAACCAGAACCCGAACCAGAACCAGAACCCGCCCTCGCCGTCGGTCGCGCCCGGCCAGGCCTGGGGGACGCAGCAGCCCGGCCAGTCCTGGGCCGGGCAGGACCAGCAGTACCAGCCGCAGCCGCAGTCACCGCAGCAGGCGCAGGCGCCGGCCCCGTGGAACGGGGCGCAGGGCGTGCCGCCGAGCACGCCGGCGTACGGCCAGGGCACCCCGGCCGGCTCACCGATGCCCGCGCCGCAACCGTCGTACGGCCAGGGCGGTCCGTCGGCGCCACCGCTGCCGCCCGCTCAGCAGGGCGCCGCCCCGGGCTCCGGCATGCCCCTGCCCCCCGCCCCCGCCGCGCACGGCGCTCCTCACGCGCCCCTGCCGCACCCGGGTGCCGGTGCCGGTGCCGGTGGCTTCGGGGCGCCGTTGCCGCCGGCCGACGAAGGCGCCACCCAGTACATACCGCCGGTCAGCGCCGCCCCTGCGGGCGCGGACGACCAGGCCACGCGCTACATACCGCCCGTCGGCGCGTCCCCCGCGTCCCCCGCTCCCCCCGCGCCGCCCGCGCCCGCCGCCGACGAAGGCGCCACGCAGTACCTCCCGCCGGTGGGGCCGGGGCCGCTGCCGCCCGAGGCGCCCGCGGAGAGCACGCAGATCCTGGGACGGGCCCGGCGACGCGGCGGCGCCGCGCCTCAAGGCGGTGCCGGACCGATGCCGCCGGCCTCGGGTCGCGACGCGGAGGCCACGCAGTACCTCCCGCCCGTCACCGGTCAGCCGGGAGGCGGGCCGCAGCGGCAGCCGCTCTCCGACTTCGACAGCCTCTTCCGCAGTGAGCCGGGCGGCGAGCCCCCGGCCGCGGCCACCCAGCAGATGCCGAGCTTCCAGCAGCCGCCTCCGCAGCGGCCCGGCCCGCACGAGGCGGGGTACTTCCCGCCCGGCCCGCCCGGCGGATACGGCCCGGGCGACGGCGGCCGGGGCGGTCGCGGCGGCGGTCGCAAGAGCTCCAAGGTGCCGCTCCTCGCCGGCGTCGGCGTCGGCATCGTCGCCCTCGGCATCGGCGCGGGCGCGCTGCTCGCCGGCGGGAGCGGGGACGAGCAGAAGACCGACAACCGGCCCGTCTCCGCCACGGCCCCGGCGACCGAGGGCAATTCCCCCTCGCCGTCCGCCGACCCGGCCGAGCGGCAGGCGATCGCCCTGGACAAGCTGCTGGCCGACAGCGGGGACAGCCGTACCGCCGTGATCAACGCGGTGGCGGACGTCAAGTCCTGCGACAATCTCGCTCAGGCCGCCAAGGACCTGCGCGACGCGGCCAAGCAGCGCGACCAGCTGGTCACCGATCTGTCCAAGCTCGCCGTCGACCGGCTTCCCGACCACAGCGCGCTGACCAGCGCGCTGAACAAGGCATGGAAGGCGTCGGCGTCCGCCGACAACCACTACGCGGCGTGGGCGGACCAGGTCGCGGCCAAGAAGGGCCAGCTCTGCAAGAAGGGCCAGGCCCGCACCACCGGCCAGACCCAGGCCGGCAACCGGGCCAGCGGCACCGCGAGCGCGCAGAAGAAGACGGCGGCGCAGCTGTGGAACACGATCGCCGAGAAGTACGGCCTGACTCAGCGCCAGCCGACCCAGCTCTAGCGGGCTCCCGTGACCGCCCGGAAGGGCCGGGCGGTCAGTTCAGCTCGGCGTTGCGCAGGGTCCTCGTCACGTTGATGAAGCCCTTGCGGGCCGCCACCAGCCGGCCGTCCCGTACGACCTGGAGGGTCACCTCGCGGTTGACCAGACGGGGGTAGCCGACGGCGGCCAGGACGTCCTGGAACTTCCACCCGAGGGTCGGTGTGAGTCCGCCCGTGGAGACCCTCAGGCCGTCGTTCAGCGCCCCTCGCACGGCGTCGGCGGTCACCTCGCGGTCGCCCAGCGACTCGACCGCCTTCCTGAACACCGTGTACGCGATCCACGTGGTCTGCACGCCGGCGTCGGCGGGATCGATGCGGTTGTCGCCGAAGGCCTGCTGGCTGATCACCTTCTTCATGGCGTCCCAGCGCGGATCGCTCGCGACGGGGTACCAGCCGGTGAGGTACGACCCCTCGTACGGGCCCGACGCACCGCCGTTCGCGTTGATCACGGTCTGGTCGACGCTGCCGAGGACGGTGGCGGTGCGCACGTCGGGGTAGTCCGCGCGGGCACGCCGGAAGGAGTCCATGAAGGTGGTGGTGCGGTCGCCGAGGGCGGGCACGACACAGCCCCGCCTGGTCGCGTCGGTGGTGGAGAACTCCAGCGCCCGTACCGCCTGGCCGCCGTACTCGGTGGCGTCCTCGTCGGCCAGCTGGTCGCTGGACGTGGTGTGTCCGCCCGCCCTGAGGCCGGAGTTGAGCAGCGGCGGCAGCTCGTCGCCCGCGATGGTGTCGGGGCGCACCAGCATGACGGGGCCGCAGGAGCGGGCCAGTTCCCTGCCGAGACCCGCCAGGAGGCTGGGCTGGCCGCCGTTGACGGGGTAGGAGACCGGGCTGGTGAACTCCGCGTTGGTGACGCCGTAGCCGCCGATGTAGGGGATGCCGGCGCCCTCCAGGGAGGGCAGGAAGGTCTCGCCGTACTGGCTGTAGGAACCGACGACCGCGACGACGTTCTCCTCGACCGCGCGGTCGGCGCACCTCGCCGCGGCCACGCTGTCGTTGTGGTCGTTGCAGGTGAGGACCTTCAGCTTGCGGCCGCCGATGCCGCCGTGGGCGTTCACCCAGCGGGCATACGCCTGCGCGAAGGCCGGCATACCGGGCTTGTTGGTGGCCTTGGTGCCCTGCGGGGCCCAGGTCATGACGGTGATCGGCGCGTCCCCGGAACCCCCCGTGGTGCCGGGGACGGCACCGCACCCGACGGCGAGCGACGCACATGTCACCAGCGTCGCCGCGGAGCGGGCCACCGCTCTCGCGGGCCGGTCGGTGATCACGGGGAGGGAGGTGCTGCGGATGCGTCGCCTGCCGGTCATGGGCACGCACGATTCCGCCACACACCAAACCCCGGCGTGACCTTCGGTTATCAGGTGGTGACCGGAAGGTGAATTGCGGGGGGCGGTGACGCTCCCGTGAAGAGGATCGTACGATCGATGACCGTGCAAGGTTCGGAAAGTTCTTCCCGTCGCGGCCGTCGCTCCTCCACCATGGGCGGCATGCCACTCAACGACATGCCGTGGTGGCGCTGGCGCAGCAATGTGCGCTCCGCGCTGCACATGCTCTCCGATCCGGTGTTCCAGCGGGACGTCTGGCTGGCCGGCGTCGACGGATACGGCGACGTCACCGACGCCGTGTACCGCCTGGTCGAGGACACTTGGCTGGACAACTGGTCCGCCGAGAAGTACGTCGGCACGATCTTCCGGGACTCGCAGGAGGCGGCGCTCGTCGACACCGCCGTGCTGCGGGTGCTGCGGATCATGCACCAGGTCGGCCCGGACGCGCCGGTCTCCGCGTACCTGGAGAACCAGGGGTGGCCGGAGGCGGTGCGGGCGGCGCGGGACGCGCATGTCCGGATGGCCATGGCCGACGGCGAGGACCCGGACGCCCCGCCGCGCACGCTCGAGGTGCTGCGGATCATGACGCGGTCCGCGTAGGGATCACGACGGGGCGGGCCGAGCGGTCCGGGTGCCGGGACGCCTGCCCACCGGGCGCCCCGGATATGGGACCCTGTGCTGCATGAACGAGCAGTCCACCCGAGCCGCGGTCCCCTCCGACCAGTACGTCCTCACGCTCTCGTGCCCCGACAAGCAGGGCATCGTGCACGCCGTGTCGAGCTACCTCTTCATGACCGGCTGCAACATCGAGGACAGCCAGCAGTTCGGCGACCACGACACGGGACTGTTCTTCATGCGCGTCCACTTCTCGGCGGAGGCGCCGGTCACGGTGGACAAGCTGCGGGCGAGCTTCGCGGCGATCGGGGACTCCTTCCACATGGACTGGCAGATCCATCGGGCCGAGGAGAAGATGCGGGTCCTGCTCATGGTGAGCAAGTTCGGGCACTGCCTGAACGACCTGCTGTTCCGGGCGCGGATCGGTGCGCTGCCGGTGGAGATCGCCGCCGTGGTGTCCAACCACACCGACTTCGCCGAACTCGTGGGGTCGTACGACATCCCCTTCCACCACATCCCGGTGACGAAGGACAACAAGTCCGAGGCCGAGGCGCAGTTGCTGGAGATCGTGCGCGAGGAGGGCGTGGAACTGGTCGTGCTGGCCCGCTACATGCAGGTCCTCTCGGACGACCTGTGCAAGCAGCTCAGCGGGCGGATCATCAACATCCACCACTCCTTCCTGCCGAGCTTCAAGGGCGCTAAGCCGTATCACCAGGCGCATGCCAGGGGTGTCAAGCTGATCGGTGCCACGGCTCACTACGTCACCGCCGATCTCGACGAGGGGCCGATCATCGAGCAGGAGGTCGAGCGGGTCGGGCACGACGTGACGCCGGACCAGCTGGTGGCGATCGGGCGCGATGTGGAGTGCCAGGCGCTGGCTCGGGCCGTCAAGTGGCATGCCGAGCGGAGGATTCTGCTGAACGGGCGGCGGACGGTCGTTTTCGCCTGATAGCTCGGGTACTTCTGGTTTACGGCGGCTGCGGGTGGTTCGTGGCTGCTCGCGCAGTTCGCCGCGCCCCTTGAGTACGTGCAGTGGACGCACCTCCGGGGGCGCGGGGCTGTATCGATATGCGGCTCCGCCGCGTGGGCGCGACCAGCCCACACACACCCGCAGGCGCCCGTGAATCCGCAACCCACCCCTACATACGGCTCAAGCTCGCCGCGGCGAACAGGACGTCCCTGATCGCCTCCCGGTCACCGACCTGCCCCGCCGCCGCCTCCGTCGGAGACACATGGCCCGCGGCCAGCCGGCAGAACTCCCCGCCGTCCAGGGCGACATGCGCCACCTCGTGCTCCGCGGAGCCGACCGCCGCCGGGGAGTCCAGCGGGATCAGCCACTCTCCGCCGCCCGAGCCCTCGATCTCCAGGCGCAGGCTGCGGCCCGGCTCGCCGGCCGGCACCAGACGGCGGTGCGGTCCGGGAGGCGGCGGTGCCGCCAGGCCCGCGCGGCGGCGGGCGGCCAGGACCGTGGGGAGCATACGGGCCGCCAGGTCGACCAGGGAGTGCAGGTCCCGGCCGGTCGGCGGCTCGTACGGGTAGTTCACCGCCTCGGCGATGTCCTCCGCGTGCACCCAGCACTCGAAGGCGCGGTCCAGCATCGCGTCGTGCAGCGGCAGTTCGAAGTCGCCGTAGGGCACCGACAGTCTGCCCGCGCCGCCGCCCGTGAAGGACACCGTGCGGACCAGGGCATGGGTCTGCTCGCGCCACGGTGCCCGTACGGCGCGGGTCGGCGGGTAGTGCGACGCCCGCCAGTACGCCTCCGTGCGCGCGGCCGGCGTCGGCCGGTCCGCGGCCACGTCGCCCAACGGGTCGTCCAGTCCCAGCGCGACCGCCACGAGCCCGTCGACCGTCAGCAGATGCGCGATGACCCCGGCGACGGTCGTACGACGGCTCGTCGGCTCGTCGCCCCGGAACCACCGCAGCCGCACGGGCGCGTGCCACTCCGCGTCCCCGAAGTCCTGGAGCAGGGCGTCGAGGCGGGCCGTCTCGGCGTCGTACGGCCTCGCCCACTCGGGCACCGGGATGCGCGGCGGGCGCCGTTCCAGGCAGCCTCGCAGGACGCGGGTGCGCAGGGACGGGTCAAGGTCGAGGGTCTCGGCGGGGTGCAGCAGACCGACGGCCTCGCGCAGCCGCCTCGCCTCGTCGGCGCAGGGGCCGCAGGTGCCGAGGTGCTCCTCCACGGCCGCCGTCTCCTCCGCGGAGCACGCGGCCAGCGCCCACGCCCCGAGGAGCGACTTCAGGACGCGGTGCTCAAGGGCGAGGGCAGGCGGACCGGGCAACTCGTCGAGTGGGGGCAGGGGCCGGCCGGTGTCCTCCACGGAGGCGCGGGGGAGAGGTATGCGGGGCGGCTGCTCAGGGTCGGGGCCGGGGTCGGGGTCGTTGCCCTGTCCGTCGCCGGGGCCGCTCGGGCCGCCCGTGCCGGTGCGGTCGTCCCCGGCGGTCCTCCGGAACTCCTCGTGTCCCTCCTGGCCGTCGTGCGCTGACCGCTCCTGGCGTCCGTCGTGATCGCGTCCGTCGTGGTCGTGTCCGTCGTGGTCGTGTCCGTCGTGGTCGTCGTACGCCTCGAAACCGCCCGCTCCGCTCACGCCGCACCCCCGTACCCCGGCGGAGCGCCCGGCGCTCCGGCGTCGTGGGCCGTGTCGTGGGCCGTGGAGAGCAGTTGCAGCCCCAGACGCAGGCGGCGACGGGCCTCGTCCTCAGTGACGCCGAGGTCGGCCGCGGTCTGGCGGTAGTCACGGCGCTGGAAGTACGCCAGCTCCAGTGCGGCGCGCAGCGGGACGGGCATGGACTGGACGATGTAGTCGGCGCGGGCGGCGACCGAGGCGTGCCGCACCTTGCGCTCCAGTTCCTCGGTGGAGCCCTGGCCGGCCCGGGCCAGGGCGGCGGTCTCGGTGGCGCGCAGGCGCTGCACGGCGAGGCGGTGGGTCAGCGCGGCGACCCAGCTGCGCAGCGGGCCCTGTTTGGGGTCGTAGGTGTCCGGGTGCTCCCAGACGTGGGCGAAGACGTCACGGGTGAGGTGGTCGGCGGCGCGCTCGTCGCCCAGCACGGTGTGGGCGAGGCCGTGCACGAGCGAGGCGAACCGGTCGTAGAGCTCGCCGAGGGCGGCCGCCTCGCCCCGGGCGAGCCGCTGCTGCATCTTGCGGTCCCAGCGGGGCAGTGCGTCCTTCTTCGCCATACGGCCCCCCTTCAGAGCCTGTGAACCATTCCCCGTCTGGGCCGCGACGTGGATGGGTTCACAGGCTCTCACCGGTCCGTCCCTGTCCAGCGTGCGTCCATCGTCTCCCCGAATGTAGTCGGCACGTCTGACAGCGCACGCCCCTTTGTGGCAATGTGCGCCCCTTGAAGAGTCATGGCTGGTGACGCACCTCGCGTTCGTGATAGAGGACCTCGCACTCGCTCGGCTACCCGTGAGCCGTCCGATCAGACCCGATCGAACAGGATCGAATGCGATTGAAACAAGCCTCTTCTGATCGGTGACCGTTTTCTGGAGGGTGTTTCAGGGAACAGCCGCTGGGCAGCCGCGCTGCAAGGAAGCGTAGGAGTCGCTTCCGTTTCGGCGGGTCCGGCGAGCGAGGGGCGTGGTGATGACGGTGAAAGTGACCGGCGGTGAGCGGGGCGACTGGGCCGTGCTCCAAGTGTCGGGCGAGCTGGACCTGGTGACGTCGCCGGCCCTGCGCCAGCACATCCATGACGCGGTGGCCGAGGGCCGACACAGCCTCGTCCTCGACCTGTCCGAAGTCATGTTCTGCGACTCCAGCGGCGTCGGCGTCCTGATCGCCACCCGCCGCCTCATCCGTTCATGTCAGGGCAGCCTGCGGCTGATACTCCCGGCGCAGGGCGCGGCGGAGGGGTCGCACGTCAACCGGGTCCTGGGGGCGCTGGGGGTGCGCCGGCTGTTCGAGGTGTACCCGGACGTCACGGCGGCGGTCGCGGACGACGCCGGACCCCTGTCGGCCTGAACAGCCCCGATTCCCCCCGAAGTGCCACACCGTTGTCGCAAAATTCCCCCGGTCTTGGCACAACCGCCGCTTTCCCGCGCCCGAACGGCTCCCGGCGTCGTACGCTCCGTGCGAGAAGCACCCCACGTGACGTAAGGCGGCCCGATAAGACATGGTCAGCAGCGAGTACGAGCGCGAGATCGCCGCCCGGTTCGCCACCTTCGACCAGGACGGCAACGGCTACATCGACCGGGAGGACTTCAGCGGAGCGGCCAAGGCGCTGCTCGCGGAGTTCGGCGTCGCCGCCCGGTCCGACAAGGGCCAGGCGCTGTACGGCGGCGCCGAGGCGTTCTGGCAGGGCATGGCCGGGATAGCGGACCGTGACGGAGACCAGCGCATCAGCCGCGAGGAGTTCGTGAACGGCGCGGTCAAGCGGCTGCGGGACAACCCCGACCGGTTCGCCGAGATCGCCCGCCCCTTCCTGCACGCCGCCCTAGACCTGGCCGACTCCGACGGCGACGGAGCCGCGACCGTCACCGACACCGCGCGCGTGCTCGTGTGCCTCGGCGTGGCACAGGACGTCGCCCGGGCCGCCGCCGCCACGCTCGACGCGGACGGCGACGGCAGGGTGGCGGAGGACGAGATCATCACCGCGTTCGCCCGCTACTTCACCGTTCCCGAGTGACCTCTACGACGTTCGCGAAAAACGCTCCCTGAGCTGGTACTTGAGCACTTTGCGCAGCGTCTCGTTGCGCGGAAGGGCGTCCACCACCTCCAGTTGCTCCGGCAGCTTGTGCGTGGACAGCCCTTCGCCGCGCAGATACGACGTCAGCGACTGAAGGGTCAGCTTCCGCGCGCCCGCCGGCTGCTCCACGACCGCGCAGACCCGCTCCCCGCGCTCCGGGTCCGGCAGCCCGATGACGGCCACGTCCACCACCGCCGGATGCCGGTGCAGCAGGTCCTCGATCTCCTTCGCCGAGATGTTCTCGCCCTTGCGGATGATCACGTCCTTGAGCCGGCCGGTCAGTACCAGATGCCCAGCGTCCGTCAGGTACCCGAGGTCACCGGTGCGCAGGAACCCCTCCTCGTCGAAGGCGGCCGCCGTCTGCGCCGGGTCCAGATAGCCCCGGCACACCGCCTCCCCGCGCAGCCGCACCTCCCCGTCCACGATCCGTATCTCCATCCCCTCCGGCGGCCGCCCTTCCGTCGTCGCCAGGTTCTCCGCCGTGTCGTCCGGGTCCCCCATCGTGATCATCGGCACCTCGGTCATGCCGTACCCGTGCGTGAGCTGCACGCCCATCTCACGGACCACGGCGTGGTAGAGCTCGGGCGGCTTCGGTGCCCCGCCGCCCGCCAGCAGCCGCAGCGAGGGGACGGCCTTCGCGCCGGACGGCTGCCTGCGCTGCTCCTGCAGGAACATCGAGTAGAACGCCGTCGACCCGCCGGCGATCGTCACACCGTGCTCGCGGTACGCCCCCAGCGCGTCCGGCAGCGCGAACTGCTCGAACAGCACCGCCGGGAACCCGTGGAGCAGCAGCATCACCATGTAGTCGGGGCCGCCTATGTGCGCGTACGGGAAGGCGATCGAGCCGACATCGGCGTCCGTGGGCCGCAGGGCGTGCGCCAGGCACGAGCCCCCCGCGATCAGCGAGCGGTCCGTGTGCAGCACGCCCTTGGGGTCGGACGTCGTTCCCGAGGTCCAGTAGATCCAGCGCACCGAGGTGCCCTCGGCGGGTGGCGGGGGCAGTACGGACGGATCGCCGTCGGGCAGGGTGTCGTACGCCTCGAAGATCCCCTTCGCGCCCAGCCGCCGCGCCATCTGCGTGTGGTCGAAGCCCCGCCACACGCCCGGCACCGCGAAGAACTCCGCCTTCGACTCCCGCAGCGCGAAGCCGACTTCGCGGTCCCGGTAGAACGGGATGACCGGCGACTGCACGGCGCCAAGGCGGGCCAGCGCGAAGGAGAGCAGGACCGTCTCGATACGGGTGGGCAGCTGCCAGGCGACGACCGTGCCGGGGCGTACGCCCAGGTCGTACAGGCCGGCCGCCACGCGCTCGGCACGCGCGCGTAGCTCGCCGAAACTCAGGCGGCGGTCGTCCTGGAGGAGGACGGGGCGGTCGGGGGTGCGGTCGGCGCGGCGGGCGAGAAGGTCCCAGAGGGTGCGCGAGGAACCCAGGGCGTGAGCGGTGTCGGTCATGACGGCCCCCTGCCGTAGCTGACGGTCAGTCAGATAGTGGGCAGAGCGTAGGGCTCACCGCCTTGTCGGTCCAGGGGTGCGGGTCTAGCCTTCCTGTGAGTCATTGATCTGACGTCACGTCAGATTCTCCCGTTCCGGTGGAGGGGGATCCGTCCGGTGGACCTGGCGTACACGCCCGAAGAAGAGGAGTTCCGCGCCCGGTTGCGGGAGTGGCTGGGCGAGGTCCTGCCCACGCTTCCGCCGAAGCCCTCCCCGGACGACTGGCCGGGGCGCCGCGCCTACGACCTCGGCTGGCAGCGCATGCTCCACGACGCCGGATACGCCGATGTCCACTGGGACGCGTCCCCGACCGTACGGCTCATCTTCCTGGAGGAGACCGAGAAGGCGGGGGCGCCCTATGTGGGGGCGGGCTTCGTCGGGCTGCTCCACGCGGGGCCGACCATCGCCGCCGAGGGGACGGCGGAGCAGCGGGCGCGCTGGCTGCCGCCGATCCTGCGAGGCGACGAGGTCTGGTGCCAGGGCTTCAGCGAACCGGAGGCCGGGTCCGACCTCGCGGCACTGCGCACGCGCGCGCGTAGGGACGGCGACGACTATGTGGTGAGCGGGTCCAAGATCTGGACCTCCCATGCGGAAGTGGCCGACTGGTGCGAGCTGTTGGTGCGCACCGACCCCGACGCGCCCAGGCACCGCGGGATCAGCTGGCTGGCCATGCCCATGGACGCGCCGGGCATCACGGTCCGGCCGCTGAGGACCCTCGCCGGGTCGACCGAGTTCGCCGAGATGTTCCTCGACGAGGTGCGGGTGCCGGTCGCCCACCGGGTCGGGGACGAGAACGACGGCTGGCGCGTGACGATGGTGACCCTCTCCTTCGAACGCGGCACGGCCTTCGTGGGCGAGGTCGTCGCCTGCCGGCGCGTCCTGCGCGAACTCGCCGTTGCGGCGCGCGAGAACGGACGCTGGGACGACCCGGTGCTGCGCCGCAGGCTCGGTCGGCTGAACGCCGAGTTCCGGGCGCTGTGGCGGCTGACGCAGTGGAACGTGAGCGACGCGGAACAGAGCGGAGGGGTGCCGGGGATCGGGGGTTCGGTTTTCAAACTGAGGTTTTCGCACGCCCGCCAGGACCTCTACGACGCCGCGGCCGACGTACTGGGGCCTCAGTCCCTGGACCTCGACCGGCCGTGGACGCTCGACCGGCTCTCCTCGCTGTCGTACACCATCGCCGCCGGCACCTCGCAGATCCAGCGGAACATCGTGGCCGAGCGGATCCTCGGGCTGCCGAAGGGGCGGTGACGGATGCGTTTCCAACTGACCGAGGACCAGCGGGCGTTGCGGCGCGCAGTGCGGGAGCTGCTGGCGCGGCGCTTCGGCGGGGAGGCGCTGCGGGCCGCCGTCGACGCGCCCGGCCGCCTGGACCGGGCCCTGTGGCGGGACCTCGGCGCCGCAGGGTTCTTCGCGCTGCGGCTGCCCGAGACCGGGGGCGGGGTCGGACTCGGGCTGCCGGAGGCGGTGTTGGCCTTCGAGGAGGCGGGGCGCGCGCTGCTGCCCGGGCCCCTGGTGGCCACGCATCTCGCGGCGGGGGCGGTGCCCGGAGCGGCCACCGGGGAGGCGGTGGTGGCGGCCGCCGGCAACGGGCTGGTGGAGTGGCTCGCCGAGGCGGACGTCGTACGCGGGGACGCGACGGGAGCCGTACCGCTGCGGTCGGTCGATCCGCTGACGCCCCTGCACCGGGTTCCCACGGCCTGCGGCGTGGACCCCGTCGCCGTACTCCTCACCGCGGCCGAACAACTGGGCAGCGCCACACGCGCGTGCGAGCTGGCCGTGCAACACGCCCGGGCGCGTGAGCAGTTCGGGCGGCCGATCGGAGCCTTCCAGGCGGTGCAGCACCTGTGCGCGGAGATGCTGGTGCGCACGGAGACGGCGCGCGCGGCCGTCTACGCGGCGGCCGTCACCGCCGCCCCGGCCGACATCCACACCGCCCGGCTGCTCGCCGACGAGGCCGCCGTGCGCGGCGCCCGCGACTGTCTCCAGGTGCACGGCGGCATGGGATTCACCTGGGAGTTCGAGGTCCATCTGCATCTGAAGCGCGCATGGGTGCGAACCCATCGTGCGGGCGACGCTACGGAGAGTGAGGAGAACCTGGCCGCCGAACTTCTCACCGGATCGACCTGAAAGCCCCTGGTCTGCGGTGTCGCCGTCCATACCCGAGCGGATGTCGCGGATTGTGGCATACCGGAATTACGGAGCGTTGATATCGGGTTGTGTCCTACGCGTGACTCGTCACGGCCTGGAGTCGGCGGTCCGCTCCGGTACCTTGTGTCAGATGCGAGTGGTTCCGAGTACGAGCCATGCCGGAGTTGCCTTCGAGGCGGCTCCGGATCCGGCGGTGCGCGCCGCTGCTCGCAGGGCGGGAGGGCTTTCTGTCCCCGCCTGTTCGACTCCCCGCAGCAAGCGTCGCACAGTATGGCGCACGGGTAATCCTTCGCGCTGGAATATGCCCGAAGCGCTTGTTGGGGTGACTGTACGTCAACCATGCTGTCAGCTAAGGGATTCACGTTCCGTGACCCTAGCTTTGGCCATTGTTCTGGCCATGAAAAGAATGGCTAGGATCGTGGCCCTCGTGAGGCGCGGGGCTATGTGTCCGCCGGTTCGGATGGTGTGAGCGGTGCAGGTGCTTCAAGTGCAGCTGGAGATCCGGCCCGACCCCGCTGAGGTGGGGCGAGCCCGGCGGTGGGCCCGCTCGCGGCTTGCCGGGTCCGGGATAGGGGTCGATGAGCCGCTCGCCGAGACGCTGATCCTGCTCGTCTCCGAACTCGTCACCAACGCCGTGGTGCACACCGGTTGCCCGGCCGTGCTGCGGCTGTCCCTGCCGGGCGCGGCCCAGGAGTCCGCCACCGTACGGCTCGAGGTGACCGACCGCAGTGACCGGGCGCCGGTGCCCCGGTGCCCCGACGGTGACGCGACGGGCGGCCGGGGCCTCGCGCTCGTCGACGGCCTGGCGGACCGGTGGGGCTGGTGCTCCGAAGGTGCCGGCAAGCGGATCTGGTGCGAACTGGATCGGGCCGCCGGTGTGAACGGGTCCGCCTCCGCCTGTGGCAGCGGGGTGCCGGCCTACGAAGGGCTGGCGTACGAGGCGGTCTGACGGGCGCACGGCGCGAGAACTTCGCCGATTCGGGGGCACGGTTGCAGTAAGCGCCGTTCCTTCAGCTCGGGTGAGCGTCGATGCGCCCGGGCATGCTTCCGTGCGCGGCCGGGGAAAACGGGACGTAAGTGACAAATCACCGATTGGGTGTTGACGCCGAGTGTCCGGTTGATCACGCTTGTGGTCAGCGATTCGCCGCGAGGGGACGACGAGGGTTTCGGTGACGGAGACCCTCGCCGAGTGTGGGTCGTGATCGGCGTCGGTCTTCTCGGGGCCAGGGGGACCGGGGCGGGTACGCCGGAGTCGGATGGCGGCGCGCGGTGCCGTGCTCGGGGCGGATGGGGCACCTCCCAGCTCGGGCGGAGCCGAGAACTGGGAAGCCGCGCCGCCAGCCGACCTCGTCACGACGTCACAGTGCCGCGGTGTCACGACGTCGCGGTGTCACGACGTCAGAACGTCAGAGCACGGCCACGGGCGCCACGGGCGTCCCCGTACCGCCGACGAAGGGCTCGGGCATCGCCGACAGCAGGAACGTGTAGCGGCCCTCTTGTCCACAGGCTGTGGACAACTCTTCGAGATTCCAGTTCTGCCCCTGCAGCATCCCCATCTCCACCAGGTCGAGCGCGTGCACGGGCAGCCACAGGTCCTCCGTCTCGGGCGGGAATATCTCGAAGGTGAGGGTGTCGTTCGCCACGGCCGCCACATCGCGCGCGTGGAACCACTCAGGCGTACGGATCGACAGGCCGGGTGAGGGATGGCCGTACGCGTGCTTGTCGCCGGCGAGATAGACCTGGATCTGCCCCGTCCGTACGAGCACGATGTCACCGGCGCGCACGCGCGTGCCCGCGAGTTCCTCGGCCGCCTCCAGGTCCTCGGGGGTGACCGCGTGCCCGCCGTCGAGCCGGGTGACGCCACGCGCGCGTGCCACGTCCAGCAGCACTCCGCGCGAGACGATGTGCCGCGCCTTGTCGATGCCGCTGAACTCGGCGCCGCCGTGCGGGGTGATGGTGGCGGCGGGGCGGCCGTTGTAGAGCCGGCCCGAGTGCGAGACGTGGGTGAGCGCGTCCCAGTGGGTGGCCGCCTGGAGGCCCATGGTCACGGTGTCGTCGCTGCACGCGACGGTTCCGGGGCCGAAGATCTCCTGGTTGATCTGCACCATGGCGTGCAGCGGGTTGACCCGCCCCGGGATCATCCCGGTCTGTACGCCGTCCTGCCGGAGAGGCAGGGCGAGGGGGACACGGCGGCCGGTGCGGACGCAGGCGGCCGCCTCGCGGACGACCTCGTCGGTGATCAGGTTGAGGGTGCCGATCTCGTCGGCCGCCCCCCAACGGCCCCAGTTGTTCACGCGTTTGGCGATCTCGTGGAACGCGTCCGGCAGTGACATGAGTCCTCCCCGGGGCTTGTCTCCGCGTATCTGACGGGTCGTAGAATCAAGTCGAATCTAACGGACCGTCAGAAACTGCGGGAAGGGGCCGGGGCGTGGGGAACTTCTTGGCAGGCAAGGTCGTCGCCGTGACGGGTGCCGGGCGGGGGATCGGGCGGGCGGTGGCGTTGGCCGCCGCCGCCGAGGGCGCGCGGGTGGTCGTCAACGACTACGGGGTGTCCGTGGCCGGGGTCTCGCCCACGAGCGAGGTCGCCGAGGGTGTCGTCAAGGAGATCGAGGCGGCGGGTGGGGAGGCCGTCGCCGTGGCCGACGACGTGTCCACGATGGCGGGTGGCCAGCGGGTCGTGGACGCGGCGGTGTCGGCCTACGGGCGGATCGACGGGGTCGTGTGCGTCGCCGGGATCCTGCGGGAGCGGATGCTGTTCAACATGACCGAGGAGGAGTGGGATCCGGTCGTCGCCACGCACCTGAAGGGCACGTTCACGGTGTTCCGGGCCGCCTCCGCGGTGATGCGGAAGCAGGGGGCGGGAGCCTTGATCGGGTTCACCAGTGGCAATCATCAGGGGTCGGTTTCGCAGGCGAATTACAGCGCGGCGAAGGGCGGGGTCATCTCGCTCGTGCGGAGCGCCGCGCTGGGTCTGCACAAGTACGGGGTGATCGCGAACGCCGTGGCGCCGGTTGCTCGTACGCGGATGTCGGCGAACGTTCCCACGGAGTTGACGGAGATCGGGGAGCCGGAGGACGTTGCCGCGCTGGTGGTGTACCTGCTGTCCGACGGGGCGAAGGAGCAGGGCGTCACCGGGCAGGTGTACACGGTCGCCGGGCCGAAGATCGCGGTGTGGGCTCAGCCGCGGGAGCTGCGCGCGGCGTATGCCGAGGGTTCTTGGACGCCGGAGCGGATAGCGGCGTTTCTGCCGGGGGCGGTGGGGGTGGATCCGATGCCGATGTTGGAGCGGGTGGAGGCGATGGCTCGGGCTGCGGCGCGGGGGGAACGGCCGAACGCCTGAGAGCTCGGGGATGCCGTCGTACGGCGGCCGCGGGTGGTTCGTGGCTGGTCGCGCGGGTCCCCCGCGCCCCTGGAGAAAGGGCGTTGTCCGTAGCCGGTGATTACAAGGAGGCCCCTGTGGACTTCGGGTTCGCACCTGAGGACGAGGCGTTTCGTGTGGAAGCCCGGGCGTGGCTGGAGGAGCATGCCAAGGACGCTCAGGACCGGCGTGGTTGGGAACGAATGCTCGGAAAAGCCGGGTGGATCGGGCTGGGTTGGCCCGAGTCCGGTCATGGGAACCGAACCGCCACCCTCACCCAACAGGTCGCCTGGGCCGAGGAGTACGCCCGGTCCGCCGCGCCTGCGCGGTCGGGGCACATCGGCGAGAAGCTCCTGGCGCCCACTCTCATCGCCCATGGCACCGAGGAGCAGAAGGCTCGCTTTCTTCCGCCGATCGCCGCTGGGGACGAGCTCTGGTGCCAGGGATACAGCGAACCCGGCGCGGGGTCGGATCTCGCGGGTGTCCGGACGCGGGCCGAGCTCGGTTCGGACGGGACGTACCGCGTCACCGGGCAGAAGATCTGGACCTCTCTCGCGCACGAGGCCGACTGGTGTTTCGTGCTGGCGCGCACCGATCCGGACTCCCGGCGCCATCACGGCCTCAGCTTTCTGCTCGTGCCGATGGACCAGCCGGGCCGCATCGAGGTGCGGCCCATCCGGCAGCTGACCGGCACGAGTGACTTCAACGAGGTCTTCTTCGACGGCGCGCACGCGCGCGTGGAGCACGTCGTCGGGGGCGAGGGCGCGGGGTGGCGCGTCGCGATGAGTCTGCTCGGGTTCGAGCGGGGTGTGTCGACGCTGGCCCAGCAGGTCGGGTTCGCGCAGGAGCTGGGGACGGTCGTGCGTGCGGCCGTCGAGTCGGGGGCCGTCGAGGATCCCGTCGTACGGGAGCGGCTGGTGCGGCAGTGGGCCGAGCTGCGGGTGATGCGGTGGAACGCCCTGCGGACGCTGGGGGGTTCGGGGGACGCGGGGGCGCCCAGCGTGGCCAAGTTGCTGTGGGGCGGCTGGCATCAGCGGCTCGGGGAGCTGGCGATGCGGGTGCGGGGCGCGGCGGCCGGGGTCGGGCCGGCGGAGTGGTCGCCCTCGGCGCCGTACGAACTCGACGAGGCGCAGCACCTGTTCTTGTTCTCCAGGGCCGACACCATCTACGGCGGTTCGGACCAGGTGCAGCGCACGATCATCGCCGAGCGTGTGCTCGGCCTGCCGAGGGAACCCAAGGGGATTGCGTGATGCGCGGCGTGGTGTTCGACGGGAAGCGGGCCGAGGTCGCGTACGACCTGGATGTGCGAGGTCCCGGTCCGGGTGAGGTGCTGGTCGCGATCTCGGCGGCGGGGCTGTGTCACAGCGATCTGTCCGTGGTGGACGGGACCATACCTTTCCCGGTTCCTGTGGTGTTGGGCCACGAGGGCGCCGGAGTGGTGGAGGCCGTGGGTGTGGGTGTCACCCATGTCGTGCCCGGCGACCATGTGGCCCTGTCCACGCTCGCCAACTGCGGTACGTGCGCGGAGTGCGACCGGGGGCGGCCGACCATGTGCCGGCAGGCCATCGGGCGGCCCGGGCAGCCGTTCACGCGAGGGGGGCGGCCCGTCTTCCAGTTCGCGTCCAACTCCGCTTTCGCCGAGCGGACCGTGGTGAAGGCCGTGCAGGTGGTGCGCGTCCCGAAGGACATTCCGATGCCCTCCGCCGCGCTCATCGGGTGCGGGGTGCTGACCGGGGTGGGCGCCGTGCTCAACCGGGCGAAGGTCGACCGGGGTGACAGCGTGCTCGTGATCGGGACCGGAGGCATCGGCCTCAACGTCCTTCAGGGCGCGCGGATCGCCGGCGCGCTGCGCATCGTCGCCGTCGACGCGAACCCGGCGAAGGAGGCGGTGGCGCGGCAGTTCGGGGCGACCGACTTCCTGACCTCGACGCAGGGCGTGCGGGAGCTGCTGCCGACGGGGGTGGACCACGCCTTCGAGTGCGTGGGGCGCGTGGAGCTGGTCCGGCAGGCGGTCGATCTGCTCGACCGGCACGGGCAGGCGATTCTGCTGGGGGTGCCGCCGACCGGCGCCGAGGCGTCCTTCGTCGTGTCGTCGATGTACCTGGACAAGGCGATCCTGGGCTGCCGGTACGGGTCGTCGCGGCCGCAGCGGGACATCGCGCTCTATGCCGAGTTGTACCGGGCGGGACGGTTGATGCTGGACGAACTGGTGACGCAGACATATCCGGTCGAGGAGTTCGAGCGGGCGGCGGCGGACGCGGAGGCGGGGAAGGTGGCGCGCGGGGTGCTCACGTTCTGAGGTCCGGTGTGGCCGCTGTGGGGGTGTCTCCGGCGCGGCGGCTGGACGTACGGCCCGGCGCCGATCGGCTGCTCCACGCCGTTTTCCACAGGCCCGGAAAACCGCTGCCGCGTTGTCAGCGGCAGCGCCTACCGTCGTTTCCATGACCTATCGAGACGTCGCCTCCAAGCAGGTCCTGATCTGGGCCTGCACCGCCGTCGCCTCGCGTATGCCGGTCGCCATGACGCCGTTGGCCCTGGTGTTCCTCGTGCGCGAGCGTCCCGGCGGCTACACGCTGGGGGCGACGCTCGCGGCGGCCTATGTGCTCGGCGAGATCATCTGCGCCCCGGTCCTCGGGATGCGGCTGGACCCGGCTCGTGGCCGGCGTCATCTGGCCCTCGGACTCGCGGGCGGGACGGTCGGGTTCACGGGGCTCGGGGCGCTGGCCGGGGCGCATTCCCTCGTGCTGGGGGCGTTCGCGTTCCTGGCCGGTGCGGCGCCGGCCGCGGTCGCCGGAGGGCAGCGGACGCTGCTGACCTCGCTGGTCCCGGAGCGTGCCGTGGCGCAGGCGCTGTCGACCGAGTCGATGCTGATGTCGGGCGTGTGGGCGGTCTCCCCGGTCGCGGTCGCCGGTCTCGCCCTCGGGGTGGCGCCACGGGTGCCGCTGCTCCTTGCGGCCGCCCTGATGGCGATGTCGATCGTGGGCCACTGGCTGCTGCCCGCCGGCTGGGCCAAGGGGGAACAGGACGGGGAGGCAGGGCGGGTGAAGCTCCGCGTGCTGATCCACGCGTGGCCGGTGTACGTCACGGGCGCGGCCAGCATCACCCTGCTCGGCCTGTCCGAACTCACCCTGCCCGCCCTCCTCGAACAGCGCGGCATCGGTGTGGGCTGGTCCGGCCCGATGCTGGCGGGCATGGCCATGGGAGCGGGGCTCGGGGCGTTCGTGTACGGCCTCCGGTCGTGGCCGGGGCGGCTCCGGGTGCGCAGCGTGGTGCTGATGTGCGGCATGTCCGTCTTCGTGATCCTCGCCGCGCTGATACCGGGGGCGGCCGGGATCGCGGTCGTCCTCGTCCTGGCGGGCACGCTCCAGTCGGGCGCGCTGATCACCCGCAACCTGTCCCTGCGCGAGGCCCTGCCGCCGGGGGCACTGGCCGCCGGCTATTCCGTGATGTACGCGGCCGCGGGCGCCGGTTACGCGGCGACGGGCTCCCTCGCCGGCGGTCTGCTCCAGGTGGTGGCGCCGTCCACGGCCATCCAGGCCGGCGTGGTGGTGACTCTGTTGCTGTCGGCGCTCGGCTGGTGGGGAGAGGTCCGCCGGGAGGGCTCAGGTGCGGGTGGTGACCTGGCTGTCGGCCTCGCCGGCGCGGAAGGTGCGCCGGTAGCTGGTGGGCGTGACACCGAGCGCCGCCTGTAGGTGCTGTCGCATCGACTGGGCCGTGCCGAAGCCGGCGTCCCGGGCGACCTGGTCCACGGACAGGTCGGTGGACTCCAGCAGGTACCGGGCTCGTTCCACCCGCTGCTGGGTGAGCCACTGGCCGGGGCTGATGCCGACCTCCTCGCGGAAGCGGCGCGTGAAGGTCCGTACGGACATGGCCTCCTGCTCGGCCATGTCGCGCAACTGGATCGGCTCGTGGAGCCGGCCCAGGGCCCAGGCGCGTGCCGTGGTCGTGGACGCCTGCTGGGGGTCGGGGACCGGGCGGTGGATGTACTGGGCCTGGCCGCCGTCGCGGTGGGGCGGTACGACCGTGCGGCGGGCCACGTCGTTGGCGATCGCCGTGCCGTGGTCGCGGCGGACCATGTGCAGGCACAGGTCGATCCCGGCGGCGACGCCGGCCGAGGTCAGCACGTCGCCGTCGTCGATGAACAGGACGTCCGCGTCGACCTGGACCCTCGGGAACAGCCGCTGGAAGCGCTCGGCGTCCGCCCAGTGCGTGGTGGCCGGGCGGCCGTCGAGGCGGCCCGCGGCGGCGAGGACGTACACGCCGGTGCAGATGGAGGCGAGCCGGGTGCCGGGGCGGATGTGGGCGAGCGCGGCGGCCAGTTCGTCGGTCAGCACGCCCTCCTCGAAGACCGGGCCGAGTTCGTAGGACGCCGGGATGATCACGGTGTCGGCGGTCGCCAGGGCCTCCGGGCCGTTGGCGACGTCGATGGCGAAGTCGGCGTCGGTCTGGACCGGCCCGGGTGGCCGGATCGAGCACGTGACGACCTCGTACAGGTGCCGCCCCCGGGCGTCCTTGGGGCGGCCGAAGATCCGGTGCGCGATGCCCAGCTCGAACGGCAGCGCGCCGTCCAACGCGAGGACGGCCACACGATGGGGACGCAACTCCGGCTCACCGCGCATGGCCCGATCCTAACGAATGCTGTCCTTCGGGCCAATGGATCAGCGGGCGCGCAGGCCCGAAGCTCGATGTCGTGACGCAGACAACCCAAGCCACCGCCGTCGACAAGTCCCCGCCGGAGCCAGGTCGTGGCCGCATCCACCGTGCCTGGTACGTCGCCGCCGTCGCCTTCGTGACGATCCTCGGCGGCGCCGCCTTCCGCTCCCTGCCCGGCCTGCTCATCGATCCGTTGCACCAGGAGTTCGGCTGGTCGCGCGGCACGATCGCGGCCGCGGTCTCCGTCAACCTCGCGTTGTACGGCCTGACCGCGCCCTTCGCCGCCGCGCTGATGGACCGCTTCGGCATCCGCCGGGTGGTCGCCGTCGCGCTCACCGTGATCGCGCTGGGCTCGGGCCTCACGGTCTGGATGACGGCACCCTGGCAACTGCTGCTGTGCTGGGGGCTGCTGGTGGGGCTGGGCACCGGTTCGATGGCGCTGGCCTTCGCCGCGACGGTCACCAACCGCTGGTTCACCGAGCGGCGCGGCCTGGTCACCGGCATCCTCACCGCCGCCTCTGCCTCCGGCCAGCTGATCTTCCTGCCCGTGCTGGCCCTGATGGTCGACGCGGGCGACTGGCGGCCGGCCGCCGTCACGGTCGCCCTCGCCGCCCTCGCCGTCGTTCCCTTCGTCTGGCTGCTGCTGCGCGACCATCCGGCCGACGTGGGCCTGAAGCCGTACGGCGCACGAGAGTTCGTGCCCAAGCCCGCCCCCGTGCCGGGCGCCGCGCGCAGGGCGGTGAAGGTCCTCTTCACGGCGGCCCGCACCGGCCCCTTCTGGCTGCTCGCCGGCACCTTCGCGATCTGTGGCGCCTCCACCAACGGCCTCATCCAGACCCACTTCGTGCCCGCCGCCCACGACCACGGCATGCCCGTCCCGGCCGCCGCCTCGCTGCTCGCGGTCATCGGCGTGTTCGACGTGGTCGGCACCATCGCCTCCGGCTGGCTCACCGACCGCTTCGAGCCCCGCCGCCTGCTCGCGGTCTACTACGCCCTGCGCGGTGTCTCGCTGCTGTTCCTGCCGATGCTGCTGTTCCCGACGGTCCACGTGCCGATGCTCTTCTTCATCGTCTTCTACGGCCTGGACTGGGTCGCCACCGTCCCGCCCACCGTCGCCCTGTGCCGGGAGCACTACGGCGAGGACAGCGCGATCGTCTTCGGCTGGGTCCTCGCCTCCCACCAGGTCGGTGCCGCCCTGGTGGCCTTCCTCGGCGGGGTCGCACGCGACGTCTTCGGGTCGTACGACATCGTCTGGTGGGCGTCGGGGGCGCTGTGTGCGGCGGCGGCGCTGATGGCGCTGGTGATCCGCCGGCCGGCGGCCCCGGTCACGGTGGCGGCCTAGAGGAACCGCCCCTTGTGGAACAGCAGCGGCGGCTCGTCCCCGTCGGCCGCTCCCAGCGCGTCCACCCGGCCCACGACGATGAGGTGGTCGCCGCCCGTGTGCACCGCGTGGATCGTGCAGTCGATCCACGCGAGCGTGCCGGCGAGGCGGGGGGAGCCGGACACCGGGGCCGCGTCGTAGGCGACCCCCGCGAACTTGTCGGCGCCGCTCACCGCGAAGGCGCGGCACAGCTCGCCCTGGCCGGCGCTCAGGACGTTCACGCAGAAGTCGCCCGCGCGCGCGATGCGCGGCCATGTCCTCGACGTACGGCCGACCATGAAGGCGACCAGGGGCGGATCGAGGGAGAGGGAGGAGAAGGACTGGCAGGCGAAACCGGCGGGGGCGGCGTCCAGGGGGTCGTTGGCGGTGACGACGACCACACCCGTCGCGAAGTTCCCCAGCACCCGCCGGAACTCGGTCTGCCCGACCGGCGCCCGCTCGTCCTCGCCGACGCACCGCAGCTCGGGCCGCGGCAGCACTTCGACGGGCTCGCGTGCGGGGGCTGCTCTGACCGACCTGAGGTAGCGGACGGCGGCGGCCGCCATTCCTGCGTGTCCCATCACACCGACCATTGAAGCTGACGGTGTGTCAGATAGGAAGGGGTCTGACCGGCCGCGGAGCACGCGCGCGTACGCTGCACCCATGGGGTGGGGAGACAGCGGACGGGGCGAGGGGGACGGCGACGCGCAAGGTGACAGACCCGGTGGCGCGGTCCGGCCGTTCGTCGAGCTGAACGCCGCCGCCGCGGTATGCGCGGCGCAGTTGCCCGCGCTCGGTCTCGCCTGGTGGATCGGAACCCAGTCGGGCGACGACTACGGCGGCACCCCGTACGGCTTCGCCCTGCTACTCGCCCTGGCCTGTCTGCTCGCCGCGGCACCTGTGGTGCTGCCGTTCGCCGGCCTCATGCACGCGGTCGCGCACATCGTGCCGGCGGACCTCCTCGCGCGCGTCGTCACTCGCCGGCTGCCCGGTCCGGCATGGGCCTGGCACCTGCTTAGCACCACGGCGATCGGCGCGGCCTGGGCGGCGCTCACCGCCCTGCTGTGGGGGTGGCCGGTCACCGCCACCGCGCCCCTCCTCGCGGCCCTCGGCGTGCTGCCCGCGCTCGGCCTCGCCCACTTCCGCAGACGCGCGCGGGTCACGGGCCGGCCGCAGGGGTACTGGGCCGTGTGGCTGCCCTCGCTGTTCGCGTCGGTCACCCTGTTCCTGCTGGTCTTCGTAGGCGGCGTGCTGGCCACGATCACAGGGCTGGTCGAGGACTACGAGCCCCCTGTGCTGTCCGCCGAGCAGCTCGCCGGCGACTGGCGCGACGACCAGGGGGCGGTGCTGCGGCTGCGTCCGGACGGAGACGCCGAACTCACGAAGGTGCCGCTGCAGCCGCGGATCTACGACGACTCGGCGGATCCGCCGGACCCGGTCCTCGTCCGGTGCGACGGCACCGGCACCTGGGACCTGCGCACCGACGACCCCTACGGCGACAGCGAGCGGGACGGCGTCCTCGTACGCCTGCGCGGTGGCTGCGGGGACGAGACGTACTGGACGGTCGGCGGCACCGCCGACGAACCCGAACTGTTCGTGCGGTTCGGCGATCCGGACGCGCCGGACCTGCGGATCCTGAGGCGCGATTCGTGAGCGTCACCGCCCCTTGAACCCGGTGAAGCGTCACCGCCCCCTGAACTCGGGGCTCCCGCGCCGCACGAAGCTCGCCACCCCCTCCCGGGCGTCCTCCGTCGTCATGTTGATCTCCTGCGCGGCGGCCTCCGCGGCGAAGGCGGTGGCGCGGTCGGTGTCGAGGGAGGCGTTGACGAGCTGCTTGGTGAGGGCGAGGGCGCGGGTCGGGCCGGCGGCGAGGCGTTCGGCCCACTCGCGGGCCGTCTTGCCCAACTCGCCGTCCGGCACGACCCGGTTGACCAGGCCCAGCCGCTGCGCGTCCACGGCGCTGAGTGCGTCGCCGAAGAACATCAGCTCCTTCGCCCGCTGCGGCCCGACGAGGCGGGGGAGGAGGTAGGCGCCGCCGCCGTCCGGGACGAGGCCCCGGCGGACGAACACCTCGATGAACTTCGCCGACTCGGCGGCCAGGACGAGATCGCAGGCGAACGCGAGATGCGCGCCGAGGCCGGCCGCGGTGCCGTTGACCGCCGCGATCACCGGCTTCTCGCAGTCGAGGACGGATGCGACGAGGCGCTGGGCACCGAGGCGGATCGTGCGGGCGACATCGCCGGGCACCCGCGCCCCGGCCGCCGATCCTCCCCGCAGATCAGCCCCGGCGCAGAAGCCCCGGCCCGTCCCGGTCAGTACGACGGCCCGCACGGCCGGGTCCGCGGAGGCGTCGGCGAGCAGCCGGATGAGGCGTTCGCGCTGGTCAGGGGTGAGGGCGTTGAGGGCTTCGGGGCGGTTGAGCGTGATGCGGCAGACCTGATTGTCAGTGGCGTGCTGTACCAATGAATCGACGGAATTTCCGGGCACACGGGGGGAACCGGGCATGTTCATCTCATCATCGGCCTTCATGTCAGCGGCACACCACCAGCGCGTCCAGGGCCACCGCGCCCTGCCCTCTGGGCAGCACCATCAGCGGATTGATGTCGAGTTCCGCGAGGTCGTCGTCCAGCTCCAGGGCCATGCGCTGCACCCGCAGGACGACTTCGACGAGCGCGTCCAGATCCGCCGGGGGGCGCCCCCGGACCCCGTCGAGCAGGGCCCGCCCGCGCAGTTCGGCCAGCATGTCCCGCGCCTGCTCCTCGCCGAAGGGCGGCACGCGTACGGCGGTGTCGTGCAGCACCTCGACCAGGACCCCGCCGAGCCCGACCGTCACGGTCGGCCCGAACAGCGGGTCGCGCGTGGCGCCGACGACCATCTCGACGCCCCGCTCGACCATCTGGCAGACCAGGACGCCGTCCAGGGAGACGTCCTCGTAGCGGGCGATGTCGGTCAGCTCCCGGTAGGCGTCCCGGACCTGACTGGCCGAGGTCAGCCCGATCCTGACCAGGCCCAGCTCGGTCTTGTGGGCGATCCGCGCGCCGGACGCCTTCATCACCACGGGGTAGCCGACCAGGGCGGCCGCCCGTACGGCCGCCGCCGCGCTGGTCACCAACTGCTCGCGCGGGACGCGGATGCCGTACGCCCGCAGGAGCTGCTTGGCCGCGTGCTCGCTGAGCTGCTGCCCCGGCCGCATCAGCTCGCGCGTCTTGCGGAAGGAGGGGGACGGGGTGCGCGGTGCCCGGTCGAAGGGGGAGCGGTAGCCGGTGACGAAGCGGTGGTGGTCGAGGTAGGCGCGGACGGCGGTGATGCAGTTCGCCACCGTGCGGAAGGTCGCCACCCGCGAGGAGCCCAGCAGCACCTCGCGGTAGGCCGGCTCGGTGCCGACCGGCGACCCCCAGACCACGCACACCAGTTTGTCCGTCCGCTCGGCCGCGTCCACCAGGTCCTGGACGAGCCGGTCGCTGAGCGGCGGGAAGGGGCCGGTGACCGGGCAGATCAGCACCCCGACCTCGGGGTCGTCGAGGATCGCGTCGATGATCTTCCGGCCGCGCCGGTCGCCGACCGGATGGCCGCCGTTGTCCACGGGGTTGGCCACGCTCAGGTACTCGGGTATCCACTGGTGCAGCTCGGCCTGCTTGGCCTCCGACAGCACCGGCAGCCGCAGCCCCGCCTCGCTCGCCAGGTCGGCGAAGTGCGCGCCCGTGCCGCCCGAGATCGAATAGACGACGACGCCCTCGGCGCGGGGCGGCCGTGCGCGGGCCAACAGGGTCGCGGTGTCCTGGAGTTCGTCCAGACCGTCGACCCGGATCACGCCGTACTGCCGCATCGCCGCGTCCACCACCGCGTCCGCGCCGGTCAGCTTGCCGGTGTGTGAGGCGGCCGTGCGGGCGCCGGTCTCGGTGCGGCCCACCTTGACGGCGACGACGGGCACCTTGCGGCGGGCGGCGCGGTCGGCGGCGAGCAGGAAGGAGCGGCCGTCCTTGAGACCCTCGACGTAGCAGGCGATCGCGCCGACCTCGGGCCGCTCGGCGAAGTAGGAGATGAAGTCGGCCGTCTCCAGGTCGGCCTCGTTGCCGGTGGGTGCCCAGTGGGTCAGCCGGACACCGAGCTCCTGGAGGGCGAAGACGGGCCGCCCCTGGTGGCCGGACTGGGTGATCAGGGCGATCCCGGGTCCGTCCAGGTCGTCGCGGAACCGCTCGAAGGCGTTGAGGTTGGTGTTGGGGCCCAGCAGCCGCATCCCGGACCGTTCGACGGCGGCGGCGAGGCGGTCCTGGGCGGCCGCGCCCTCCTCGCCGGTCTCCGCGAACCCTGAGGCGAACACGACGGCGAACCTCACCTTGGCCGCGGCCAGTTCCCCGATCACCGCAAGGGGGTCGGCGATCAGCAGTACGGCGAGATCGACCTGTTCGGGCAGGTCGGCGACGGAGGGAGCGCAGGGCATGCCGAAGACGGAGGGGCGGCTGGGGTGCACCGGATGGAGCCGGGCGCCGACCCGCTCGGACCAGGCGATCAGCTGCCGGGTGACACCGGTGTTGGGCCGGCCCTCGGCGTCCGAGGCGCCGATCACCGCGACCGACTCCGGCCGGAAGAAGCGGTCCAGATCGGGTACGTCGCAGTACAGCGGACGGCCGCTGACGTCGAGATCGTCGACCTCGGCGGGTCGGCCGTGGACGGCGGGCCCGGGCTGCTCGCCACAGGCGATGACCCGGGCCCGGCGGGAGTCGGTGGTGAGGGTGCCGTGGGTTGATCCAAGCATCGGTCCGCCCGCTCCTGTGTGACAGCGATTAACTGACGCAGTGTCAGATTAAAGGAACTGACGCCATGTCAGGAACGGCTGTGCACGCAAAGTTGGGCGGAGCGCACCGGCAGTCGGGCAGGACGCACGCCCAGTCGGGCAGGGCGCACGCCCAGTCGGCCGGGGTGTGCGGTCGACGTACGGCGTGCCGGCCATGGTCACAGCACCGCCAGCACCTCCTTCGCCACCCGCTCGCCCGACCGCACCGCCCCGTCCATGAACCCCATCCAGTAGGTGGAGGTCTCCGTCCCCGCCCAGTGGACACCGCCGACCGGTTCGCGCAGGGCGGGGCCGTACTGGGTCAGTACGCCGGGCGCGGCGATGGAGACGGGGCCGCCGCGGGTGTAGGCCTCGTTGTTCCAGCGTTGCAGGACGAAGGAGGTGGGAGAGGCCGCTTTCTCGCCGAAGTACGTCGTGTAGTCCTTCAGCACGGCCGCTCTGACCTCCGCCTCGCTCGCCGCGTCCAGCTTCCGGGCCTCGTCGGCCTCGATGAAGCCCATCAGGGCGCCGTAGGAGGCGTCGGGCGGGGAGTTGTCGAAGGTGGAGCTGACCACGCCGGTGTCGCTGACGACCTGGCCGTTGAGGCCGTCGGCACGCCAGAAGGGGGTGTCGTAGAGGGCGATCGCCTTGCCGACGGAGGCCATCGGCAGGCGCTGGGTGAGCTGGTCGCGGGCGGCCGGAAGGAGGGGGTCGTAGGAGATACGGGCGGCGAGGGGCGGGGGTACGGCGACGACGACCTTCTTGGCGGTGACGGTGATGCCGTCGGCCGTGACGGTGTACCTGCCGCCGGACCGGGCGATCGTGCGCACCGGGGCGCTCAGCACCACCTGGTCGCCGAGCCTGGCGGCGAGCTTGACCGGCACCAGTTGGGAGCCGCCGACGAAGCGCAGTTCCTGGGCGCCGTTCGCGGTCTCGGTGAGGCGTTCCAGAGTGCCGGGGGTGGACGCGTTGCCGGCGGCGGCGATGTAGAAGAGGACGAACAGGAAGGAGAGTTCCCGGGGCTCGGCCGAGAAGATCGACGTGCAGGCCACGTCGAAGAGGAACTTGGCCGACGGGACGACGGCGTTGGCGCGCAGCCAGGTCTCGAAGGTCTGCCGGTCCCATTCGTCGGCCTTCGCGGCGGTCCAGGGCGCGTCGACCGGGATCTGCTTGGCCAGGTCGTCCAGTTTGGCCTGCACGATCGCGGCGTTCGCGAGCCCGGCGGCGTCGATGGGCGGGACGGCGCCGAGCGGTCCGTCGGTGGAGTAGGGGGTCTTCTTGCCGTCCTTGTAGAGGAGGTTGTCACCGGTGTTGTAAGTCGTGAAGGTCGCCACGCCGAGTGAGTCGGCGAGCGCCTTGATGCGGTCCTGGGTGGGGCCGATGAACTCGCCGCCGCCCTCGGTGACTCCTCCGCCCGCGAGGTTCAGGCCCACGACCCGGCCGCCCACCCGGTCGCGGGCCTCCAGGACGACGACCGACTTGCCGGCCGCCACCAGGTCGCGTGCTGCCGTGAGGCCGGCCAGCCCGGCGCCGACGATCGCGACGTCCACTTCGCGGGCGGTGGCCGCCGAGGCGGGGCCGGCGGCGGTCGCGGTGAGGGTCGCGGCGCCGGCTGCGGCGGCCGCGCCGCCGAGCAGGGAGCGCCGCGAGAGCCGGGGGTTCCGGGGGAGTCGGGGGCCCCGGGGGAGTTGATTTTCGGGTTGTCCTTCGCTTGCCACGTGCGTCCTCCGTCGTGCGAGAGGGGAGAGTGGAGCCTGAAAAGTTGAACAGTGCTCACATTCTGACTCCGTGCGGTGGCGGGGTACAGCCCTCCCGTAACTTCTGACTCACAGGTAACAGGGGGTAGAGGTAGGGCAGTTGAGGGTGTCGAGCGTGTCGAGGGTGTCTACGGCACCGGCAGGCGCGAGATGCGCAGGTCGCGGTTCCGGGCGACGGCCTTCGCGATCTTCCTCGCGTCGATCGCCATCTCCCTGAGGTTGCCGCTGATGGGGTTGGTGAAGCCGGTGAAAAAGAGGCCGGGCGCGTTCGCCGGGGTGCGGGCGCCCTGGACGACCGGCCTGCCGCGCGGGTCGAGCACGCCGAGGTGTCCGACGAGATCGTCCAGGGCGCGGACGTATCCGGTGGCGGCGATGACGGCGTCCGGCGAGACGCGGTTGCCGTCAACGAGGATCACCTTGTCGTCCTCGAAGCCGTCGACGGCGGCCACCACCTCGACCCGGCCCTTGCGCACGGCGTCGACGAGGCCGACGTCGAGAACGGGGATGGCCCCTTCCTTGACCCGGCTGTAGAGGCCGGTGTCCGGGCGAGGCAGCCCATGGCCCGACAGGTCGGGCACGCTGAGCTTCGCCACCGGTCGCGCGAGCCGGTCGACGAGCCGGACCGGCAGGCGCCGTACGAGGATGCTCGTGAACTGGGCGGGCCACCCCGCCGTCGAGCGGCGCACGATGTGCGGGACCGTCCGCACCGACAGCCGCACGCGCGAGGCCCCGCCCTCCGCCAGGTCCACGGCGATCTCGGCGCCCGTGTTGCCGACACCGACGACCAGGACGTCGCGGCCGGCGTACGGCGCCGGGTCGCGGTACTCGCCGGCATGCCGGAACTCGCCGCTGTAGGTGTCCCGTCCGGGCCAGTCCGGGATGCGCGGGGTGTGGTTGTGGCCGGTGGCCACGACGACCGCGGCGCCGGTCAGTTCGCGGCCGCCGGTGGCGTGCAGCAGCCAGCCGGCGCCGTCCGGTGAGCGCTCGACGCGGGAGACCTCGACGCCGGTGACGATCTCCAGATCGTGGTACTCGGCGTATTTCTCCAGGTAGCGCACGACGTCGTCCCGGGACACCCAGCGCCCGAAACGACGCGGTATCGGCAGCCCCGGCAGGCCCGACAGCCGGCGGACGGTGTGCAGATGGAGCCGGTCGTAGTGGCGCCGCCAGGAGGCGCCGACCCGGTCCGACTTCTCCAGCACGACGGCGCGCAGTCCCTGGGCGCGCAGCGCGTACGCGACGGAGAGTCCGCCGGGGCCGGCGCCGATGACGTAGACGGGGTGGTCCGTGGGGGTCGGGGACGCTGTGGAGTCGGCCATGGTCGGGAGCGTAATCACGCTGCTGGTTGATGGGTCTCGGTCAAGACCGGAATTGATTGCGGATCGATCACGGCTGTAGGAGGAGTGGGTGGGGCCTGTGGCGTAGATCTCCTGGTTGTGGGGCTGGAGTGGATGTGGAGCGGGTCCGGACGTGCGGCCGAGGGGAAGGCGTCTCTGCCGCCGGGCCGGGTGACGGAGGTGTTCGCGGACAGGTGATTGTCAGCCCTCTCCGATCTGACGTACCGTCAGATTCATGGACGCGATCTGGCTCACAGGTGCGGAATGGCTGGCCGTGCTCCGTATAGGTCTCGGGCTGTGGTGGCTGGAGAGCTGGCGGCACAAGGACAAGAGAAGCTGGTTCGAGGGGGGCGGCATTAGGTGGGCGGCGGACGTGGCGGCCAAGCACCGCTGGCACGCCGTACGGTCCGGCTTCGACGTCGTCGTGGCACCCCGGCCACGGACCATGGCGTACGTCGTCCTGTACGCGGAACTGGCCCTGGGACTCGGCCTCGTCCTCGGGTTCCTGACCCCGATCGCCCTCGTCGGCGGGCTGCTGCTCAACCTCCTCTACTTCGCCCTGATGATCCACGACTGGGCCGAGCAGGGGCAGAACTCGATGATGGCGCTGATCTCGCTGGTCGCGCTGTTCGGGATGTCGTGGCAGTCGTGGTCGGTGGACAGCGCGCTGGGGCTTTTCCTATGAGCGCCCCGCGTTCCGAGACCCCGCGTTCCGAGACCCCGCGTTCCGAGGCCCCGCGCTCCGAGACCCCCCGTTCCGAGACCCCGCGCTTCGACCTCCCGGAACCCGACGCCTTCACGCGCGCGTACTGGGACGCGGCAGCGGAGGGGCGGCTGCTCATCCGCACGTGTCAGGCGTGCGGACGCTCCCACCACTACCCCCGCGAGTTCTGCCCGCACTGCTGGAGCGAGGACGTGACATGGCGGCCCGCGAGCGGTCGGGCCACCCTCTACACCTGGTCGGTCGTCCACCGCAATGACCTGCCGCCCTTCGGGGAACGGACGCCGTACGTCGCCGCGGTCGTCGATCTCGCCGAGGGCCCGCGGATGATGACCGAGGTCGTGGAGTGCCCGGACGCCGGGCGGCTGCGCGCCGGGATGGACCTGGAAGTCGCCTTCCGCGACGGGACGCCGGTGTTCCGTCCCCCGAGGTGACCGGCACGTTTCAATGACCGCATGAGCGACACCGATCCATCCGAGCACCCCGAGCACCCCGAGCACCCCGAGCACCCCGACATACGGCCGTCCCCCCGCCCCCTCCCCGACCTGCACGCCCACGGCCTCCGCCTGCGCCCCTGGGACGCCGACTCCGAGACCGACCTCGACGTCTGGTTCCGGGGCCGCACCGACCCGGAGTTCCGGCGCTGGAACACCCCGCTGCGGATCACCACGGACCTCGACAGCGCCCGAGATTCCCTGCGCGCCGCGGCACACAACGCGGCGGAGGGCACCTCGGCGGCGTACTGCGTCACCGACGCCGCGACCGGCGCACCCCTCGGACACATCGCCGTCAACGTCATCGACCGGGTGATGAACTCCGCCCGCGTCGGCTACTGGGTCCTCCCCGAAGCCCGCGGCCGCCGCGTCGCCACCCGCGCCCTCGCCCTCGTCGCCCGCTGGGCCCTCGCCGAGCCGGGTCTGGGACTGCACCGCCTCGAACTCGACCACGCCGTCGGCCACGACTCCTCCTGCCACATCGCCGAGCGGTGCGGTTTCCGGTACGAGGGGACCCTGCGGGGCGCGATGTGGGAGGCGGGGCGGCACGACGCGTACCGGGACATGCATCTGCACGCGCGGCTGGCGACGGACCCGGACGTCAACCTGTAGACCCACGCGACCGTGAACACGGAGCCCCTCGACCCCCGCCTGAGAGTGGGGACTTGTGTCGGCTTCGTGTCCGCGGCGGAAAAGGGTGCACAACTCCCGCCCGGGCGCGGGATCATGAGGTATGCGCACGGACGACTGGTACGGCACCCAGGACCTCACCGGCTTTCTCGCCCACGCCGGAGGCTTCCTGCGCTCACGCCCCGATCTGCACACCGTCGCCCTGACGGTCACCGAGACGCTGCGCACGAACGGGCCGCGAGCGTACGGTGACGAGGCGCCCGTCTTCGGGGTGCTGGAGGTGGACGGCCAGGTGCGAGCCGCCTACTTCCGCACCCCGCCCTACCGGCTGAACGTCACCCCCCTCACCCCCGACGAGGCCGACGCCCTCGCCGCCCACCTGGTGGCCCTCGGCCACGAGGTCCCCGGTGTCGTAGCGGCCCGCGAGACCGCCGAGGCCTTCGTCGCCGCCTGGCGCCGGCGCTCGGGCGTCCGGGCCGCCGTCAGCCAGCGCCAACGCCTGTACCGGCTCGGCAACCTGACCGTGCCGCACCCCCTTCCGGCGGGCCGAGCGCGCGTCGCGGGCAAGGAGGACCGGGCGCAACTCATCCGCTGGCACCGCGAGTTCGTCGAGGCCGTCGGGGGCGTCGCCGGCCGCGACGCCGACGCCTGGGCCGACTCACGGATCGCCTACGGAGGCATCACCCTCTGGGAGAGCGAGGACGGCACCCCCCTGTCCATGGCCGGCGTGACCCCGGTCGTCGCCGGCCAGGCCCGGGTCTCCCCCGTCTACACCCCGGCCCACCTGCGCGGGCGCGGTTACGCCGGCGCGGTCACCGCACAGGTCAGCCGGTCCGTGCTCGCCTCCGGGGTGCGCGAGGTGCTGCTGTTCACGGACCTGGCGAACCAGACCAGCAACGGCCTCTACCAGCGCATCGGATACCGGGCGGTGGCCGAGTTCGCGGCGTACGACTTCCGCGGGAACCGCGCCTACTGAGAGGCGACAGGCCCTCAGGGCCAGAGCAGCTCCCGCGTCCACCCGTCCTGCGTACGGCGATAGACGAGCCGTACGTGGCGGCGCTGTGCGTCGCCCTGGAAGAACTCCACCTCCTCGGGCCGCAGGCGGTAGAGGGTCCAGGACGGGACCGGGGCGTCCGGTTCGCGCCGGGCCCGCTCCCAGGCCGCCTGTGACTCCCGCGCCAGTTCCTGCACCGAGGACAGGACCTCGCTCTGGCGGCCGGTCAGGGCCGCCGCGAGCGCGCCGGTCGAGCGGGCGTGCAGGTCGGCCTGGGACTCGGCGGACGGGGCCGCCGTCACCGAACCCCTCACCCGCACCTGGCGGCCCTGGGCCGGCCAGTAGAAGCCGAGGGCCGCGTACGGGCGGGCGGCGAGCTGGCGGCCCTTGCGGCTGCCCCGGTGCGTGGCGAAGGACCAGCCGGCCGCGTCGGCGCCGTGCAGCATCACCGTCCGTACGTCCGGCAGGCCCTCCTCGTCCGCCGTGGCCAGGGACATCGTGTGCGGCTCGACCTGCCCGGCCGCGACCGCCTGCGCGAACCAGGCCGTGAAGAGGGCGAGCGGTTCGGCGGGTGCGGTGTCCGGGTCGAAGGAGGGCAGGTCGACGTCCCACACCCGCAGCGACCTCAGCAGCTCATGAAGATCCGTTCCCATGCCCCGATTGTGGCCGGTGGCTCCGGCTCACACCTGCCCGAGGTCGGACGACACCCAGCGTTCGGGCCGCATGTGCAGGACGACCTGCTCGCCGTGGTTCTTCCAGGCGAAGTCGACATAGCCGTCGACCTTCTCGGCCGGGAGGTAGCGGGCCGAGATCTCCCGGAGCTGATCGAGGGTGGCGGGGGTCGTCCTGACGACCGGTCCCTCCACCGACACGTACCGGATGGTGGGCTCCAGCCGGTCGACCATCAGGGAGAGGCGGCCCGCCTCCTGGATCAGCCGGTTCTTGCGGGAGTCCCGCTCGGTCATGATCCATACGTCGCCGCCGGGCTCGTACTGGTACCAGATCGGCACGGTCAGCGGGGCGCGCCCCGCCCCCGCGTCGACCGCCAGCGCGGCGACATGGGGTTCGGACAGGAACTGCTCACGCTCTGCGCGGGTCAGGGCCATGCCTGTTCCTCTCGATGTGCTCTCGACGGTCTCAATCCCTGCCCAGTACCAACGTCCCCGACGAGCAGAACCATCCCCCGGTCGCCGACGCGATTCCCAATCGGGGCAACTCCCCGTCCGCCGCGCGCACTTGACGCTCCCCGCCCTCGCCCCGCAGTTGCCGCACCGCCTCCACCAGGAGGAACAGCCCGCGCATCTCAGGGTGTTGGGCCGACAGCCCGCCCCCGTCCGTGTTCACCGGCAGCTCCCCGCCCCGCACCAGCAGCCGCCCCTTCTCCACGAACGCCCCGCCCTCGCCCTTCCCGCAGAAGCCGAGGTCCTCCAGCGTCACCAGGGTCATGTAGGTGAAGGCGTCGTAGATCTGCGCGAAGTCGATCTCCTGCGGCCGCACCCCGGCCCGTTCGAAGGCGAGCCGTCCGCTCACCGCCGCCGGTCCGGTCGTGAAGTCGGGCCACTCGGACATCGCGGCGTGCGAGACGTGCTCCCCGGTGCCGAGGATCCACACCGGTGCCGTACGGCAGTCCCGTACGAACTCCTCGGCGGCCAGCAGCACGGCCGCCCCGCCGTCGGAGCGGACGCAGCAGTGCAGCTTGGTGAAGGGGTCCGCGATCATCGGGCCCGACAGGACGTCGTCCACGGTGATCGGGTCGCGGAACATGGCCTGCGGGTTCAGGGCCGCGTTCGCCCTCGCCTGGACGGCCACCTCCGCCAACTGCTCGATCGTCGTGCCGTGTTCGATCATGTGGCGGCGGGCGGCCATGGCGTACTTGGCGATGAGGGTGTGGCCGTAGGGGACCTCGAACTGCGACGGCCCCCGGGATCCGAAGGACAGGGTCCCCGTGCGCCGGCCCGCCCTGACGTCCGCGCGGGCGGTCGAGCCGTAGGCGAGGAGTACGGCGTTCGCGTGCCCGCTCGCTATCGCGTCCGCCGCGTGGGCCGCCATGACCTCCCAGGTGGAGCCGCCGACCGAGGTGGAATCCACCCAGGTGGGGCGCAGTCCCAGGTACTCGGCCACCTCGACGGGGGCGAGGGTGCCGAGCCCGGCGGAGGCGAAGCCGTCCACCGCCTCGCGGCCGAGCCCGGCGTCGGCGAGGGCGCGACGGGCCGCCTGGGCGTGCAGGGCGTAGGGGGTCGCGTCGTCCACTCGGCCGCAGTCGGAGAGGGACACACCGACGACGGCGACTTTCCGGCTCCGGGCGGTCATGCGCGGCCTCCAAACCCTGGGCATCTCGTTGCGGCCCTCCTAATATGACGGCCCGTCAGATACGGAGGGAAGAGTCATGGACGCCCGCTTCACCCCCGAACAGGACGAGATCCGCCGCACCCTCCGCGAGCTGCTGCACAGCCGCTGCGGCCCCCGCGAGCTGCGCGCGGCCCTCGACACCCCCGCCGGACACGACCCCGCCCTGTGGACGGCCCTCGCCGGACGGCTCGGCCTGCCCGGGCTCGCCCTTCCCGAGGCGTACGGCGGTGTCGGCTGCTCGGCGACCGAACTCGCCCTCGCCTGCGAGGAGACCGGGCGGGCGCTGGCTCCCTCCCCGCTGCTGGCCACCGCCGTGCTCGCCGCGCCGCTGATCGCCGCCCTCGGCACCGAGGCCCAGCGCGCCGAGTTGCTGCCCCGCCTCGCCGGCGGCACGCTCACCGCCGCCCTCGCCGTCCCCGGCACCGCGCTCGCCACCGCCCTCGCCCTCACCGGCACCAGCGGCGGGGACTGGGCCGGTGGTGGACGTGCCGGGGGCGTGCAGGCACGGCGGGCGGCGGGCGGCTGGCGGCTGTACGGGCAGGTCGACCAGGTGCTGGACGGGCACAGCGCTGGGCTGCTGGTGGTCGCCGCGCACGCCGGGGGGTTCGCCCGGTCGCGCACGCTGCTGTTCCTCGTGCCGGGCGACGCGGCGGGGGTCGTACGGGTGCGGCAGACCGCGCTGGACGCCACACGGCCGCGGGGGCGGCTGCAACTGCGGGACGTGGAGGCGGAGTTGCTGGGGGAGGAGGGCGCGGATGCGCTGGGTGCCCTCACGGCGGTGGGGGATCCGGCCGCGGCCGTCCTCGCCTGCGAGGCCGTGGGCGCCGCCGACCGGGCGCTGGAGCGGACCGTGGAGTACGTGGGGCAGCGGGAGCAGTTCGGGCGGGCGATCGGGTCCTTCCAGGCGGTGAAGCACCGGCTGGCGGACGTGTACGTGGGCGTGCAGGCGGCGCGCTCGGCCGCCTACTACGCGGCGTGGGCGACGGTCCACGGGGAGCGGGCCGGCGGGCTCGCCCTCGCGCAGGCCCTGGAGGCGCTGCGGATCGCGTCCGCCGAGGCGATCCAGCTCCACGGCGGCATCGGTTTCACCTGGGAGCACGAGGCTCACCTGTACTTCAAGCGGGCCGCCGGTGACGAACTCCTCTTCGGCCCCACGCACCGGCTGCGGGCGCACGCCGCCGACGCGGCCCGGGTCTTCTCGGTGTCCGAGGCGCGGGAGGTGGCGGTGTGATCGGTGTGCGCGTCGTGCGGAAGGTGTCCTCGACGCGGGGCTTCGCCAAGGTCGCCCCGTATGTCGTCCCCGCGCTGGACCGTGCCGTGCACCGGCTCAGCCGGGGAACGGTCCTGCTCAGCGCGCGGCTGCTGCCCGGCGTGATCCTGACCTCGACCGGCGCCCGCAGCGGACGGCCCCGCCGTACGCCGCTCGCCTGCATGCCCGAGGACGGCGGCCGCTCCTGGATCCTCGTCGGCTCCAACTTCGGCCGCACCGCTCACCCCGCCTGGACCCACAACCTCCTCGCCCATCCCGACGCCGAGGTCAGCTGGAAGGGGCGGGACATCCCGGTCAGGGCCCGGCTGCTGGAGGGGGCGGAGCGGGCGGCGGCGTGGCGGGCGGTGCTGGACTTCTGGCCGCCGTACGCGTCGTACCAGGCACGGGTGGAGCGGGAGATCCGGGTCTTCCGGATCGTCCGCAGGTCATAGCGTGGTCACAGCGTCGCCAGGCGCTGTACGAGCAGGAACGCGCCGATCCCCAGCATCGCCGCCCCCGACGTGCGGGTGACCGCCCGTGCCGCCGCCGGACGGGCGCCGAGGACCGCGCGGGCCGTGCGGCCCACGGTCAGGTAGACGGCGGCGCAGCACGCCATGTGGAGCAGGCCGAGTACGGCGGTCTGGGCGGGGACCGGCAGGTGCGCGCCCTTCGTCACCAGGAACTGCGGCAGCACGGAGAGGTACAGGAGCAGCCCCTTGGGGTTCAGGCCGCTGATCGTGGCACCCCGCAGGAAGGCGCGGGCCGGGCTCGCGGCCACGGTCTCCTCGGCCGCCCCCGGCGTGCCCGGCCGGCGCAGCACCCCCCACCCCAGCCACACCAGGTACAGCGCGCCGGCCGCCGTCAGCGCGGTCAGCAGCCCCGGCTCGCCCGCCACCAGCACCGCCAGACCGGCCACCGCGAGGACCGTGTGCAGCGCGTACCCGGTGACCAGGCCCGCCACCGCCGTCAGCGGCGAGCGGTCGCGCAGCCCGGCGGAGATCGCGTACGCCCAGTCGGCGCCCGGCACGCAGACCAGCAGCAGGTCGATGGCGAGGAAGGAGATGAGCAGTCCGGAGTCCATGGTGGGGACATTAGGCGGGAATGGCCCGAAAGTGTTGTCGAAGTTTGCCCATGACCTGCGGGTTTGAGGGAAGATCTGCCTCATGGACGACGTGGACAGAAAGATTCTTGCCGAGCTTCAGCAGGACGGGCGGCTGACCGTGACGGAGCTGGCCGCGCGGGTGCGGCTCAGCGTCTCGCCGTGCCACCGGCGGCTGCGGGAGCTGGAGCGGGCCGGTGCCATCAGCGGATACCGGGCCGTCGTGGACCCGGCCGCCGTGGGGCTGAACTTCGAGGCGCTGGTCTTCGTCTCGATGCGGCAGGAGGACCGGGACACGGTCGCCGAGTTCGAGCGGGCGCTCGGCGATGTGCGGGAGGTGCTGGAGGCGCAGCGGCTGTTCGGGGAGCCGGACTACCTGCTGCGGGTCGTCGCCGCGGACCTCGCCGCCTACCAGCGGCTGTACGACGAGCGGCTGGCCACGCTGCCCGGGGTGCAGCGGCTGACGTCGACGCTGGTGATGAAGCACGTCGTGCGGGACCGGCCGCTGCCGGCGTAAGCCCCTGCGGGGCGCTGCCCCGCCCTGAACGTGCAGCAGGCGGTGGTCCACCTGGGTGGACCACCGCCTGTGAGACAGGACTTGGGGTGGGAGAAAGGGAGTGTCGGCCTCCCGGCGCTACTTGGTCGGCTTCTTGCCGGTCACGCCCAGGTGCACCAACAGAGCGAGGTTGGGCTTGAGTTCGGCCTGCTTGACGCCCCACGTCTGGAAGCCCTTCTGGTGCGAGGCCACCGCCGCGAGCATCGCGACGATCGACCCCGCGACCGCGGCCGGGTTGACGTCCTTGTCGACCCTGCCCTTGGACTGCAACTGCGCGACGGCGTCCGTGAGGGAGTTGTTGACGGAGTTCAGGATCTTCATACGGATCTTGTAGAAGCGTTTGTCGCCCTCGGACGCGCCGAGGTCGACGACGCGGAGGATCGCGTCGTTCTTGCGCCAGAACTCCAGGAATCCGTCCACGAGTTCCTGCGCGGTGTGCCAGCCCGCCTTGCCGACCCAGCTGCGGCCCTCCACGAGCTCGGTCAACGCCGCGCCCTCGGCGGCCATTTGCTCGGCGATCTCCAGGACGGCGCCCTCGACGTCCGGGAAGTACTGGTAGAAGGTCGCGGGTGAAGTCCCCGCCTTCCGGGCGACATCGATGACTTTGACGTCCCGGTAGGGGGAGGAGCTGAGCATCTCGCTGAGGCAGTCGAGCAGCTTCTGCCGGGTCGCCTGCCCACGCCGGCCGGCCACGCGGCCGTCGACGGTACGCACTTGTCCTGTCATGTCGTCAGCTTACCGAGGCGTGATCGGGGCGCGATTCGGCCGACTGCAAATGGGGTGCGCGGGGACGTGGAGGCTGGTGTGCCTGGTCTGCGGGTTGCGCGGGAGGCCGTTACTTTGGCCGCATGGCCGAAAACAGGGCATCCGCAGACGGAACGGGATACGGAGAGGGCGTCCCGTGCTGGGTGGACGCGCAGCTCGCCGACGTGGAGGCGGGCAAGCGGTTCTACGGTGACCTCTTCGGGTGGACCTTCGAGGAGGCGTACGACTCCACCGTATGGGCCCGGCTGGACGGCGACCGGGTCGCCACCCTCTCGCGCAAGACGGACGGGCGGATGCCCACCGTGTGGACGGTGTACTTCGCCACCCCGGACGCGGAGGCGCTGGGCAGGCGGATCCGCGAGGCCGGGGGGCAGGTGGTCACCGCGCCCGTGGAGGTGGGGGCGGGCCTCGGGACGGCCGCCCTGGTCACCGACCCGGAGGGCGCCGTCTTCGGGCTCTGGCAGGCGGGCGAGCACCCGGGTTTCGGCCGCAGGCACGAGGTCGGCACCTTCGGCTGGGCCGAGCTGTACGCCCGGGACACCGAGGTCGCCAACTCGTTCTACGGCGGACTCTTCCACGACGCCCTGTTCGGGCCGGACGCGGAGCCGGACTTCGGTCGTGCGGCCGTCGAGGAGGTCTTCCCGGCGATGATGCCGCCCCATTTCGTCGTCCACTTCCGGGTGGCGGACTGCCAGGAGGTCCTCGGCACGGTGAACCGGCTCGGCGGGCGGGTCCAGGTTGCGCCCTTCGAAACGTCGTACGGAACGGTCGCCGTGGTCAGCGACGATCAGGGGGCGTCCTTCGCGCTCCTGGAACGCCGGGCGGCGCCGGAAGTCTGACCTCACTCTTACCTCAGGCGTCCCAGTATGCGAACCGGTGCTTTCCGTCGGACGCCGGGTGTGGTTTTGTCCCAAGACACCCCGTTCCGCCCTCGGGTTCGCAACGACGCCCTCGGACAGGAAGAATCGGGGTGCGTGCCGCCAAGGCGGTGCGGTGGTGAGACGCTGCACGGGGTCGCGTACATATGTGGGTGACGGGGCCCGTACGGGGAGGTGGCAGGCAGAGTGGTGGATCAGCTGACGCAGCACGATCCGCGCAGGATCGGGCCGTTCGAGGTGCTCGGACGGCTGGGTGCCGGCGGCATGGGGCTGGTCTATCTCGCGCGCTCGGCGTCCGGGCGGCGCGTGGCGATCAAGACGGTGCGTACGGAGCTCGCCGAGGACCAGCTGTTCCGGGTCCGCTTCACCCGTGAGGTGGAGGCGGCCCGCGCGGTTTCCGGCTTCTACACGGCGGCCGTCGTCGACGCCGACCCGCGCGCGGCCGTGCCGTGGCTGGCCACCGCGTACGTCCCCGCGCCCTCCCTCGAAGAGATAGTGAACGAGTGCGGGCCGCTCCCGGCCCAGGCGGTGCGCTGGCTGGCGGCCGGTGTCGCCGAGGCACTGCAGTCGATCCACGGCGCCGGGCTGGTGCACCGGGACCTCAAGCCGTCCAACGTGCTCGTCGTCGAGGACGGGCCCCGGGTCATCGACTTCGGTATCGCGTCGGGCGTATCGAACACGCGGTTGACGATGACCAACGTCGCCGTCGGCACGCCCGCCTACATGTCCCCGGAGCAGGCGAAGGACTCGCGCAGCGTCACCGGCGCGAGTGACGTCTTCTCGCTCGGCTCGATGCTGGTCTTCGCCGCCACCGGGCATCCGCCCTTCCACGGCGCCAACCCGGTCGAGACGGTCTTCATGCTGCTCCGGGAGGGTCCGGACCTGGAGGGCCTCCCGGACGAGCTGCGGCCGCTGATCGAGTCCTGTATGCAGATGGACCCGACCGCCCGCCCCAACCCGGCCGACCTCCAGGCCCAGCTCGCCCCGCACCTCTTCGGCTCCGGCTCCGACGACAGCGGGACGGCGTCGGCCTGGCTGCCCGAGCGGGCGGTGAGCCTGATCGAGGCGCGCAGAGGCGGCCGTCCGGCGACGAAGCCCTCGCCCGGCGGGGCACGCAGCGGCGGCCGGATCGCCCCCGTCCCGGTGCCGCCCCCGCCCTCGCGCGACCCGGTGGTCCCCGGCCCGCAGCCCGCGCCGGTCCCCGTCGGCGGCCCCGACACCGGCCCGGTCCGGCTGGCCGGCGCGGCGGTGCCCATCGGCCCAGGCCCCCGGGTCGCCGACGTCCGCGCCGCCGCCATGCAGGCGCCCCCTCCGGAGGCCGGTCTGGTGGCCTCCTGGTCCAAGCCCCGCCCCGGCGTCAACGGCGCGGATCCCGCCGTAGGCCCTGCCGTGCCGGCGCCGCCGCCGGTGCCCCCGGAGACGGCGGCCGGCTGGCGCCCCTGGCGTTTCCGCATGTCGAACGACGTCTGGGGCACCCCCTCGGTCGCCGGCGACCTCGTCTACGTCACCTCCTTCGAGGTCCACGCCCTGGACGTGGCCACCGGTCGGCGCCGTTTCAAGACGCGGGACGTGGCCTGGTCGATGGCGGTCGCGGACGGCCGTATCCACGCCTCCGACGGCCCGACCCTGTTCGCCCTGGACTGCCGCGAGGGCGGCGACCTGTGGCGCCTGCAGATGGACGCCTGGGTGTACTCGCTCAAGGCCGACCGCGGCACGGTCGTCACCGGCACCCGCGGCGGCGGCGTCCAGGCATGGGAGGCCTCGAACGGCCAGAAGCTGTGGGAGATCACCGGGGCGCAGACCGACTTCGAGTCGCCGGAGGCCGGCCCCGCGCTGTACGACGGCACGGTGTACGTCTGGCAGGACGCCCGGCTGCGGGCCTTGGACGCCCGGACCGGCGACGAGCGCTGGTCGTACCCCATCGGCGACGCCGCCTCCTGCGGCGGGGTGCCGGTGCGGGTGGCGCAGGCGCCGGACGGCTTCGTGTACGTCTCGGCCGGGACACGGGTCCTCGCGCTGGACGTGGCGGGCGGCCATGTCCGCTGGCACTTCGAGGCCCCGGCGGTCTTCCTGTGCCCGCCGGCCTTCGTGCCGGGCCCGGCGGTGACCGGCGGTGGCGTGTACCTGGCCGACTACCTCGGCACGGTCTACGCCCTGGACGCCACCGACGGCCGCGACCGCTGGCGCATCGCCACCGAGTCCCGTTCCTCGGTCGACCCGGTGCTGGTGGCCGCGGGTCATGTCCACGTCGGCAGCGGCAAGGGCCTGTACACGCTGGACGCGGTCACCGGGACACCGAAGTGGCGCTTCCAGGCGGGCGGCGACATCGTGGGCGCCCCCGCGGTGGCCGAGGGCCGGATCCACTTCGGCTCCACGGACCACCTGCTCTACACCCTGAAGGCCGACGACGGCCGGCTGCGCTGGAAGCTCGCGACCGGCGGCGAGATCACCGGCTCTCCGGTGGTCAAGGACGGGGTCGTGTACGCGTGCAGCAAGGACCGGTGCGTGTACGCGCTGGACGCGGAGAAGGGCACGGGCACGGCCCGCGGCGCATAGGCACGGGATGTGTGACGGCCGTCGCACCGGCGCACGGAAGGGATCCGGACGGCGGCCGTCCCGCACGGAGCGGCCATCTTCACCGCTCCTGCACGAGACGCTACGCCCGGTGAGCGATCCCCGCCACGCGACCGCTGCTAACGTGACGTGCTCACGATCAGAACAACGGGGTCGCAGCACTTTTCGGGGGTTGAACGACGTGAAGCTTCGCCATGTCCGCGCGGTGGCCGTGTTCCTAGGCGTGGTGGTCGCCCTGACCGGGGCGCGGCACTCCAGCGGCGGCGGCTGCGACAGCGGCTCGAACTCCAGCAGCTCGTCGAGCGGTTCGTCGGGCGGCGGCACCCACTACGACGACGATGACGACGACTACGGGTCCTCGGGCGGCACGGGTACCGGCGGCGCGACCGCTTCCGCCGAGCCCACCGCCGACGTGACGCTGGAGAGCTGCACGTACGACGCGAGCCGGGGCATCGTCGCCCGCGTCAAGGCCACCAACAGCAGCTCGATCACCACGTACACCTACGACTTCGGCGTGACCTTCCGGGATCCCGAGGGCGCGTCCGTGCGCACCAGCGCCTCCACCATCCCCCACGTCTCGCCGAGTTCCAGCGGCACACTGGACGTGGCCGCCGTCTACGTCCCGGACGCCGGCGCGAGCACGAGCGGCGTCACCTGCGTGCTGGACGACGTGACGCGCACGGCGCGGTAGCTCACCGGAGCCGATGGCCGCGGCCCCGCGCCCGGAACAGCTCGCCCTGCCGCTCGGCCGGCAGGTTGCCCAGCGAGACCAGGTGCGGCGCCTGCGCGAACGCCTGCGCGAGAGCGGCCTCCTTGGCCGCCCACAGCGCCCGCACGGTCCCCTGCACCGCCGCGGCCGGATACCCGGCGATGACGGTCGCGCAGTCGACCGCCGCCGCCAACGCCCCGCCGGGCTCGGTGAGTTCGGAGACGAACCCGATCTCATGGGCCCGTCGCGCCGACATCCGCTCCGCGCTGCCCATCAGCGCCGTCCGCGCGGCCTCCCCGTACGGCATGCGCAGCGCCATGAGCATCGACTCGTAGGCGCTGACCATGCCGTAGGTGGTGTGCGGGTCGAAGAAGGTGGCGCTCGGGTCGGCGACGACGAAGTCCGCCTCCCCGAGGAGGTAGAAGGCGCCGCCGCAGGCCATGCCCCGGACGGCGGCGACGACCGGTTTCCACAGGTCGTTGGCCTTCGGCCCCACCCGCAGCAGCGGATCGTCCAGCATGTACGGCGAGCCGGGCTGCGGGACGACGGCCTCCCGGTCCAGCCCCGTGCAGAAGGCCCGCTCCCCGGCGCCGGTGAGGACGACGGCCCGTACGGTGTCGTCGAACCGCAACGCCCGCCAGGCGACGACGAGTTCGTCCCGCATCGCGAGGTCGATGGCGTTGAGCCGCTCGGGCCGGTCGAGGGTGACGACACAGACTCCGCTGTCCTTGTCGGCCGTGACGTCGAGGCTCATGGGCGCTCCAGGACCCACCGGAGCAGGCCGGTGCGGCTGAAGACGGCCTGGACCCTGGCGCCGATGCGGAGGCGTTCCGGGGGGAGCGAGTCGAGGGGCGCGTCCGGGCCGGTGACGAGGTTGCCGACCAGGCGGATGCGGGGGAAGTCGGCCAGCTCGACGAGGACGACGTTGTACGGCGCCTGCTCCGCGTAGTCGGGCAGCAGGGGCGGGTGGGGGACGACGTAGGACCAGACGCGGCCCTGTCCCGACGTCCGGCGCCACTCGCTCGCGAAGGACCGGCAGTGCGGGCAGCAGGGGCGGGGCGGGAAGCGGGGTTCGCCGCAGTCGGCGCAGGTCTGGACGCGGAGTTCGCCCTGGGCGGCGTACTGCCAGAAGGGGGCGCCGTCGGGATCGGTGACGGGGGTGAGCATCCTTGCATCAACTCCTCAACAGCAGCGCGGAGGTGGGGACGCCTTCGCCGGCGGTGACGAGGCAGGTGGCGGCGCCGGGGACCTGGGCGGTGCTGGTGCCGCGCAGCTGCTTGACGCCCTCGTTGATGAGGTTGAACCCGTGGACGTACGCCTCACTCAGCCCGCCGCCCCCGGTGTTGAGGGGCAGCGCCCCGCCGATCTCCAGGGCGCCCCCTTCCGTGAACGCCCCGCCCTCCCCCCTTTCGCAGAAGCCGTACCCCTCCAGCGACAGCGGTATGAGAGCCGTGAACGCGTCGTAGATCTGCGCGACGTCCACCTCCCGCGGAGTGAAGTCGGCGTGCTTCCACAGGTGCCGGGCGGCGGTCCACGCGGGTCCCGTGAGCGGGTCGTCGTTCCAGTAGTTGACCATGCCGTGGTGCTGGGCGGGCAGGCCCTGGGCGGCGGAGTGGACGTAGACGGGGGTGTGCCGGCAGTCGCGGGCGCGCTCGCGACCGACGACCACGCAGGCCAGCGCGCCGTCCGTCTCCAGGCAGTTGTCGAAGAGGCACAGGGGCTCGCTGATCCACCGGGAGGTCATGTACATCTCGCGGGTCAGCGGCCGGTCGTACATGATCGCGGCGGGGTTCTGGTTGGCCCGGTTCCGGCAGGCGAGGGCGACGTTGAAGAGATGGTCCCGGGTGGCGCCGTACTCGTGCATGTAGCGGCGGGCGAGCATGGCGATCTCGTCGACGGGGCGCAGCAGGCCGTAGGGCCGGGTCCACTGGGCGGGCGTGGGCAGTTGGGCGGTGGTGTCGCGCCAGGGCCGGGGGCCGCTGCCCCGCTTCCGTGACCGCCAGGCCACGCCGACCGTCGCCTGCCCGGTGGCTATCGCGGCGGCGAGATGGGCGACCGTCGCGCACGAACCGCCGCCGCCGTAGCCGACCTTGCTGAAGAAGGTCAGGTCGCCGAAGCCGACGGCCTTGGCGAGCTCGACCTCGTCCGTCTCCTCCATCGTGTACGAGGCGAGGGCGTCGACCTCGCCGGGGGCGATCCCCGCGTCGTCGAGGGCGGCGAGGACGGCACGGCAGGCGAGGGTCCTCTCGTCCTCGGGGAGGTGTCTGGCGAACGGTGTCTGCCCTATGCCGACGATGGCGGTCGCGTCCTTGAGTCCGGCCATGTGCACACCTCCGCGCCGCGGACAGGTTGCTGACAGGGCGTCAGGCTACAGCTAATCTGACGGACAGTCAGCTATCGAGTTCGGGGAGGCCGATCGTGCAGTGGCAGAGCATCCCGGAGCTGGTCCGATGGGCGGCCGAGCGGTATGCGGACACCGAGGCGGTGGTGGAGGGCCGGACCCGGATCCCGTACGGCGAACTCGGTGCCCGTGTCGAGCGGTCGACGGCGGCCTGCCTGGCGAACGGCGTCGCGCCGGGCGACCGGGTCGCCGTCTGGGCCCCGAACACGCTCGACTGGATCGTGGCGGCGCTGGGCGCGGTGTCGGCGGGGGCGGTGCTGGTGCCGGTGAACACGCGGTTCAAGGGCACGGAGGCGGCGGACGTACTGCGCCGCAGCGGGGCCCGGCTGCTTTTCGTGACCGGCACCTTCCTGGGCACCTCGTACGTGGCGTCGCTGCGCAGGGCGGTCGCCCAGGGGCCGGGGCTTCCGGAGCTGCGGCAGGTGGTCGTGCTGTCGGACGACGCCCCCGCGGACTTCCGCACGTGGAAGGACTTCCTGGCGAGCGGGGACGGGGTGGGCGAGGCGGAGGTACGGGCGCGGGCGGCGGCCGTGGAGGGCTCCTGGCCCTCGGACATCGTGTTCACCTCCGGTACGACGGGCCGCCCGAAGGGCGCCGTGATCAGCCACGCGCAGACGCTGCGGGCGTACGAGGTGTGGAGCGACCTGGCCGGACTGCGACGCGGCGACCGCTACCTGATCGTGAACCCCTTCTTCCACACCTTCGGCTACAAGGCCGGGGTGATCGCCTGCCTCATGCGGGGCGCGACGATGATTCCCCAGCCGGTGTTCAACGTCGACACGGCCCTGGCGAACATCGCGGCGGAACGCGTGTCGGTCCTCCCGGGCCCGCCCACCCTCCACCAGTCCCTCCTGGACCACCCGGCGCGGGACGCGTACGACCTCTCGGCGCTGCGGCTGGTGGTGACCGGCGCGGCGGTCGTGCCGTTGCGGCTGGTGGAACGCCTGCGCGGGGAGCTGGGCGTGGAGACGGTCCTGACGGCGTACGGACTGTCGGAGGCCGGCGGCATCGTGACGATGTGCCGGCGCGGCGACGACCCGTCGGTCATCGCCTCGACCTCGGGGCGCGCGATACCGGGCACGCAGGTGCGGGTGGAGGCGCCGGCCGGCGAGCCCGGCGAGGTCCTGGTGCGGGGCTTCAACGTCATGCGCGGCTACTACGAGGACGCGGCGGCCACGGCGGAGGTGCTGACGGCGGACGGGTGGCTGCGGACGGGTGACGTGGGTGTCCTGGACGGGGCGGGGAACCTGCGGATCACCGACCGCGTCAAGGACATGTTCATCGTCGGCGGCTTCAACGCGTACCCGGCGGAGATAGAGCAACTGCTCGGCCTGCACCCGGATGTGGCCGACGTGGCGGTGATCGGCGTACCGGACGCACGGCTGGGTGAGGTCGGCAAGGCGTATGTGGTGCGCCGGCCGGGGGCCGTGGCCACCGGGGATGACCTGATCGCCTGGGCGCGGCGCGAGATGGCGAACTACAAGGTGCCGCGGGCGGTGGAGTTCGTGGCGGAGCTGCCGCGGAACGCGAGCGGCAAGGTGGTCAAGGGGGAGTTGCGGGCGAGGGGTGCCGCGCGGGCATGACATGCCTCGGCCGCGGCGGCTCCCCTCCGCGCCGCCGCGGCCGATCCCCGTGGGGTGTGGTCCGTCAGGCCTCGTCGCTCGTGATGTGCGTGTCCCCGAGCGGCTTGACCGTGCCCGTGTCGGCATCGGTGATGTGCGTGTCCCCGAGCGGCTTGACCGTGCCCGCGTCCGCGTCGGTGATGTGCGTGTCCCCGAGCGGCTTCACGGTGCCGTCGGTCTTCTTCTCTTCGGCCATGCTGTTCAACTCCTGTGGCTGGGTGACGAGGCCCGCCCGGCGACTCCCCCGCGGGTCGCCGGACGGGCTGGTCAGGGCCGTTCACCTTAACGGTGGGCTCCATGACGAACCGTCTGCCCCCCGACGCGACGGTTCGACGGCATTCAGCATGCCGAGAGGCGATAAACGAACGATGAACGCGGGCCGGTGCGGACTACGCGGCGGCCGCGGAGACGAGCAGGCCCCGCACCTCCGCGGCCTCCGGGGAGCCCAGGCCCTCGTAGATGGAAAGGGCCTCACGCCAGCATGCCTGCGCACGGTCGAGATGTCCGATGCCGTAGAGGGCACGTCCCAGGACGGTGAGCACGTTCCCTCGCCGCCAGTCCCCGCCGATGCCCCGCAGTACCGCGAGTGACTGTTCCGCGAACGTGGCGGCCTGGGCCGGCTTGCGCTCGGTGAGCAGTATCTCGGCGATCCGGAAGATCGTCATGCCTTCCCAGAGGCGCTGGCGACTGTCCCGGAAGACCTCAAGAGCTTCGTTCAGCTGTTCGATGGCACGGGTGAGCTCTCCAGCCTGCGCGAGGGCCAGTCCCAGCGCGTAGCGGCCGTTGGCGCCACGCAGGGTGTGGCCCAGACGGTCGTAGATGCCGACACCCTGTCGCGCGAGGTCGATCGCGCTCTTGGTCTGCCCCATGGCCAGGTGCGAACGGGAGAGGTTGCACAGCGCGCTGGCCTCCCCCGCCAGGTTGCCGTCCGACCGGAAGGTGGTGATGGCCTCCTGCAGGTAGCCGGCCCCTTCGGCATGCCGGCCTCCATAGACCGCGATCACACCGCGATGGTTGGGCACCCAGCTGTTGAGGGCCGGATCGCTGACCTCCCGTGCCAGAGTCGCGGCCCGGCTCACTTCCTCGTCGGCCTGGGCGAAGCGGCCCGCCGCCAGGTGGGCGTCCGTCAGCGTCGTCCGGGCCCGCCCTTCCGCCTGGACGTCGCCCACTGCCTGAGCGGCGTCGCGAGCGGCCGTCGCCGCTGCCTCGTAGTCACGGGAGTTGGCGCCGGACTCGGCCAGGTCCTTCGCCGCCCAGAGCAGGTCGACGGCCCTGCGCAGATCGCCGTTGCGCACGGACTGACTCGCGCAGGCCAGCAGGCAGTTCGCCTCGGAGTACAGCCAGTCCTGAGCCTCATGGCGGCCGCTGAAGCGCAGGCCCGGGAACTCACCGTGCTCCAGGTGGTCCACCAGCCGGTCCCCGGGCCGCTCGATCGCGTACACCTGGGCGGTCGTGGCCAGGTAGAAGTCCAGCAGCCGCGACAGCGCCGCATCCCGCTCACTCGGCGGCCACTCGTCCCGCTCCGCACAGGCACGCGCGTAGAGCCGGACCAGATCGTGGTACCGGTACCGGCCGGGCGCCGCCGACTCCAGCAACGACGTGTCGACGAGCGACTCCAGCAGATCCTCCGTCTCCTCCGTCGGAAGATCCAGCACCGCCGCTGCCGCCGCCAGCGAGATGTCCGGTCCGTCCGCCAGCCCCAGCAGCCGGAACGCCCGCGCCTGGGCGGGCTCCAGGGCGCCGTAGCCCAGCTCGAAGGTCGCCTTGACCGCGAGGTCCCCGGCCTGGAGCTCGTCCAGCCGGCGCCGCTCGTCCGCGAGCTTCGCCGCCAGTACCGACACCGTCCACGTACGGCGGGCCGCGAGGCGGGACGCCGCGATGCGGATCGCCAGCGGCAGGAAGCCGCAGGCCGCGACCACGTCCAGGGCGGCCTCGCGCTCGGAGGCCACCCGTTCCTCGCCCACGATCTTCGTGAACAGCTGCAACGCCTCGTCCGGGGACATCACGTCCAGGTCGACGAGATGGGCACCCGCGAGATCGACCATCCGCACCCGCGACGTCACCAGCGCCGCACAGCCCTCCGTGCCCGGCAGCAGCGGGCGTACCTGGGCCGCGTCCCTTGCGTTGTCCAGCAGCACCAGCACCCGTCGGCCGTCCAGCACCGAGCGGTACAGCGCCGCCCGCTCCTCCAGGGAATCCGGGATCGCCGAGTCCGCCGTGCCGAGCGAGCGCAGGAAGGAGCCGAGGACCGTCTCCGGTTCCGCCGCCCGCGGCCCCGCGCCCTGGAGGTCGACGTACAGCTGTCCGTCGGGGAAGGCCGCACGCGCCTGGTGGGCCACATGCACCGCCAGCGTCGTCTTGCCCACCCCGCCGATGCCCGCCAGGGCGGACACGGCCATCACCCGGCCCTCCGCCGAGGCGAGGACCTCGCTCAGCTCCGAGACGAAGGACGCCCGGCCCGTGAAGTCCGGGACGGTCGCGGGCAGTTGCGCCGGGCGCACCGGGACCACCGCCGGTTCCGCCACCGGAGCCGACGGTTCCGCGAGGGCCGGGTCGGCCTGGAGGATCCGCTGCTGGAGCTCCTTCAGGCCGGGGCGCGGGTCCACGCCCAGTTCGTCCGCCAGCAGGCGCCGCGTGTCCGCGTACACCGCCAGCGCCTCCGCCTGACGGCCGCTGCGGTACAGGGCGAGCATCAGCAGCTCCCGCAACCGCTCCCGCAGGGGATGCGCCGCCGTCAGCGCCGTCAGCTCCGAGACCGCCTCCGCGTGGCAGCCCTGCTCCAGGTCCATGTCGAGGCGGGACTCCAGCAGCTGGAGCCGCCACTCCTCCAGGCGGACCCGCTGGGCTTCCGCGTACGGCCCCGGCACCCCCGCCAGCGCCTCGCCGTCCCACAGGGCGAGTGCCCGGTCCAGCACCTTCCGCGCGTGGCACAGGTCCCCGGCGCTCCTCGCCTTCTCCGCCTCCGCCGCCAGTTCCTGCGCCACCGCCAGATCCAGCGCCCCCTCGGCCAGCCCGCGCACGGCGTAGCCGCCGGACTCGCTCACCAGGACCCCGGGGTCGAGCACCTTGCGCAGCCGGGAGGCGTACGTCCGCACCGCCGCCAGCGCCTGCGACGGCGGCTCCTCGCCCCACAGGGCGTCGATCAGCTCCGCCGCGGTCGCGGTGCGGCCCTCGCGCAGGAGCAGGGCCGCGAGCAGGGCGCGTTGCTGGGGGGAACCGGTGGGGAGCTGCTCCTCGCCACGCCACGCGCGCACCGGGCCGAGCACACCGAAGCGCAGCACCGCCGGCTCCTCGGAGCCGGGACGCCGCTGCTCCGGCACCGGCGGTACACCGTCCATCGGGTCCCCCTAGGCATCCTCAACAACTAGGTCAGTCTGCCTTGTGCAGGGCGGATGCGTCAGCCGGGCGAGGTACCGATCACAGGCAGGACACAGCCGGGCATGCGGGATTCCACAAGGTCCGCACACGATCTCCGCAAGCGTCCGCGCGGAACCGATCGGACCGCACCCGCACCGCGCAGCTGACGGTCCGTCAGATCGGCGCTACCGTGAAGGCCATGGACGACACCGAGACGACGTTTCCGCTGATCATCTCCGTCGACGACCACACCGTGGAGCCGCCCACCGTGTGGCAGGACCGGCTGCCGAAGAAGTACCTCGACACCGGCCCCCGCATCGTCCGCGCCCCGCTGAGGGAGATGACCTTCCTCGGCGGCCGGTTCAAGCCCGTCATGGGCCGCCAGGGCGACGACGGCCCCGTCGGCGACTGGTGGGTCTACGAGGACCTGCACCGCCCCCTCACCCGCCTGGACACGGCCGTCGGCTGCAGCAGGGACGAGATCAAGCTGGAGGTCATCACCTACGAGCAGATGCGCCCGGGGTCGTACGACGTCCCCGCCCGCCTCGCCGACATGGACGTCAACCACGTCCAGTCCGCCCTGTGCTTCCCCACCTTCCCCCGCTTCTGCGGCCAGACCTTCACCGAGGCCGAGGACCACGAGCTGGGCATGCTGTGCGTCCGGGCCTACAACGACTGGATGGTGGAGGAGTGGTGCGGGCCCGAGGCGCGCGGTCGTCTCATCCCGCTCACTCTCATCCCCCTCTGGGACGCCGAGCTGGCGGCTGCGGAGGTCCGGCGCAACGCCGCCCGTGGCGTGCGTGCCGTGGCCTTCTCCGAGATACCCCCGCACCTGGGCCTGCCCTCCGTCCACACCGACGACTGGGACCCCTTCCTCGCCGCCTGCGACGAGACCGGCACGGTGGTCGCCATGCACATCGGCTCCTCCAGCCGTATGCCCTCCACATCCGCCGACGCCCCGCCCGCGGTCGGCTCCACGATCACCTTCGCCAACTGCTGCTTCTCGATGGTCGACTGGCTGATGAGCGGCAAGTTCGAGCGCTTCCCGAACCTCAAGGTCATGTACGCCGAGGGCCAGATCGGCTGGATCCCCTACATCCTGGAGCGCGCCGACGTGGTGTGGGAGGAGAACCGCGGCTGGGGCGGGGTCGCCGACAAGGTGCACCGGCCGCCGTCCGAGCTGTTCGCCGACCACGTCTACGGCTGCTTCTTCGACGACGCCTTCGGGCTCAGGAACCTGGACGCGATCGGCGTCGGCAACGTCCTGTACGAGACCGACTACCCCCACTCCGACTCCACCTGGCCGAAGTCACGCGAGGTCGGCGAGGCGCAGATGGGACACCTGGACGCCGAGGTCGTCGAGCGGATCGTGCGGCGCAACGCCATCGAGCTGCTGGGGCTGACCGGCGACGGGCTCTGGGACGGCTCGCGGTGAGCCTGTCGTACGGGATCCAGCTCCCGGTCCAGTCCCAGAGCACGATCTACGCCGAACCCTGGGAGGCCGCCGCCGGCCCCGCCGACCTCCTCGCCGTCGCCCGCGCCGCCGACCGCGCCGGGTTCGCCTACCTGGCGTGCTGCGACCACGTCGCCATCCCGCGCCGCCTCGCACCCGCGATGAGCACGGTCTGGTACGACCCCGTCGCCACCCTCGCCTTCCTCGCGGCGGCCACCGAGCGCATCCGGCTGCTCAGCCACGTCGCCGTGGTGGGGCTGCGGCATCCGCTGCTCACCGCCAAGCAGTACGCCACCCTCGACCACCTGTCCGGCGGCCGGCTGATCCTCGGGGTCGGGGCCGGGCACGTGCGGGAGGAGTTCGAGGCGCTGGGGGTCGACTTCGAGCGGCGCGGGCTCGTCCTCGACGAGTCGATCGACGCCTTGCGGGCCGCCCTCGGGCCGGAGGAGTTCCCCGAACACCACGGCAAGCTCCACGACTTCGAGGGGCTCGGGCAACTGCCCCGCCCCGCCCAGGAGCGCGTCCCGGTCTGGGTCGGCGGGTCGTCCCCGGCGGCCGTGCGCAGGGCCGCGCTCAAGGGCGACGGATGGCTGCCCCAGGGGGACCCGCGTGACCGGCTCCCGGCGCGGATCGCGCGGATACGGCACCTGCGCGCACAGGCAGGGAACGACGAGCCGTTCGTCGTCGGCGCCATCGCCGAGCCGCTGTACGTCGGCAGGCCCGGCTGGGACGTCGGACGCCGGACGCTCACCGGCGGCGGAGCGGAACTGGCCGAGTCGCTGCGGGCCTACCGTGCCATGGGCGTGCACCAGGTCCAGGTGCGGTTCAGGTGCCGGGGCAGGGCCGAACTCACCGACCAGATCGAGGCGTTCGGGGCGGAGGTGGCACCGCTGCTGTAGCCGGCCACACACGGTGCGCTCCTTGAAAGCTTGAACATGTCCACGCCGGCCGACGTATGTACGGACGTACGGACGTACGGCCTCGGCGGAAGGACACAACGACGTGCGCGCTTCCCGGAAACTCACCGTCGCCCTCGCCTGCCCCGAGGGCGCCTGGCCGCATCCCGACTGGCCGGCCCCGGACGACCCGTACGTCGAGCGGGTGGTGCGCCTGACCGCGCCCTTCACGGCGGGGCCGGACACGGACGTCGTGATCCTGTGCTGCGAGGATCCCCCGGCGGCCCTGCGGGAGCTGAGGGCCGCCGACGCCCCGGTGATCGTCATCAGCCCGCGCCGGGACACCGGAACCATCGTCGAGGCGTTCCGTCACGGGGCGGGCTATCTGGTCGAGGGCGACTACTGCACCCGCATGCTCTCCTCGGCCGTCGTGGGCGCCGGCGTCGGGCACACCTCCTTCTCCCCGGCGGCCTGCGCCGCCCTGCGGGAGGGAGTGCGGCGGATGCCGGCCGACGGGGACGCCCCGGAACGGCTTCGGGGGCTGCTGTCGCCGCGCGAGCGGCAGATCATGGAGCTGTTGTCGACCGGGCTGGGCGCACAGGAGATCGGGCTGCGCTTACGGCTGACCGAGAAGACCGTCCGCAACAACCTCAGCAACATCTACGCCAAGCTGGACGCGCGCGGAAGCACGGACGCGGTCCTCAGATGGCTGGGAGCCGCGCCCGTGCTTCGCGGTTGAGAACAGCGACCGAGCGGTTACGGCGCCGGAATCGCCGACAGCGGAATGTCGACGTCGGTCACGTTCTCCCCGCCCTCACCGAATCCGGGTTCGGCACGGACGCTGTTGCGGCTGTTCAGAATCCCGTCGGCCTGCGGAGTGCCGCACTTGACGTTGCGCAGCCAGAGGCGGCCGTCCGGAGTTCCGTTCTTGAGGAGCTGCGGATAGAAGACATGGACGTCGGTGGCTCCCTCGCCGGGGGAGAAGAACACTTTCCGGCCGTCCTGCTCCTCCTTGTAGGTGGCCTTGAGGAATCCACTCACGTCGGTGCGCTTGTGCGACCACATGAAGAAGGCGATGTGGTCCGCCTTCATGGTGCCCGACCTGCCGAAGGAGAACGAGGTCGCCTTGTCGTCGCGCTTGATGTCGATCTCCTGCGTGGTGAACTGGACTCCGACCTCGAAGACCGAGCTCGCCAGCTTGGTGCCGCCGGAGACGACGGAACCGCTCTCCGTCTGTACGACCCTGGTCACTTCGGCGGCCACGGTGAAGCCCTTCGTCGACGCCTGTGGGAATCCGCAGTTCCGCTCCACCGCGGACACCCGCTCGTTCGGGCCGAAGCTGTTCTTCTTGTGCTGGACGGGGACGAACTCGCAGTTCGCCAGCCGGTCGGAGTCGTTCCGGCAGTCGGCGTCCACCTCGCCGGGGGTGGCCGCGCCCGCGTGGGCCATGAGCGGAACCGCCACCGCGAGGGCCGCCACGGGGGCCAGGACCAGGGTGAGGCGCCTCTTCTTGCTCCGGTGGCTTCCGCTGCGGCCGGCGCGTGTCATGGTGTGTCTCCTGTCAGGGGACGATGGGGGGGAAGGGCATGGGGGACGGGCATGAGGGACGGGCATGAGGGGAGGGCCGTAGAGGCCGAGGCGAGGCAGCCTCAGCAGTCGGTCAGCTTGGGGTCGATCAGGCCGTCCGGGACGCCGGGAGCGCCCGCGGCCCCGGGGCGGACGACGGGACCCTCGACGACCTCCGCCGCCTCGTAGGTCTCCTCGGGCTGTGCGGGAAGGACGGTGCCCTGCTCGCGGGCCTCGATCTTCACCCGCCAGACGCCCTTCATGCGCTGCATCCTGGGCGTGAACTCCAGATGGAGCACCTTGCCCTCCGGTACGGGCTTGTCGACCTTCTCGCTGATGGACGCCGACTCCAGGGTCAGGTCCATCGTTCCCTCGTGGCGCAGCCAGGCGGCGTTCAGGGCCCCGAAGAGTCCCCCTCCGCCGCCCTGCTGCGTCACGGTGTACTTGCCCTGCCCCTGGGTCACCGAGGTCGTCCATGTGGCGTCGGCCCTGGTGGCGGGGTCGAGGTCCGGCGGGCAGTTCGGGAAGTCGGTCGTGATCTTCTCCGTGGGCCCGTCGAAGAATTCGAGCGGCTCCGGGATGAATGTGCAGGAATCCGCCTCGAAGCCGGGTCCGGCGACCGGATGGCCGCCGAAATCCTCGATGGACTGCTGCTTGCCGTTGAGCACCCTGGCCCGTTGGCACATCCTCATGATGTCTTCGGGTGTCTTCTCGTCGGCCGCGTTGGCCGACGGCAGCAGCACGCCGGCGACGGCCGCGCCGGACGTGATCGCGGCCCCGATCGCCACGATCCTCGTCTTCTTGTTCTTCAGTCTCCGCTTGGACATGGGGAGGATTTTGGATTCCCTTGACCGACGCCGACAGGGTCAAACATCCCTACCGGCGGGTCACGTGAGATTCACCTCAGCAACGACCGGTGCTTGCATCTGACGCTTCGTCAGGTATGGCGCTACGATGCGGAGTTCAGCGTTTCCACCGTGCTGTGTCCACCGTGAAGGGGGCCGTAATGGGCAAGCTCGACGGGCGGGTCGTCCTCGTCACCGGGGCGGCGCGCGGGCAGGGCGAGCAGGAGGCGCGTCTCTTCGCCGCACAGGGTGCGAAGGTCGTCGTGGCGGACGTCCTCGACGACCAGGGCGAGGACCTCGCCGAGGAGATAGGCGCGCTGTACGTCCACCTCGACGTGGCCCGGGAGGCCGACTGGCGGGCCGCCGTCGCCGCCACGCGGGAGGCGTACGGCCAAGTCGACGGCCTCGTCAACAACGCCGGCATCCTGCGCTTCAACTCCCTCGTCGACACGCCCCTCGACGAGTTCATGCAGGTCGTGCGGGTCAATCAGGTCGGCTGCTTCCTCGGCGTCAAGACGGTGGCGCCCGAGATGGCCGACGGCGGCACGATCGTGAACACCGCCTCGTACACGGCCGTGACGGGCATGGCGGCCGTCGGGGCGTACGCCGCCACCAAGCACGCCATCCTCGGCCTCACCCGCGTCGCGGCCCTGGAGCTCGCGCCCCGCGGGATCCGCGTCAACGCCATGTGCCCCGGCGCCATCGACACCGCGATGTCCAACCCGGCCCAGCTGGATCCGACCGCTGACCTGGAGGAGACGTCCCGGGCGCTCGACACGCTCTACCGCAAGCTCGTGCCGCTCGGGCGGGTCGGGAAGCCGGAAGAGGTGGCGCGCCTCGCGCTGTTCCTGACCTCGGAGGACTCGTCGTACATCACCGGGCAGCCGTTCGTGATCGACGGGGGCTGGCTGGCCGGTGTCTCGGTTATCTGACTGCCCGTCAGCTATTGACCGTACGTGCGCCCGGTGCCACAGTCGGCGGCAGGTCGCGATCTGACTGAGCGTCAGAAACTACTGGGGACGGTGAACCTCCTTGGAATTCGGGCTCTTTGTACAGGGGTACGTGGGCAAGCGCGCCGAGACCGACCCGCTCGCCGAACACAAGGCGCTGATGGAGGAGACCGAGTACGTCATCCAGGCGGACCGGTCCGGCTTCAAATACGCGTGGGCGTCCGAGCACCACTTCCTGGAGGAGTACTCGCACCTCTCCGCGAACGACGTCTTCCTGGGGTACCTGGCGCACGCGACGGAGCGGATCCATCTCGGGTCGGGGATCTTCAACCCGCTCGCCCAGGTCAACCACCCGGTGAAGGTCGCCGAGAAGGTGGCCATGCTCGACCATCTCACCGGCAACCGCTTCGAGTTCGGCAGCGGGCGGGGCGCCGGGTCGCACGAGATCCTCGGCTTCCTGCCCGGGATCACCGACATGAACCACACCAAGGAGATCTGGGAAGAGACCGTCGCCGAGTTCCCGAAGATGTGGCTCCAGGACGAGTACGTCGGCTTCCAGGGCAAGCACTGGTCGCTGCCACCGAGGAAGGTGCTGCCGAAGCCGTACGGGAAGTCGCATCCGGCGATGTGGTACGCGGCGGGGTCGCCGTCCTCTTACGCCATGGCGGCGAGGAAGGGGCTCGGGGTCCTGGGCTTCAGTGTGCAGAAGGTCGCCGACATGGAGTGGGTGCTGGAGCAGTACAAGACGGCGGTCGTGGACGCCGATCCGATCGGGGACTTCGTCAACGACAACGTGATGGTCACGACGACGGCGATCTGCGCGCCGACGCATGACGAGGCGATACGGATCGCTGTGAGCGGTGGGCTGCACTACCTGCCGTCGCTGGTGTTCCGGTACCACGACACCTTCCCGCGGCCCGAGGGGTTCCCCGTGTGGCCGGAGACGCTGCCCGAGTACACCGCCGAGTTCGTCGAGCTCCTCATCGAGGAGGAACTGCTGATCTGCGGGGATCCGGACGAGGTGCTGCGGCAGTGCAAGCGGTGGGAGCAGGCGGGGGCCGATCAGCTGAGCTTCGGGTTGCCGGTGGGGGTGCCGAAGGAGGAGACGTTGCAGACGATTCGGCTGATCGGGGAGCACGTGATTCCGAAGATCGACACGGATCCGGTTCATCGGACGTCCCGGTTCCGGGCGGCGGCCTGATCGCCGGGTAGGCAGACCTCGCCGGGAATTCAAGGAGGCAACGTCCATGCTCGATCACCTCATCAAAGGGGCGACCGTCGTCGACGGAACCGGCGCCCCCGCGTTCAAGGCCGACGTCGGGATCCGAGACGGCCGTATCGCCGTCATCGGCATCGTCACCGAAGAGGCCCGTACCACCGAGGACGCCTCCGGACTCGTCCTCGCCCCCGGCTTCGTCGACCCCCACACCCACTACGACGCCCAGCTGTTCTGGGATCCGTACGCCACGCCCTCCCTCAACCACGGCGTGACCACCGTCGCCGCCGGGAACTGCGGGTTCACGCTGGCGCCGCTGAATCCGGAGCGGCCGGACGACGCCGACTACACGCGGCGCATGATGTCCAGGGTCGAGGGCATGTCGCTGGTGGCGTTGGAGGAGGGAGCGCCGTGGAGTTGGAGCTCGTTCGGGGAGTATCTGGATGCCCTGGAGGGGCGGATCGCGGTCAACGCGGGCTTCATGGTGGGGCATTGCGCGCTCCGGCGGTACGTCATGGGCCCCGACGCGATCGGGGGCCGGCCGACCGGTGATCAGCTCGCCGCGATGCTCCGGCTCCTGCATGACGCCATGGACGCCGGTGCCTGGGGGTTGTCCACCACCCAGTCGTCCACGCACTCCGACGGCGACGGACAGCCGGTGGCCTCGCGGCATGCGGGGCCGCAGGAGTTGCTGGCGCTGTCCAAGGCCGTGGGGGAGCACGAGGGGACCCAGATCGAGGCGATCGTGGCCGGGTGCCTGGACCAGTTCAGTGACGCCGAGATCGATCTGCTCGTGGAGATGAGCGCGGCCGCCGGACGGCCGCTGAACTGGAACGTGCTGACCATCGACTCGGCCGTCCCCGAGCGCGTGCCCCGGCAGTTGCTCGCCGGCGAGCGCGCACGCAAGGCCGGCGGCCGGGTCGTCGCGCTGACCATGCCGATCCTCACGCCGATGAACATGTCGCTGGGCACCTTCTGCGCGCTGAACCTGATCCCGGGCTGGGGGCCGGTCCTGGGCCTGCCCGTGCCCGAGCGGATCGCGAAGCTCCGCGACCCGCGGGTGCGGGCCGAGATGCTCCGGCAGGCCGGCTCCAAGGAGGCGGGCGTCTTCCGGCGGCTGACGAACTTCGGGCGGTACGTCATCGGCGACACCTACAGCGAGGCGAACCGCGGGCTGAGCGGGCGGGTCGTCCGGGACATCGCCGAGGAGCGCGGTCAGGAACCCTTCCAGTGCCTGGTGGAGATCTGCGCCAACGACGATCTGCGTACGGTGCTGTGGCCCATGCCCACCGACAACGACCCCGCGTCCTGGGCACTGCGCGCCGAGACCTGGCAGCACGAGGACGTGCTGCTCGGCGGGTCGGACGCCGGGGCGCATCTGGACCGGATGTGCGGGGCACCGTACACGACCCGGTTCCTCGGGGACTGTCTGCGCGGGCGGAAGCTGGCGAGTCTGGAGCAGGCGGTGAGGATGCTGACGGACGATCCCGCGCAGCTGTTCGGGCTCAGGGGCCGCGGTCGGATCCAGGAGGGCTTCCATGCCGATCTGGTGCTCTTCGACCCGGAGCGGATCGACGCCGGTACGGCCACCCTGGTGCACGACCTGCCGGGTGACAGCCCGCGGCTGGACTCAAGGGCGATCGGGGTGCGGGCCGTGTGGGTCAACGGGGTCGAGGCGATCCGGGACGACGTGGTGACCGGGGCGGTGCCGGGACGGGTGCTGCGCTCGGGGCGGGACACCAGGACGGTGGCCACCAGGTGAGCCGCCACGGTCCCGATCGGCAGCGGTTGTTCGTCGGCGGCTCCTGGGTGGAGCCGGACGGTGGGTACTACCCCGTGATCGATCCGGCGACCGAGGGCACCGTCGGGTGGGCTCCGGAGGCCTCGCGGGACCAGGTGCACGCGGCCTGCGCCGCGGCCCGCGAGGCCCTCGGGCCGTGGTCGCGTACGACGCCTCAGGAGCGGGCGGCCGTGCTGGGGCGGGCGGCGGACATCATCCGCGACCGGCTGGTGCCGTACGCCGAGCTGGCCCGGGCCGAGACCGGCGCGACCACCGGGACGGCCCGGGGCATGCAGGTGGGGGTCGGGGCGGCCCGGTTCCGGCGGTACGCGCGGGTGGAGCCCGCCGAGTGGGCGATCGCGCCGCAGATCAACGAGGCCGGGCCGATGGGGAAGGCAAGCGTGATGGGTGCGCTGGCCGTCCGCCAGCCCGTCGGGGTGGTCACCTGCGTCACCTCGTACAACAACCCCTGGGCCAACCCGGCGGGCAAGGTCGCCCCCGCGCTGGCCATGGGCAACACCGTGGTCGTCAAGCCCGCCCCGCAGGACCCGCTGTCCGTCTACCGGATGGCTCAGGCGCTGGAGGCGGCGGGGGCGCCGGCGGGTGTGGTGAACGTCGTCTCCGGCCGGGCGGTGGAGGTCGGTGAGGCGGCCGTCGCGTCCCCGGACGTCGACATGGTCAGCTTCACCGGCTCCACGGCGGTCGGGCAGCGCATCGCCGAGGTGTGCGGGCGGCACATGAAGCGCCAGTTGATGGAGCTCGGCGGGAAGGGCGCGGCCGTCGTGTTCGACGACGCGGACCTCGGCTCGGCGGTCGCCGGGATCGGCACCACCTTCTCCTTCTACAGCGGGCAGATCTGCACGGCGCCGACGCGGGTGCTGGCCCAGCGGGGCGTGTACGACCGGCTGGTGGAGCACCTGGCGGCGTACGCGGGCCGGCTGCCGGTCGGGGACCCGCGCGAGGCGTCCACGGTCGTCGGCCCGGTCATCTCGGCCGAGCACCGCGACCGGGTGGAGTCGTACGTGGAGACGGGCCGCAAGGAGGGCGCGGTGGTGGTGGCGGGCGGCGAACGGCCGCCGCACGAGCGGGGTTTCTACGTCGCGCCGACACTGCTCGCGGACTGCACGAACGACATGCGGGTGGCCCGGGAGGAGATCTTCGGGCCGGTCGTCTGCGTGATCCCCTTCGAGGAGGAGGACGAGGGCATCGCCCTCGCCAACGACACGGACTACGGCCTCATCGACTACGTCTGGTCCGGCGACGTCGCCCGCGCGTTCCGCGTCGCACGGCGGTTGCGGGCCGGAGGCGTCGGCATCAACACCGTCGGCCGCAACATGGAGGCGCCGTTCGGGGGGTTCAAGAGGAGCGGGGTCGGGCGGGACGTCGGCTCGTACGCGCTGCACGCGTACAGCGAGGTGCAGGCGATCGTGTGGCCGGGGTGAGGGTGGAGTAATCCAGGAGGAACTGCCGGAAAAGGGATCTTATTCTCAGCTTATGGCCCATTCCCGTACCCGCGTCATCGCCATGGCGACGGTCCTCGGTCTCGTGGCGGTGCTCGGGATCGTATGGCTGGTCAGGTCCGCCACCACGGGTGGCGGCGACGATACGTCGGATACCGGAGCGACCAGTTCCGTGCCCGTCTCGGACACCACGGGTGGCGGCACGGCGGGTGACGACACGACCGGTGCCGCCTCGGACGGTGCGGACCGCGACGGCAACGGGACCCCTGACGGCGAGGAGACGGAGGGAGGGGGAGGGGGACGGCGGTCCGTGAAGTTGAACGGCCCGCGCCTCGATGGCAACGGCGACAGCGAGAGCGGCTGTGTGACCATCATGAACAAGACGGCCACCCCCGGAACCTTCGAGCGGGTCTCCTTTGCCGTGACCGGGGGTCCGGGACGGCCCGTGGTCCGCTCGGGCGACGTCGCACCCTGCTTCGACTCCGAGGATCCGAATTCCGCGGATCTTCCCTGCCGCTCGGTTCGGGTGCCCGAGGGCGACCAGTGTGCGGCGCGGGCGGTCCTCGATCCGGGCGCTCCGCCGGGTGACTACACCATCAGCGTGGTGGTCTCCGTCAGCTATCTGTGCGACAACGCCCAGCACGCGCCGTGCAATGAGGTGAAGGACTGGGGCGGTCCGCCGCCGACGCCGAGGGACCCGGTACTGGTCCGTGGCACAACGTCCGACAACGTTCCCCAGCTGACGATGACCGTGGAGGGGGCGGGGCCCACCACGCCCACCACCGAGCCGGAGTCCCCGCCCCAGCCCGACTCGCCCCCCGAGCCGGACTCACCCCCCGAGCCCGATTCCCCGCCCGAGCCCGACTCGCCCCCCGAGCCCGACACTTCACCCGTTCCGGAGGAGGGATGACGGCCGACGGCGATCAGCAGCCCGTCCCGGCCCGGATCCGGCAGTTGGCGGAGGCGATCGGGCCGGCGACGCTGGCGACCGCGCTGCTGTTCTACTTCGGCTACATCGCCACCCGCGCGCGGTACGCCTATTTCGGCGTGCCGATGGACATGACCGGTCTGGCCAACCAGAGCCTGATGCTGCACGGACTCGAGGTGGTCTTCGTCCCCGCCACCGTGCTCTTCCTCGGGATTCTGACGCTCATCGCGATCCACGGCCTGGTCCTGTGGCTGCTCTCCCGCGACAGCGAGGGCGACACCACCGGCAACGCCTTCCTCGCGTACATCTTCATGGTCATCGGCGTCGTACTGATCGGCAGAGCCGTCATCGGCATCTTCGTACAGGGTCCCGAGGTCAGCGTCGTCATCGGCGCCACCCCGCTGTCGCTGGCCTTAGGGCCGGCGGCGGTGGCGTACGGCGTCTGGGTGTACGGCCGGCAGCGGGGGCGTCCGCTGCTGCCGCAGCGCCTGGCCAGGAACGGCGTGATGTTCGTGTTCGCGCTGGCCGTGGCCGGACTGGTCTGGGCCTCTACGCAGCTGGCGTGGGCGTACGGGCTGGGCCGGGGCGAGACGGACGCGGCCGAACTGGACGACCGCCCCGAAGTCGTCGTCGACACCACGGAGCCGTTGTACGACCTGCCCACGGGCGTGACCGCGACCCGGCTCGGCACGGCCGGCGAGCGGGCGGGGGCGTATCGCCACCGCTATGAGGGGTTCCGGCTGCTGCTGGCATCCGGCGGGCGGCTGTTCCTGGTCACCCCTCAGTGGGCGCACGGCCGGGACCCGACGATCGTGCTTCCCTACGGACGAGACGTCAGGGTGCGGCTCAAGCCTCAGCTCTGACGGCCGCTCAGGACTCACTCCCTCAGATCCACCCGCACCGTCAGCAACCTCGTCCCCATCACCCGCACACCCACGCTGTTCAGTCGAGGCAGGCTTCGCAGGCGCTCCACCGGGTCGTCGTCCGGGAGGAGATGGGCGGTGCCGTCGTACCACCGCCCCCGGATCCGCACCCGCACCCGCGGATCGGCCTTGATGTTGCGGACGTACTGGGACCTGTCACCGAACTCCGAGACCAGCCAGAAGGAGTCGCCGACCCGGCGTCCGCCCACCGGCGTCCGCCGGGGGAGGCCGGAGACGCGGCCCGTGGTCTCCAGGACCGTCTGGAAGGGGAGCCGGCGCAGCACCGGGTTGCCCACGCGCCGCTGAAACGTGGTGGTGGCGCGGAATCTCAGGTCGGCCAGGCGGGACATTGTGTGAGGGTCTCCTGTTTCCTGCCGGCTGTCACGGCGCGAAGGTCGAACTGTTGCTTCAATGGTCGCCGACGCGGCAGGACGAGAGCGGGTGGCTGCGGATGCGGGTCGTGACCTGGAACCTCTGGTGGCGCTTCGGGCCCTGGGAGGCCCGGCAGAAGGCGATCCTCGCCGAGCTGCGCGAACTGCGCCCCGACGTCGTCGGCCTCCAGGAGGTGTGGGCCGCCGACGGTGAGAACCAGGCGGAGTGGCTGGCCGGGGAACTCGGCATGCACTGGGCGTGGGCCCCCTCGCCCGCCCCCGAACGCTGGCGTCGGCGGATCGGCGACCCCACGGTCGACATCGGGAACGCCGTGCTGAGCCGCTGGCCGGTCGCCGCCCTGCGGACCCTGCGGCTGCCGGCCCCCTCCGACGTCGACGACGGCCGCCTCGCCCTGCACACCCGGCTGGCCACCCCCTCGTACGACGTCTCCTTCTTCACCGCCCACCTCGCCTCCGCCCAGCACGGCTCGGCCGTACGCTGCCGCCAGGTCGGCGCGCTCGCCGAGTTCATCGCCGAGAACCGGGTCGACACGCCCTTCCCGACGGTCGTCACCGGGGACTTCAACGCCCGGCCGGACTCCGACGAGATCCGTCTCTTCGGCGGCTGCCGGACCACGCCGGTCGTGCCCGGCCAGGTCTTCCTCGACGCCTGGCAGTACGCCGACCCGGCCGCGCCCGCCGCCACGCGCGACCACGAGAACCCGTACGTCGCCTCGGGGCCGGAGCCGAGCGCGCGGATCGACTACATCCACGTGGGGCCGCCCGGACCGGGCGGGCTGGGCCGTGTGCGCGACGTACGGCGCGCGGGTCACGGCCCGGTCGACGGCGTGTGGCCCTCGGACCACGCGGCGGTGGTGGCCGACCTGGCGGACGAGCCGGCGCCCTGACCGCCGCGCCGGCGACTCCGAACCGGCGGAAGGCCGGGGGGACGGTGTTCGTGTCCCCACGGCCTTCCGGCAGGTGCTCAGGCGATCAGCGGACGGAGACGTAGACCTCGCCGTCGGCCACGTCGGAGGCCGTCGGGGTGACCGTCGCGCGGCCGATGGCGAAGCCGGAGCAGCCGGCGCTGCCGGCACCGTAGGCGGTCACCTTGTAGGTGGTGCCGGCCGTGACCTTGTAGGTGGTGGCGAACTTGGGCCGGCCGTTGGCGCTGCCGACGATCCCGGGGTTCAGGCAGGTGACCTGGCGGCCGTCGTCGATCCCCACGTAGGTGAACCACACGGGGCGGTTGCCGTCCAGGCCGGACAGCGGCGCGTCGCCGACGAGCACGGCGGAGGTCGCCGCGGACGCGCTGGGCGCGGCGGCGAGCCCGGTCAGGCCGGCGGTGGCCAGAGTGGCGGCCAGGACGGCGGTGGTGGTGGTGCGGCGCTGCATGCGCATGGTTCCTCCAGTGGGGGTGGCTGAACAGAGCGGCATCTTCATGAAATTTCAAGTACCGCTCGGTGCAAGCATTTAACGGCGCTTTGCGATCCGCAAGATCACGTTTTCGGTCAACTGCCGCAAAAGCCACTGTGGGTTGCGTCACCCTGTGCACGCCCCAGGAAGATCGGGTTGGTGAACGCCGCCAGCGCTCCGGGCAGCGGCCCCACCGCCGCCTCGTGCCGCAACTCGGCCCGTACGTACGCCGCGTAGGAGGGGGTCGTCCGCCACTCGACGACACCTGAGCCGGAGACCGGCAGCGGAGCGCTGGTGTGCAGCACGCCCTGGTCGGTGACGAGGCGGACCACACAGCGCGGGGCGCCGGAAGCCTCCAGCCGGACCGTCACCGGGGTGTCCCGGTCCACCTCCAGCCGTTCGCCGATGCCCGCGTGCCGACCGCGTCCCCCCGACGCCGTGAACGTCAGTGACACGTTCTTCGACTCGGCCACGTACGACCGCCCCGCCCTGATGCCCTCCTGGATCGCCTCGCGGGTGAGGTCGTCGGCGAGGACGACCGTCTGCGGGCTGCCGACCGGGTCGGGGTCGCGGTGGGCGTCGCTGTTGCCCATGGCCGGGATCCAGGAGCGGGTGGCCGAGCGCACGGACGCGACCAGCATGCTGTCCCAGTCCGCCAGGGCCACCTCGTCGTCGGGCGTGTAAGGGCCGTTCCACACCTCCACAGCGTCCGCCTCGCCGAAGCCGAACTTCCAGTTGCAGCCCACACAGGTGGCGTGCGGGTGGGCCGGGACGACGAGACCGCCGGCCTTGCGGATCTGCCGGGCGAAACGGCCGAAGCGGTTGTCCCGCGCGCGGTAGCGCCAGTCCACGAAGGTCCCGGGATCGGTGCCGAGCGCCACCACGTGGCCGTTGCGTGTCGTGACCTCCTCGCCCAGCATCACCAGCAGGTCGTCGCCCGCCACGTCCGCCCAGTGCGCGTGCGCGGAGTGCGTGTTGTGCTCCGAGCTGTTGATGAAGTCCAGGCCCGCCGCCCGTGCCAGCGCCGCGATCTCGGCAGGGGTGCGGCGGCCGTCGGAGTACCAGGAGTGCAGATGGCAGTCGCCCCGGTACCAGGCCCGGCCCCGGCCCTTCGCCCGGTCCGGCGGGTACGTGGGCTCGACGACCGCACCGGGCTCGCCGTACGTCAGCGTGACCGTGATCTCGTACGGCAGACCCCGCGGCGCCACCGTGTAGGGGCCGAGCGCGATGGACCAGGTGCCCTCCCGGACCGGGCCGGGGAGGTACCCCGGTGTCGCGTCGTCCGCCCGGATGAAGAACTCCGTGCGCGCCCCGCCCGACCAGCCGCGGAAGCCGCGGCCGCCGAGGTCCGTGCCGCGCCAGTCGAAGATGCCGATGTCCAGGGCGTTGCCCGGGGTGCCGGCCGGGACGGACGGCTTGTCGTAGGTGTAGGAGACCCTGATCTCCCGTACGCCGGACGGCACTTCGACCGGCACGTACACGAAGTCGGGGGATCCGGGCGGCAGGGTGCCCCGCACGGTGCGGGTCTCCGTGCCCGGGCCGTGGTCGGCGCCTCTCGCGAAGGTCACGCTTCCCAACGTAAGCGCGGCGGCCGCGCCCGTCACGAACAGCGCGCGTCTTCCCAGGCCCGCGTGGTCGTCCTCGCACATGCTGCTGCTCCCCAGGTCGTCGTCGGTGACAGGGCGTGGGTGGTGCAGTGGTGGTGCGTGCAACTCTGGTATTCAGCCGTGAACTGCCGTGCAAGGGAAGGGAATCGGCAGCCAATCGGAAGCTGTCGATGCGCTGGGGGCGTCGCGAGGGGCGAGGTGGGCCGACCAGTCGGTATGGACACCGGGGTGTCCGCGCGGTACAGATGCAGTCATGCGCATCTCCGTGACGATCTTCCTCACCGACGAGACGATCACCCCGACCCGGCTCGCCCGTGAGCTGGAGCAGCGCGGTTTCGCCGGGCTGTACCTGCCCGAGCACACCCACATCCCCGTCGAGCGCACCACCCCGTACCCGGCCGGCGGCGACCTGCCGCCCGAGTACGGCCGCACCCTCGACCCCTTCGTCGCCCTCGGTCAGGCCGCCGCCGTCACCGAACGGCTCGGTCTCGGCACCGGCATCACGCTGGTCGCCCAGCGCGACCCGATCGACCTGGCCAAGCAGATCGCGACCCTGGACCACCTGTCGGGCGGGCGGTTCACGCTCGGCCTCGGCTTCGGCTGGAACGTGGAGGAAGCCGCCGACCACGGTGTCGACTGGGCCACGCGCCGCGAACTCGTCCGCGACCGGATGGCCCTGATGCGGGCGCTGTGGGCGGACGAACCCACCGCCTACGAGGGCGAGTTCGGAAGCGTGCGTGCCAGTTTCGCCTACCCCAAACCGGCACAGAAGCCGCGTACGCCCCAGGTCGTCGGCCCGCGCACGCTCATCGGCGGTGCCGCCGGTCCGAAGCTGTTCGCGCACATCGGCGAGTACGCCGACGGGTGGCTGCCCATCGGCGGCCGGGGGTTGTCCGAAAGTCTTCCCCGCCTGCGCACCGTCTGGGCCGACGCCGGCCGCGACCCGGACACCCTGCAGGTCGTGCCGTACGCCGTCCACCCCACCCCCGGCAAGCTCGCGCACTACGCGGACCTCGGCATCGAGGAGACCGTGGTGCAGTTGCCGGCGGCGGGGGAGGCGGAGGTTCTGCGGGTGTTGGACGACTACGCGCGGTTCGTGTGAGTCCCCGCGCCCCTCGCGGGCGCTTCCCGCGGCGGCGCCTCTCTGCGCTGATCACCTCGCTCGTATGCTCGAAGGATGACGACTCCCGCGACCTCCGGAACCGGACCGACCGAGAACTCCATGCGTCGCGCCCTCAAACGCGCCCGGGACGGCGTCGCCCTCGACGTCTTCGAGGCGGCCGTGCTGCTCCAGGCCCGCGGCGAGGCCCTCGACGACCTCGCCGCGTCCGCCGGCCGGGTACGGGACGCGGGCCTTGAGGCGGCCGGCCGGCCCGGCGTCATCACGTACTCGAAGAGCGTCTTCATCCCCCTCACCCGGCTGTGCCGGGACAAGTGCCACTACTGCACGTTCGTCACCGTCCCCGGCAAGCTGCGCCGCGCCGGGCACGGGATGTTCATGTCCCCGGACGAGGTCCTCGACATCGCCCGCAAGGGCGCGGCCCTCGGCTGCAAGGAAGCCCTCATCACCCTCGGCGACAAGCCCGAGGACCGCTGGCCCGAGGCGCGCGAGTGGCTCGACGCGCACGGCTACGACGACACCATCGCCTACGTCCGCGCCATCTCCATCCGCATCCTGGAGGAGACCGGCCTGCTGCCCCACCTCAACCCGGGCGTCATGACCTGGACCGACTTCCAGCGCCTGAAGCCGGTCGCCCCGTCGATGGGCATGATGCTGGAGACGACGGCCACCCGCCTGTGGTCCGAGCCCGGCGGCCCGCACCACGGCTCCCCCGACAAGGAGCCCGCCGTCCGCCTGCGCGTCCTTCAGGACGCGGGCCGTTCCTCCGTGCCCTTCACGTCCGGGATCCTGATCGGCATCGGCGAGACCTACGAGGAGCGCGCGGAGTCGCTGTTCGCGCTGCGGAAGATCTCCCGGGCCTACCACGGCATCCAGGAACTGATCATCCAGAACTTCCGCGCCAAGCCCGACACCGCGATGCGCGGCATGCCGGACGCGGAGCTGGACGAACTGGTCGCCACGGTCGCCGTCGCCCGGCACATCATGGGGCCGGGCGCCTGCCTCCAGGCCCCGCCCAACCTGGTCGACAGTGAGTACGGGCGGCTGATCACGGCCGGCATCGACGACTGGGGCGGCGTCTCCCCGCTGACGATCGACCACGTGAACCCCGAGCGCCCCTGGCCGCGGATCGAGGAGCTGGCCGAGCGGTCCCGGGCGGCCGGCTTCGAGCTGCGCGAACGCCTGTGCGTCTACCCGGAGTTCGTCCAGCGCGGCGAGCCCTGGCTGGACCCGCGGCTGCGCCCGCACGTGGGGGCGCTCGCCGACCCGGAGACCGGCCTCGCCCGTCCGGACGCGGTGGTCGAGGGCCACCCGTGGCAGGAGCCCGACGAGGCGTTCGTCGCCTCCGGCCGTACCGATCTGCACACCACGATCGACACCGAGGGCCGTACGTCCGACCGCCGCGACGACTTCGACGAGGTGTACGGGGACTGGGGCGCCCTGCGCGAGGCGGCCGCGCCCGGCATGGCGCCGGAGCGCATCGACACCGATGTGCGCCAGGCGCTGCGGGTCGCGGCCGACGACCCGACCCGGCTCACCGACGAGGAGGCGCTGGCGCTGCTGCACGCGGACGGACCGGCGCTGGACGCGCTGTGTTCGGTCGCCGACGACGTCCGCAGGTCGGCGGTCGGCGACGACGTCACGTACATCGTCACGCGGAACATCAACTTCACCAACGTCTGCTACACGGGCTGCCGCTTCTGCGCCTTCGCCCAGCGCCGCACGGACGCCGACGCCTACACCCTGTCCCTGGACCAGGTCGCCGACCGCGCCCAACAGGCGTGGGAGGTGGGCGCGGTGGAGGTCTGCATGCAGGGCGGCATCCACCCGGACCTGCCCGGGACGGCGTACTTCGACATCGCGAAGGCGGTCAAGGAGCGGGTCCCCGGCATGCACGTGCACGCCTTCTCCCCGATGGAGGTCGTCAACGGTGCGACCAGGACGGGTCTTTCGATCCGCGAGTGGCTCACGGCGGCGAAGGAGGCCGGCCTGGACTCCATCCCCGGGACCGCCGCCGAGATTCTCGACGACGAGGTCCGCTGGATCCTGACCAAGGGCAAGCTGCCCACGGCGACGTGGATCGAGGTGATCACGACGGCGCACGAGCTCGGCATCCGCTCCAGCTCGACGATGATGTACGGCCATGTCGACCAGCCCCGCCACTGGCTCGGCCACCTGCGCACGCTGGCCGGCATCCAGCAACGGACGGGCGGCTTCACGGAGTTCGTGACCCTGCCGTTCATCCACACCAACGCGCCGGTGTACCTGGCGGGCATCGCGCGGCCGGGACCGACGGTCCGCGACAACCGCGCGGTGACGGCGATGGCGCGGCTGCTGCTGCACCCGTACATCCCCAACATCCAGACCAGCTGGGTGAAGCTCGGCACCGAGGGCGCGGCCGAGATGCTCCGCTCCGGCGCCAACGACCTGGGCGGCACGCTGATGGAGGAGACGATCTCGCGGATGGCGGGGTCGTCGTACGGCTCGTACAAGTCGGTGCGCGACCTGGTGGCCGTCGCCGAGGCGGCCGGCCGTCCGGCCAAGCCCCGCACGACCCTGTACGGCGAGGTGCCGGAGGAACGGCAGCGGGCGGCGGCGGCCTCGGACGGGCATCTGCCGGAGCTGCTGCCGGTACTGGACTGAGGAAGTCCGCCTCGCGGGGGTCGGTACGATGATCCGACCCCCCGGTGGAGGGGTTTTCCGTAGCTGAGGAGATGCGTGCCCGTGCCTGCTCCCAAGGTCTGGGTGACCGGTCTGACGGTGGGAGCGATAGCCGCCGTCGCCGTCCTGGCCGTGCAGGCCGACAAGGGGCCGCACCCCAGGGCCACGGCGGCCCGGCCGAGCGCGTCGGCGTCGGCGGGCGCGAGCCCCGCCCCGTCGAAGTCCGCGGCGCCCGCCACCGTGCCGGACGGCTCGGGCACGGGACGCCGGATCGTCTACTCCCTCGGCCAGAAGCGCGTCTGGCTGGTCGACGCGAGCGACGCGAGCCGGCGCACCTTCGCCGTCTGGCCGGGCACGGTGGACCCCGACCCCGGCACCTACACGGTGTCCTCGCGCAACGAGGCGACCACGGGCTCGGACGGAGTGGAGATCGAGAACATCGTCTACTTCGCCGCGAAGTCCGGCGTCTCCATCGCCTTCTCCAACGCCGTGGACGGCTCCTCGCCGCCGCCCGCCGAAGGCAAGCAGACCGGCGGGGTCCGTCTGCGCGCGGCCGACGGGGCGGCGCTGTGGACGTTCGGGGAGACGGGCACCACCGTGGTCGTCGTCAAGTAGGAGTCGCTCCGTCACCTGCATCCTTCGATGTAGCGCGGGTTCGACTCCGCTCATGACGATTTCGGGCCGGGCCGCCGTGACGATGAACGCATGACGCACACGGACGCGCGAGCCCCGCGGGCGACGCGGACCTCCCCCACCGGCCGGCGGCTCCCCCTCCTCGACGTACTGCGCGGGGTGGCCATTCTGGGCACGCTCATGACGAACGTATGGATCTTCACCGGTCCGGGCGCGGAGTGGGGCGCCCTCCGGTCCAGCTCCGGTGAGCTGTCGTTCCGGTCGTTCGCGGACGCCGTCGAGGGCACGTTCAGTGTGCTCGGGAACGGCAAGTTCCTGTCGCTGCTCACGATCCTGTTCGGGGTCGGGCTGGCCATCCAGTACCGCTCGGCCGAGCGGCGCGGGCAGCCGTGGCCGGGACGCTACCGGTGGCGGGCGCTGTTCCTGTTCGGCGAGGGCACGGTGCACTTCGTCCTGGTCTTCGCGTGGGACGTACTCATGGGGTACGCCGTCACCGCGCTGTTCGTCGCCTGGCTGCTCACCCGCTCACGGCGGGCACAGCGACGGGTGATGTGGTGGGCGGCGGGGGCACATCTGACGCTGCTCGGTCTGCTGACGGCGGCCCTGCTGGCCTCGCCCGACACCGAGGACGGCGGGACCGTCTCCCGGGAGGTCGCCGACCTCTACGCGCACGGCGACTACCTCGACCAGATCGCCTTCCGCCTGGAGAACGCGATCGCGCTGCGCATGGAGCCGGTGCTGACCTTCTTCCTGCTGGTCTTCCTGTTCCTGCTGGGCGTACGGCTGTTCCGGGCCGGGGCGTTCGGCGCGGACGAGACGGGCCGCCGGCTGCGCTCCCGCCTGCTGGCGTGGGGACTGGGCCTCGGACTGCCGCTCAACGCGGCGGCGGCGCTGGGCGGCTCCGACCTGTTCGCCCTGGCCCGCTACGGCACCGCCCCGCTGCTGGCCCTCGGCTACATCGGGCTGGTCGGCGCGCTGGTGGACCGGGTACGGCGGCCGGGCCCGCTGATGACGGGGCTCACCTCGGTCGGTCGAACGGCCCTGTCCGGTTACGTCCTCCAGAACGTGCTGTGCGTGCTCGTCTCGTACGGCATCGGGCTGGGCTTGGCGCAACGGCTGGACGACACCGGCCCGTGGTGGGTGGTGGGACTGTGGGCCGCGGTCTGCGCGGTGCTGATGGTGGGCTCCACGCTGTGGCTGCGGCGCTTCTCGGCGGGACCGCTGGAGGCGGTCCAGAAGTGGGCGCTGCGCCGCTGACACGGGTCGGCGCGCTGCGCGACTGATGCGGGTGCGGGTGCGGGTGTGGGTGTGGGTGTGGGTGCGGGTGCGGGTCCGGGTCGGGTCTGCTCGGTCAACGCGCCGCGTTCTGCGGGTCGGTGGGGCGTGGGGAGCGCGTGGTGGGAGTGGGGGCGGGCGGGCTCGACGTCGGCAGATCGCCCTCCGGGCGCCGCACGTGGCTCAGATCGGCTCCGTCCAGCCGCACGTCCATCAGGTCCGCCTCGCGCAGGTCGGTCTGGTGGAGCGAGGCGTTGCGCAGGTCCGCCTTCTCCAGGTCGGCGGACCTCAACCGGGCGGAGTCGAGGAGCGCCTGGGACAGGTTCGCCTCGGTGAGCACGGCGTCGTTGAGGACGGCCGACCTCAGGTCCGCCCCGGCCAGATCGGCGCCCTTCAGGTTCGTCCCGCTCAGCGAGGCGCCACGCAGGTCCGCGCCGGAGAGTTTCGTGCCCTCCAGGTCGCCGCGGGCGAGGACCGCTCCGGCGAGGTTCGCCCCGCTCAGATCGGCCTGGTGAAGATCGACGCCGGTCAGGTGGACGCCCCTGAGGTCGAGGGGGCGGTCACCGTCGTGCGCGGGGTCGCGCTGACCGAGCACGGAGAGCGCCGCCTGGAGGTCGGGCGTCGTCCCGGCCGTGGTCTGCTCCGTGGTCTGCTCCATGGTCTGCTTCTTGGCGGCGTGCGCGCGGATGTACTCGGACAGGGTGTAGATCACGGCCGGCTGCTGTTCCGGAGAGTCCTCCATGATGCCCTGCAGCGAGAAGATGGCGCCTCGGCGGATGTTGGCGGAGTCGTCGTCCAGCCGTTCCATGGCCTTGTCGTACCGGTCCGCGATCTGGCCCTGCTCCGAGATGGTCAGTTCCTCGGACGCCTGCGTCACGGACACCCAGGTGAAAGCCAGCGTCGCGACCGCCGCCAGCCCGGGGAGCATCATCGCCACGAGAACCGCCCGCTGTCCCCGGCCGCCGACTTCCACGGGCGGGTCGGCCACCCCGCGTAAGGCGGCGCGGGCGCCGGCCCGCTCGGGTGCTCTGCCGCGGTGTCCCGGGCGATGTGCTCCCAGCGGAGCTCTGGGGCGCCGATCGGTGGGCCGGCCCGCCCCTGCCCGGCGGTCTGCGATCCGCCGCAGCTGACGGCTCCGTGCTCCTGCTCGCGGTATGCCACTGGTCATGGTGCCATTCGAACCGACGGCGGCCCGGAGCGGACGGATGTGGCTGCCGGGTTCACAGAATTCCCACGCAGACGAGCGTGTACGAGGAGGCCCGGCCGGACATCCCGGCCGGGCCGTCGGTCGTCAAGGGGCAAGGGGCGGTGATCAGCTGTGGTCGGTCCGTCCGCCCTGCCCGAGCGGCAGGTGGTTGACGACCAGCACGACCCCGCTGAACAGGATCACCCGGGTCGCCGCGTCCAGCCCGTTCCAGGTCTTCGACTGCCACATCGAGAACCACTCACCGCCGATCGCGATGAACCCGGCCCCGAACAGCAGCAGGACCATGAGCAGCCCGTAGGTGGACAAGCGCCGGGCGCGCGGATGGTCGTTGCGGGCCCACAGCCATGTCCCGTAGCCGAGCACCAGGGCGGCGGCGGTCTCCCACGCGATGATCGCGACGTAGGCGGCGTCCTGAAGTCCCTTGCTGGTGACGGCTCTCCACATGAGGTCGTCGTCCTTGAAGGTGGTGTCCATCGCCAGGACATGCCGTACGAACTGCTGGTTCGTACCGAAGTCCGTGATGTTCCCGAAGGCGACCAAGGCCATGTAGAGGGCGACGGAGGCAGTGAGGAGGGTGGCGGCGAGGGCGAGGGGGGTGCGTGATGTTGTGGTGGGCATGACGCTCATCTTCCCTGTGAGGCAGGTGTGTCCACAGGCATTGAGCCAGAATGGTGCCGGTAGGAGGCCCCGAGCGAGAGGACCCCCCGGTGGCCCAGCGGGCGTCGATACAGCAGCTGATCGGTCGGCGAGGTCGCGCCGGATTCGTCGGCCGGAGTGCCGAACGGGCCGCGTTCCGCGCCAACTTCGACATCCCGCCGGAGGACGAGCGGCACCGCTTCCTCTTCCATGTGCACGGCAACGCGGGCGTCGGCAAGACCTTCCTGGTCCGGGAGCTGGAGCAAGTCGCCCGTGAACGCGGGGCGTTGACGGCGTACGTCGACGAGGGCGCGGGGAGCGTGCCCGAGGTGATGGAGGCGATCAGCCGTCAGTTCGCGGCGCAGGGGCGCCGGTTCAAGGAACTGGAGAGGCTGCTCACCACGTACCGCGACAGGCGGCACGAAGCCGAGATGGCGGCGTTCGCCGCGGCGGCCGCCGAGCCGGAGGGGCGGGCGGGGCCGGCGGGGCCGGCAGGGCAGGCGGTGCCGTCGGCGGGCGGCATGGCGCTGGCGCGGGCCGGTCTGGTGGGCCTCGGGATGGTGCCGGTGATCGGGCCCTTCGCGGGCGTCCTGGATCCGGCGCACCTCGCGCAGGGCGCCGACCGGTTGCGGTCCGTCATCGGCGCGCACTTCCGCAGCCACGAGGACGCGCGGCTCGTGCTCGCCCCCGAGAGCGTGCTCACCCCCGTGCTGCTGAACGAACTCTTCCGGGCCGCGTCCGCCGCGCCGTGGATCGTCCTGTTCTTCGACACCTACGAGCGGACCGGGCCGTTCCTCGACGGCTGGCTGCACAACGTGATGACCTCGGACCGATACGGCGAACTCCCCGCCAACCTCGTCGTGGTGACCGCCGGCCAGCTCCCCTTCGACACCGCCCGCTGGGGCGGCTTCGGCGACTTCATGACCGACCTGCCGCTCCTTCCCTTCACCGAACCGGAGGCACGCGGCCTGCTCGCCGGAAAGGGAGTGGTGGCCGAACCGGTCGTCACGGAGGTGCTGCGCCTCACCGGTGGACTACCGGTCCTCGTCTCCACGCTCGCGGAGAGCCGCCCCGCCGACCCGGCCGACGTGGGAGACCCCAGCGCCACCGCCGTGGAGCGGTTTTTGAAGTGGGAGGCCGATCCGGTACGGCGGGGCGTCGCGCTGGCGTGCGCGCTGCCCCGCCGGCTGGACGCGGACGTGTTCCGGGCGGTCGTGGACCGTCCGGACGACGAACTGGACGGCCTGTACGCGTGGTTGCGGAGCCTGCCGTTCGTCGGCGAGCGCGGTGGCCGGATGCGGTACCACGACGTCGTACGGTCGCCCATGCTCCGGTTGCAGCGCCTGCGGTCGCCCAGGACCTGGACGGCCCGGCACCAGGCGCTGGCGTCGGTGTTCCAGGAGTGGCGGACCGAGGCCGAGACCGGCCGCGGTGCCGACGACCTGTGGGCGGACGAAGGATGGCGGGAACTGCGTCTGGCGGAGCTCTACCACCTGCTGTGCGCGGGGGAGCGGTCGGCGCTGTCGAGCGCGCTGCGCGATGTCGTCGACGCCTGCGACCAGGGCGAGTCCGTCGCCGGGCGGTGGGCGTGGGTCCTGGTGGAGGCGGGGTGGGACGCGGAGACCTGGCCGGTGGCGCAGTGGGGGCAGCAGCTGGCCGAGGCGCTCGGCGGCGGCGGGACGGGAGCCGTACTCGAACTGCTGCTGCGGCAGACGGGCTTCGAGCGTACGGCGGTCCCGGCGCCGCCGACGCCTCCCGGCACCGGGTACGGCATGGGTGGCATGGGTGGCACGGGTGGCGTCCAGCAGGGCGGGGCACCCGGCGGGCCGGTTCCCCAGCCGGATCCGCGTGTCGACCACTCGGGCGTGCCGACCGGCGACCCGTACGGCGGGGCGCCGCGGCACGGCGAAGTCCCGCAGTACGACGAGACGCCCCAGTACGACGAGACGCCCCAGTACGGCGAGGCACCGCCCCAAGCCGTACCCCGCTCCACGGCGTGGGCGGCTCCCCGGCCCGCCGTGCCCGCCGGGCCGCCCGCCGACGCCGGCTGGAGCGCCGTCCTGGACCCCGCGGCCGCCGCCCGTGCCTACCGCGCCCGAGCCATGGCCCGGTACCTCGCCGGCGACCAGGAGTCGGCCGTCGCCGACCTGACCCGAGCGCTCGAACTGGTCCCCGACGACCCCCGCAGCCTCGCCCTGCGCGGCGAGTACCACCGCGCCCTTCAGCGCTACGACGAGGCGATCCGCGACCTGGACAGGGCGCTCCACCTCAACCCCGCCGACGACTTCGCCTGGGCCTCCCGCGGGGCCGTCCGCCTCGTCCGCGGCGAGTTCGACGCGGCGCTCGCCGACCTGAGCCGGGCCGTGGAGCTCAAGCCGGAGTACCCCTGGGCCCTGATCCGCCGGGCCCGGGCGCACCGCGCGCTCGGCGCCCAGACGCGGCAACTGGCCGACCTCGACCGGGCCGTGGCCCTCGACCCGGACTGGGCCTGGACCCGCTGCGAGCGCGGGGACGCCCTGCGCGCCGCGGGCCGCGACGAGGAGGCCCTCGCCGACTTCGACCACGCGCTCGCCCTGGAGCCCGGCTACGACTCCGCCCGCGCCAGCCGGGGCGCCTCACTGGCCGCCCTCGGCCGCCACGAGGAGGCCCTCGCCGACCTGGACCAGGTCCTGGAGCGCAGGCCGTCGTACACCTGGGCACTCCTGCGCCGGGCGTCCGTCCACCGCGACCTCGGCGCCCACGACGAGGCCGCGGCCGACGAGGAACGGGCCGCGCGTCTGTCCGGCGTGAACACTCCGTGAACCAGCCGGCAATTCCTTGGCGCGGGCCCGCTTCGCCAGCGGGAGCGGGGATGCCGGGGCGGAGCCGGTGAGTTACTCTTGCCGCCGATTCATTCCTTGATCAACAGTCGGCCGTACGACTTCCTGCCTTGACGCTCGTTTCTCCCACCCCCCACGCAAGGTCCACGGATCGCCGACTGGAGTCAGCCGCGTTTCACACTGGGAGACTTCGCGTGACGTTTGAACCACGAAGAAACCGCACGTCCGGACACCGCCACCGCAGGGCGACCGCCGTCGTCCTCGCCGCACTGACAGGCGGTCTGCTGGTCCCCGCGATCGCGGGCAGCGCCGTCGCGGCGACCGGTGATCGCGCCTCGGTGTCCGGCCGTTACGGGGACTTCAACGGCGACGGCCACATCGACCTCGCCGCCTCCGCCCCCGACGCCACGGTCGACGGCGTGGCGGGTGCCGGGGCCGTCACCGTCGCGTACGGTTCCGCGGACGGTGCGGGCGCCACCCAGGCCGGGCGGGTCGCGATCAGCCAGAACACCAAGACCGTCGGCGGGCAGGCGGAGGCGGGTGACCACTTCGGCTTCTCCGTCGCCATCGCCGACTTCAACAACGACGGCTTCGCCGACCTCGCCACCGGCACCCCGGGCGAGGACGTCGGGGACGACCGGGACGCCGGGATCGTCCAGATCCTGTGGGGCTCGCCGACCGGTCTGAACGGCAGTGCCACGCTCGCCGATCCCACGAGCTCCGACCAGGACGCCCACGGCCGGACCCTCGCCGCGGGTGACTTCAACGGCGACGGCAAGGCCGACCTGGCCGCCGGCAACACCTCGGCCCAGGCCTGGCTGTACGCGGGCGGTATCACCGACGACGGTGCCGACAGCGGTACCCACCCGCTGGGCAACCTGAACTCCTGGGGAGGCGAGGTCGTCGCCCTCACCGCCGGTGACGTCACCGGCGACGGCGCGGACGACCTGCTGTTCAACCACTACCAGCTCTATCGAAGCGGTGGCGACGCGAGCACGCTGGGCCTCAGTCCGACGCCCATGCAGGTCGACTACAGGGGTGCCTACTCCTCGGTCTTCGGCGACTTCGACAACGACGGCTACGGGGACATCGTCGTCGGCCGCCCGGGCGACCACGGCGGCGAGATCACCTACATCCCGGGCCGCCCGGTGTCCGACACCGACCCCACCTGGACGGTGGACGACGTGGAGAGGTACACCCTCGACCAGGCCAACTTCGACACACCGGGTGACGCCGACCTGTACGACCAGTACGGCGCCGGACTCGCCGCGGGTGACATCAACGGCGACGGCCACGACGACCTCGCCGTCGGCGACCCCAACGAGGACACCGACGCCGACACCGTCGCCGACGCCGGGCACGTGACCGTCATGTACGGCGGCTCCATCGGCCTCACGACCACCAACCGCCAGGTCTTCGACCAGGGCACCGAGGGCGTCCCCGGCGACAACGAGGCCGGCGACGGTTTCGGCTCCCGGCTGCTGCTCAGCGACCTCGACGGCGACGGCAGGAAGGACCTGACCGTCGCTTCGCTCGGCGAGGACGGCGGAAGCGGCGCGCTCACCACGCTCCGAGGCTCGGACATCACCCTCACGTTCACCGGAGCACGCGGCCTGACCCCGACGTCCTACCTGCTGTCGACCGACGGACAGCCCCACCTCGGCAGCAGCCTCCAGGGCCACCCGCCGATAACGCCTCAGCCGCTGCCTGAGGTCGGGTAAGCGGCGAAGGTGAGGAACGGCGCCCAGGAGTCTTCGCCGAAGGCGAGCTGGGCGCCGTTCCTCACCTGATCCCCATGCCCCGGCCGACCCCGGACGCCCACTTCGGTCACACCTCGCATACCGATCCGCCCCCTGAACCGATCGTCCCGTGTCGATTACAGTGGCGAACTGTCGTACGGACGGACAGGTGCCACGGGGAGGTCTTGGTGGGTGCGACAGCCGGCGCCGTCTGGGGCCGTACCGAACAGCAGGACTTCCGTAGCCGGGTGCGTGGCACCCTGCTCGGGGTGGCCGTCGGGGACGCCCTCGGCGCTCCGGTCGACGGGCTCGGGCTGGACGAGATCAAGGAGCAGTACGGCGCCGAGGGGCTCGTCGACCTCGGGTTCGGATACGGGCGGCGCGGTGCCGTCAGCCATCTCACGCAGCTGACCCTCTTCTCCGTCGACGGCTTGATAAGAGCCCAGGTGAGACGGGACACCGGCGCCTGGCATCCGCCGACCGACCTGCACCGGGCGTACTTGCGGTGGGCCGCCACGCAGCGGGACTGGGGGCCCGACGAACGCCGTAAGGACGACGGGTGGCTGGCGCGCGAGGAGTGGCTGTACGCCCGCCGCGACCCCACCCGCGCTCTCCTCCTCGGCCTCGGCGACGACACCATGGGCACGCTGGAGTCCCCCAAGAACGCGGCCGAGCTCGGGCCCGAGGCCACCGCCCGTTCGGCGCCCTTCGGGCTGCTCGTCGGCTGGGAGCCGCAGCTCGTCGTCCAGCTCGCCGTGGAGTGCGCCACGCAGACCCACGGCCACCCCGTCGCCTATCTGTCGGCGGGCGCCTACGCGGTGATCGTGCACGGGCTCGCCTGCGGGGAGAGCCTCGACGGGGCCGTGCAGCGGGCGCGTGCCCTGCTCGCCCTGCGGCCGGGGCACGAGTCCGTGTCGGACGCGTTGCAGCATGCGCTGGGTGCCGTGCGGCAGGGCATGCCGACCCCGGCGCGGGTGGAGGAGCTGGCGGCCGACGGCTCGGCGGACGGGCTGCTCGCGGCCGCCGTGTACTGCGCCCTGGTGGGGGAGGACATCCGCCACGGGCTCTGCCTCGCCGTGAACCACGACGGCCCCTCCGCCGCCGCGGGCGCCCTCACCGGCGGCCTCCTGGGCGCCCTGCACGGCGAGACGGCCCTGCCCCCGGCCTGGCTGGCCGAACTGGAGGGCCGCCCCACGATCCTCGAACTCGCCGACGACTTCGCCATGGAGATGACCCAGGGGCCGGCACTGCACGGGCCCGCGGGGTCGTCGCCGGGCTGGCTGGCGCGGTACCCACGGGCCTGAGCGGTATGCCCGGGGTACGGCCTCGCCGGGCTCCTGGTGGCAGAGGTCCGTAGCCGGTCGGGAGGGGTCCCGAACGCCCGCTGGTACTTATGAACGGTCAACTCGTGGTGGATGACCGGCGGTTGGTGCCGAGGAGGGGCTGGGGGATGGTGACGCACCCGCTCACGTACGACCCCGTGGTCGACGGTCAGCCGCTGCCGCGGGTCCGCCTGCTGAGTCCCTTGCGGACGCCGCCGCCGGGGCGGGCGTTGGTGCTGGTGCCGGACGCCGGGCCGGCGCTGACGGTCCGCCCGGGGGAGCGGGTGCCCGACGCCCGGTACGGCGTGTACCAGGGGATGTTCCTGGTGGACACCACGGAGCACCGGCTGCTTCTCGACCTGCGTCTGGCCGGCCGGGACGCCGCCGACTCGTTCCACTGCCGCGTGGAGCTGATGTGCCAGGTCACCGACCCCGCCGTGGTGGTGGCCCGGGGCATCCGCGACATGAGCGCCGCATGGTACGGCCCCGTCCACGAACACCTGCGGAACGTGTCGCGCGGGTACGACGCCGGTCAACTCCGGGAAGCGGAGGCGGCGTTGAACGCCGCTCTGCGGGACGTCACCGGCGACCCGGCCGTCCGGCTGTACGGCGCCCGGGTCGAACTGCTCACCCACGGCGCCCCGTTCGACGCGCCCGGCCGAAGCCGCGTGCGCGGCACCCGGCGCGGCCGGCCCGGGGAGGGGACGAGGCCGATGGCCGCACCCGAGGTGCTGCGGGGCGAGGTGGTCGCCCGCAAGGAGGAACCCCTGCCACCGCCCACCCCTCCCCGACCCCCGACTCCACCCCCACCCCCTGCCCCCACGCCGAAGCGCCGCGTCAGCAGGGTGCGGGGTACGGGGCCGGCGGGGGATGGGCGGCGCGGTGGTGAGGGGCGGGGCAGTGGGCTGGCGGGGGAGGAGCGGGGCAGCGGGATGACGGGGGACGGGCGCCGTAGTGGTGGAGGGCGGGGCAGCGGGGTGACGGGGGGCGAGCGGCGCAGTGGTGAGGGGCGGGGCAGCGGGGTGACGGGGGGCGAGCGGCGCAGTGGTGAGGGGCGGGGCAGCGGGGTGACGGGGGGCGAGCGGCGCAGTGGTGGAGGGCGGGGCAGCGGGGTGACGGGGGACGGGCGCCGTAGTGGTGAGGGGCGCGGCAGCGCGGCGGCGGAGGTCGGGCGCCGTAGTGGTGGAAGGTGGGTGACCGGGTCGTGATCATTCCGCCGAAGCCCACCCGCCCGCCGGAGTCCCCTCCCGCCCGGCCGCCCGGCCATCTGACCTGGTCGGCCACCGACGGCCGGCTCCAGGCCCTGGCCGTGTGGACGGAACGCCGTCCCGGCCACGGTGAGGACGCCGAGCCGCTCGCGGCCTACCACCGGCCCACCGGAGACGGGCTGCTGGCCGTGTTCGACGGCTCGGGCGGCTCCGGAGCGGCCGCCGCCTGGCGCGCGCCCGACGGTGCGACGCACACCGGTGCCTGGGTCGGCGCCCGGATCGCCCGGCTGGCCGCGGAGTGCTGGTTCCAGGGCGTTGTCGACTCCGAGGAGCCGGACACCCCGGAGCGGTTGAAGCACTGCCTGCGGGCCGCCCTGGACGCGGCGCCCCGCACGGCACGGAGCAAGGTCACCGGATCCATGCGCCGTCTGCTGCCCACCACCATGGCCGCGGTCCGCTACCGGCTCGGCGACGAGGGCGTCCGCTGGCAGGCTCTCTGGGCCGGCGACTCCCGGTCGTACGCCATGCTTCCCGGCAGTGGCCTGCACGCCCTCACCCGGGACGACACCCATGAGGACGACGCGCTCGCCCAGCTCCGGCAGGACCCGCCGATGACGAACGTGATCTGCGCCGACCGGGACTTCCACCTGTCCGCCCAGCACGGGGAGTTCCGCGAGCCCTGTGTACTGCTGTCCGCGACCGACGGCTTCTTCGGCTACGTGCACACGCCCGCGCAGTTCGAGTGCCTGCTCCTCGAAACGCTCGGGCGGTCCCGGAGCGTGGGCGAATGGGCCGAGCTCATGCGCCGGGCGATCCAGCCGATCACGGCTGACGACGCGTCACTCTCCCTCGTCGCGCTGCGTTTCGACGACTTCACGCACCTGCGCGCGGCCTTCGCCGAGCGGTACGACAGCGTCGTACGGAGCGGGTACCGGGACGTTCCGCCGGCCGGCGGTCCGGACGCGGTGCGCGACTGGCAGGACCGGACCTGGCAGTCCTACCGACCCACATACGAGGAGCTCATGCCGGGGGTGCGGGAGTGAAGCGGGGCGATGTGATCGGCGGGTACCGGGTCGTCACCGACCCGACCAACGCCGACGGCGGCAAATGCGTATGGGCCTTCGCCGAGAAGGACGGCAAGGAGTACTTCCTCAAACGCTTCCTCGAACCCAAGCGTCCCCGTGAGGGCGGCGGTGGCAGCGCCGTGAGCCGGCGCATCCGGCTGGAGACCTGCCGTGAGTTCGAGGAGCGGCACCGGAGCATCATGAAGCGGCTGCGTCCCGACGCCAGTGGCGCCGGCAACCTGGTCCTCGCCACGGACTTCTTCCACGCGGGCAGCACCTACTACAAGGTGACCGAACGCATCGACACAGCCAGCCTGGAGAAGCCGCAGTCCCTCGGCCCCAAGCAGAAGGCGGTGCTGCTGCGGACACTGGCGACGAGCCTGCGGCTGCTGCACGACATCGAGGTGGTGCACGGCGATCTGAAACCGGCCAACGTTCTCGTCCAGAAGCGGGAAGGGGCCGCGTTCCACACCGCGAAGCTCATCGACTTCGACGACTCGTATCTGTGCGGCCGTCCGCCGGACCGGGAGGACATCGCGGGCGACTCGCTGTACGGCGCTCCGGAGTGGCGGCGCTATGTGCAGGGCCACGAGGCCGTCGAGGGCGAGGATCTGACGACGGCCGTGGACGTGTTCGCGCTGGGCCTGATGACCCACGTCTACCTCACCGGCTCGTTGCCCGCGTACGACAGCCGTTTCGGATCGCCGGCGGACGCGGTCGACGCGGCCGAGCCGCTGGTCGTCGACGAGCGGCTCGGCACCGCCACACAGGCTCTGATCGCGGCCATGACGGCTGCCGACCCCAAGGGCCGTCCGAGCGTCGCCGACTTCCTCGCGGCGCTCAAGGACCCGGAGATCTGCGCCCTCCACGACACCCCTCAGCCACGGCCACAGCCACCGCCACGGCCGGCCGCCGCCGACGTCGGGGTGAGCGGCGGACCGCGCAGGAGCCGGGTCCAGTTCAACCCACCCGACCGCTCCGGACACCGGCCGCCCCCGGCCGGCCCCACCGACGACAAGCCGGCCGAGTCCAGGGTCCGCATCAATCTCGGTCACCGCCGAGACGGCCTTGCCGGCAACCGATCCGCCCCTTGACCGAGAGGACGCCCATGAGCGCGGAGATCGAGAAGTACCAGGGGAACCTTCAGTACGCCGTCGACATCGTGATGTGCATCGACGCCACGGGCAGCATGCATCCCGTCCTCGACATTGTGAAGAACAGCTCGCTCCAGTTCCATCAGCGGCTCGACGAGGTGATGGCGAGGAAGAGCAAGGAGATCAGCCAGCTACGGCTGAAGGTCATCGCCTTCCGGGACTTCGGCGACGACCCGTCCGACGCGATCGAGCAGACGGAGTTCCTGCGCCTTCCCCAACAGGTCGCGGAGTTCGAGAAGTTCGTACGTGGCCTCACGGCGACGGGCGGCGGGGACATCCCCGAGTCCGGCCTTGAAGCGCTGGCCCTGGCGATCAACTCCCCCTGGGAGACCGGCCTCGACCGGCGGCGCCACGTCATCGTCATGTTCACCGACGCGCCCGCGCATCCGCTCGGCACGGTGGGTACCACCGCCCAGACGTATCCGCGCAACATTCCGCGCAGCATGGACGACCTCTTCGAGCAGTGGGGGTACGCCCGCAGCCAGACGGCGGTGATGGAGCAGTCGGCGAAGCGGCTCGTCCTCTTCGCGCCCGAGGAGGAGCCCTGGAAGGAGGCCATCGGGGAGGAGTGGGACCTCACCCTGCACTTCCCCTCCAGGGCCGGCGAGGGACTGGAGGAGTTCGAGATGGACGAGATCATCGAGACGATCGCGAACAGCCTGTGACGTTCCGGCTTCAGGGCGCCGACGCCCGGCTCGACTTCAACAAGCGCTGGCTGGTCTTCTCCTGGGGCCACTGGGACGACTACGCGGGCAGCAGCGGCGGTCAACTGTTCCTGCCGCCCGAGCGCTGTGTCTCGATCGCCGGCCGGCTGTCCGGGCCCGACGGAAGCCTGTGCCTGGCGTTCCGGTTCCGGCCCACGGAGGTCGGCGGCGGCGACATCGTCGCGGAGATCGTCTTCGGCCCGGACTGGGCGGACCGGGCCTGGCGGTTCGCGGAGTGGTTCGCGCACGAGTACCGCGTCGAGGGCGTCTCGGCCCCTGGGCGGGACGCCGAGCCGTCCGCCGCCGAGCGGGAGGACGCGGCCCGGGACTGGCTCAGCGCTCCTGTCTCGCCGACGACACGAGCCCTCTTCCGCTCGGTCATGGCCCGCCTGCCCGTCGCGGACTCTTGACCTCAGGGGGCGATGATGACCGGGCCGACGTGGCAGTGCTCGGACTGCGACACGTACAACGACGCCGGGCTGCGGGTGTGCGAGGTCTGTGAGACGCCGCGCGGCGCGGCTGCTTCCCGGACGGCGGCGCCCGCGAAGAAAACCCCCGCCAAGAAAACCCCAGCGAAGAAGACGCCCGCCGCAACGAAACCGGTCCCGAAGAAGGCGACCCCGAAGGCGGCCCCCAAGAAGAGAGCGGCTGCGAAGGGCACGCCCACCCCGAAGACGTCGGCCACGGCCGGGAAAGCGCCCGTCATCAGCGGCACAAGGCCGCCGACCCGCAGCACCGGCGTGTCCAGAGCCCGCCCGGCCATGCCGGGACTGGACTGGGAGTGCCCCGTTTGCCTGCGTGATGTGGTCGGGCGGGTCACTTGCGATGTCTGCGGCACGCTCTGGACACGGGACGCGAGGACGACCCTCCACGGGGAGCCGCTGTTCGGGAGCCCCTCCCGGGTTGCGTCCGCGCCATCCGGCGGGCGGGCTTTCGGGGACCCGCTCCCCCCGAGGCCGATCCCCAGGGAGCCGACCCGCGGCGAGATCGTGGCGGGCTGTGGATGCATCCTGTTCCTCGCGGCGGTCGTCGTCACCCTGGTCGTGCTGCTGATCCTCAACTGGTCGAAGGTGACCTCGTTCGTGACGGGCTCCGACTCCTCCGAGAGCTCCGCGACACCCTCCCCGACGGTTTCCGCGAGCGGCCCCTGCCCGAAGGAGCTGGCCGCGATGCTGCCGAAGGGATCGTCATCGGGCTCGCGACTCGTCGCGGCCTACAGCAGGGAGAACGTCAAGGACCGGTACGCCTTCTGCCGGACGAAGGCGGGGAAGGTCTACTACTTCTTCGCGAAGAAGGCCGGTGCGTCGTACGGCAGGCCCACGGCGGCGGTGAAGTCCGCGGGCGGCTATCTGGTGCGTTTCCCCGACAGCAGTTTCCGCTTCCGGGACGGGGAGGTGACGGCCTACGACAAGGACGACAAGGAGACCTGGAAGGAGAAGCTGATCCCGGAGGCGTCCGCCGACTGACGTCCCCCGAGCCCGTGGGCCCAGGGGACGGGCTCAGTCCTTCAGTCGTTCAGCCCTTCCGTCCTCAGTCCTTCCGTCCTCAGTCCTTCACGCGCGTGCCCACCGCGTCCTCCACCGGCCCCGCCGGGGACGGCACCGCGGCCGCTGCGGCCCCGTCGTCGTCCGTGTTGATGCGCTCGACGATCGCGAGCCGCTCGGGGGTGTCCTCCGGCTTGATGTAGCCGATGAGGATGTACAGGACCAGCGAGACCGCCAGCGGGATGGAGACCTGGTACTGGAGCGGCACCCCGCCCTCGACGTTCCAGTGGATCGGGTAGTTGACCAGCCAGAAGGCGAACAGGCCCATCGACCAGCTGGTGAGCGCGGCCGTGGGGCCGGAGCGGCGGAACGGCCGCAGCAGACCCAGCATCATCGGGATCGCCATCGGGCCCATCAGACCGGCGACCCACTTGATCACGACCGTGATGATGTCCTTGAAGGTCGGGGAGTTGACCTGCGTCGCCGCGGCCATGGACAGGCCGAGGAAGACGACGGTCGCGATCCGGGCGACCCGCAGCCCCTGCCCCTCGCTCCACGTCCGCGCCCTGCGCCAGATCACCGGCGCGCAGTCCCGGGTGAACACGGCGGCGATGGCGTTGGCGTCGGAGGAGCACATGGCCATGGTGTGCGAGAAGAACCCGACGATGACGAGGCCCAGCAGACCGTGCGGCAGCAGCTGTTCGGTCATGAGGCCGTACGAGTCCGACCCGTCCGCCTTCTGTGACTCGACCAGCAGCGGCGACATCCACATCGGGAAGAACAGCACCACCGGCCAGACCAGCCACAGCAGCGCCGACAGCCGCGCCGAGCGCTCGGCCTCGTACGGCGTGGCCGTGGCCATGTAGCGCTGGGCCTGGTTGAGCATGCCGCCGTTGTACTCGAAGAGTTTGATGAAGAGGAAGGCGAGCAGGAAGACGGTCCCGTACGGCCCGACCAGCGGCTCCCCGTGGCCCTGCAGCTCCGGCCGGTCCCAGGCGTCGAGGAAGCCGATGCCCTTGTCGTTCAGTTCCATGATCACCGCGACGAACATCGCGACGCCGGCCAGCAGCTGGATGACGAACTGGCCGAGCTCGGTGAGGGCGTCGGCCCACAGGCCGCCGATGGTGCAGTAGATCGCCGTGATGCCGCCGGTGATGAGGATGCCCTGGTTCAGCGAGATGCCGGTGAACACGGACAGCAGCGTCGCGATCGCGGCCCACTTCGCGCCCACGTCGACGATCTTCAGCAGCATGCCGGACCAGGCCAGCGCCTGCTGGGTCTTCAGGTCGTAACGGTTCTTCAGATACTCCAGCGGGGAGGCCACGTGCAGGCGCGAGCGCAGCCGGTTGATGCGCGGCGCGAACAGCTTCGAGCCGATGGCGATGCCGAGCGCGATGGGGAAGGACCAGGTGACGAAGGACGTGACGCCGTAGGTGTAGGCGATGCCCGCGTACCCGGTGAACATCACGGCGCTGTAGCCGGACATGTGGTGCGAGATGCCGGACAGCCACCACGGCATCTTGCCGCCGGCCGTGAAGAAGTCGCTGACGTTGTCCACCCGCTTGTGCGACCAGACGCCGATCGCCACCATCACGCCGAAGTAGCCGATGAGCACGGCCCAGTCGAGACTGTTCATGTGACCCCTTCCCGGGTTCCGTCCTGTGAACGGCTCGCCCATGGTGGGTGTGGTGGCGCGGGCACGACAAGCGCATGTAGAGTCAACAGAGGGTAAAATAGTTCTGTGTACTGACCTGCGTTCACGCACGTGAACGCCCAAAGGGTGCGATCAGCGCATCAACTCCCCCGCGTTCACCAGAAGCGACTGCCCGGTGATCGCCCGCGCCCGGTCCGAGGTGAGGAACACGGCGGCGTTCGCGACATCCGCGTCCGTGGCCAGCTCGGGCAGGGCCGTGCGGCCGGTCAGGCGAGCCAGTACGTCAGGCTCCGGGACGCCCTCCGCCCGCGCCGTGAACCGCACGTACGCCTGTACGGGCGGCCCCCACATCCAGCCCGGGAGGACGGTGTTGACCCGGATGCGATGCGGGCCCAGTTCGCGGGCCAGCGAGTACATGGCGCTGGTGAGGGCGCCCTTGGAGGCGGCGTAGGCGGCCTGGCGCACCTGGGAGGGGGCGGCCACGGCGGACTGGGTGCCGATGAACACCACCGAGCCGCCGCACTCCTTCAGGGCGGGGAGGCAGGCGCGGGTCATCCGCAACGTGCCCAGCAGGTTGACGTCGATCACCGACTGCCAGGCGGCGAAATCGGCGTCCTCCAGGCCGCCGAAGTAGGAGTCCCGGGCGGCGACATGGACGACGCCGTCGATCCCCCCGAACCGCTCCCGGGCCAGCGCGGCCAGCGCCTCGCACTGGCGCTCGTCGGTGACGTCCGTCGCCCGGTACGCCGTGTGCGCGCCGCCGGGATCGATCTCGGTGGCGCTTTTCGCCAGGTTCGCCTCCGTGCGCGCCCCCAGCACCGCGTTCCCGCCGTCCCGTACGACCGCCGCCGCGACCTGGTGACCGAGCCCGGCACCGACTCCCGAGACGACCACGGTCTTGCCGTTGAGCAGTGACATCGGTGCCTCCATGGCTTCGCCCTGACACGCCCTGACTCTGGCGGTTTATCTGACGGGGCGTCAGAGTATGGGCGTCCGAGGGAGGAAGGAAGGCAGGAGAGGAAGGGAACAGCATGAGCGAGGACACCCGCAGCGAGGTCTACGCCGAACTGGCCGCCGTGGGCCCGTACGGAGTCCACCCGGGGCACGCCCTGATCACCATGGTCGAGCCGCACCCGGGCCACGAGCACGCCTACAACCGCTGGTACGAGGACGACCACTACTACGCCGGCGCGCTGGCGATGCCCTGGATGTTCGCCGGCCGCCGCTGGGTGGCCACCCGGGAGCTGCAACTCCTGCGCTACCCGGAGAAGTCGGCGATCGCCCAGCCGGTCACCGCCGGCTGCTACATCTCCACGTACTGGATCACCGCGGGCCGCTACGACGACCACATGCGCTGGACCGTCGCCATCAACAAGCGCCTCAACCGCGACGCCCGCGTCCACCAGGACCGCACCCACGTCTTCACGGCGTTCCAGGACCACGAGGCGACGGTGTACCGCGACGGCGCGGCGGGCCCCCGCGACTTCCACGCCCTGGACCACCCCTACGCGGGCCTGGTGGTCGAGGTCGTCGACGCCGACTCACCCGAGCGCCGTGCCGAGTTGCTGGAGTGGCTGCGCACCCGCCACCTCCCGAGCCGTCTGGTCGGCTCCCCGGCCGCGATGGTGACCGTCTTCCGGCCCACACCGCTCCCGCTCGACCGCATGTCGTACGTCAAGCAGGTCGAGGGCGTCGACACCCGCCTGACGCTGCTGTGGTTCCTGGAGACGGACCCGAGGCGGTGCTGGGAGGACCGGTTCACCGGCCTGGACACCGCGGTGGTGGAGACGGGACTGGGCCGGGTGGAGCTGGTGGCGCCGTTCATCCCGACGGTGCCGGGGACGGACCGGTACGTGACCGAGCTGCGCTGAGACGGGGAGGCGTCGATCGGCGACCGGGCACGGCCGAGCCCCCTCGGCAAGGACGGCGGGCTGGTCGAGAGGGCTCTACCTGTACTGCTTGTGCAGTTGTTGATCGTGAGGTCGGTTGAGGGGCGAGGATCGGACAGGCCCGCCCCTTACGCCTTGACCGACGCCACGAAGGTGTTCCACGCCTCCGCGGGGAACGCCAGGACCGGGCCCTCGGGAACCTTGGAGTCCCGTACCGCCATGGCCGCTGTGACCGGCGACTTGACCTCGACGCACGCGCCGTTTCCTGTGGAGTACGAGGACTTGGTCCACGTGTCCGTGGCACCCTGACGAATTGCCATGTTTGCTCCGAATTGCCAGATGTTGAGTTGCTGTCACCGCCCCGCGCGGTCCGGACCGGAACCCGCGGGGGCGATTCACGCCAACGTTGTTGCTCGGTGGCGTGATCGACGCTACTCGCCAACATCGGCTGACGAAGCGACTATTCACTCGGCTGGGTGGCATATTCCAGTGGAGTCTTCCATCCCGGCCGGGAGACGGTGTACCGTACGGCGCTTTTCCGGTCGGGGCGGCCGCGCGCGGCGCCGACGGCGCACTCGGCACCGCCGATCAGCGCGCGTACTCCTTGGCGATGTCCGCGATGAACTGCCGCGACTGGTCCACGTTCAGGGCCTGCGCCCGCAGGTGCTCGTACATCACGCTGTACTTCTGGACGTCGTTCGCCTTCTCCAGGTACAGGTCGCTGGTGACGCCCTCGATGTAGACGACGCTGGAGTCGGCCGCGTCCGGGAACTCCAGGATCGCGTACTGCCCGTTGAGGCCCGGGTGCGCGCCCATGTCGAACGGGATCACCTGCACGGTGACATGCGGCAGCTGGGACTGCTCGACGAGCTGCTCCAACTGGTCGCGCATCAGGGAGCGGTTGCCGACGACCCGGCGCAGGGCGGCCTCGTCCAGGACGGTCCACAGCCGCAGCGGGTTCTCCTCGGTGGAGATTCGTTCCTGTCGGCGCATCCGCACCTGGACCCGCTTCTCGATCTCGGCGGACGCCGTCTCCGGCAACGCCCCGGCGATCAGGGCCTCGGCGTACTGCTTGGTCTGCAACAGCCCGGGGACGACCTGCGGGTCGTACACCCGCAAGCTGGCCGCGTCCGTCTCCAGCCCGATGTAGACGCTGTACGGGATGTCGCCGAACGAGTGCCACCATCCCTGCTGCCGCGAGTCCTTCGCCATCTGCATCAGCGAGTCCACGATCCGGTGGTCCTCCACCTCGTAGACCCCGCACAGGTCGCGGACGTCGCGCTGGCTGATGCTGCGCCGCCCGTTCTCCAGCCGGCTGATCTTCGACTGCGACACCAGCAGCCGCTCGGCCACCTCTTCGGCCGTCATGCCCTTGAGCTCACGGAGCCGACGCAGCTCCTGGCCCAGCCGGCGTCGCCTGACGGTGGGATTGACATTGGACGCCACGGGACGTGCACCTCCGGCTGCCTGCCTTGTGATGGCCACTTTGCGTATCTGCTGCTGAGCAGACTGCCACCAAGGTGCTTACTACCGCTGGGAAACGGTGGATATGCGCTCCATACACGCCAGTTCGGGAGCACCCCCGGCACATGCGGCCGCGCGGGGCGACGCAACCGTGGACACCGTCCGGACATACGGACGTACGGTTGCGCACGCTGATCAAGAACGACATCGCCCTGCACGTGGCCCACACCAACGCGGACACCGCCGACCC
>NZ_JBEXQG010000010.1:0-211761 GCF_040612485.1 Streptomyces sp. NPDC006385
GGAAGCACGGTAACGTGTGGAGGTGACCGGTACTAATAGGCCGAGGGCTTGTCCATAGAGGCTCGCGTCCACTGTGTTAGTTCTGAGGCAACGACCGTTTTTTCCGGTCTTGTTTCATAGTGTTTCGGTGGTCATAGCGTGAGGGAAACGCCCGGTTACATTCCGAACCCGGAAGCTAAGCCTTACAGCGCCGATGGTACTGCAGGGGGGACCCTGTGGGAGAGTAGGACACCGCCGAACAATTCTTGAGGAAGCCCCCGGCCGGGGATACCGGCACGGGGGCTTTCTGCATTTACCCCAGTAATAGTGTTCGGGGCTCCGAGGGGCGATTCCCCCAGAGCTCCTTCGGAAAAGCCCCTCGGCTTACAGGCGGCCTGCTGTCTTAAGGGCCAGATACGCGTCTGCCAATGCCGGAGCGAGTTCTTCCGGCGTTGCGTCGACGACCGTAACGCCGTGACGGCGGAGTTGTTCGGCTGTGCGATGCCGTTCGCTCTGGGCCTGGGCGGCGGCTGCTGCCTCGTACACGGACTCTGCATTGCCGCGTGCTGTTGCCATGCGTGTGACCTGAGGATCCGCCACCGATGCCAGCAGGACTGTGTGCCGCTGGGTGAGCTGGGGCAGGACGGGGAGCAGCCCCTCCTCGATCGGGGCGGTGTCGAGGGTCGTCAGCAGCACGATCAGGCTGTGGCGGGGGGCCGTACGGAGAGCCGTGGCCGTGAGGCTTCGGGCATCCGTTTCGATCAGCTCGGGTTCGAGTGTGGCCATCGCGTTGACCAGGGAGGGAAGGACGTCGCCTGCTGTGCGGCCCTGGACGAGGGCGCGTACTCGGCGGTCGTAGGCGAGGAGGTCCACGCGGTCGCCGGCTCGGGACGCGAGGGCGGCCAGGAGCAGTGCCGCGTCCATGGAGGCGTCGAGGCGTGGAGCGTCGCCGACGCGTCCTGCCGAGGTGCGTCCGGTGTCCAGGACTAGGAGGATGTGGCGATCACGTTCGGGGCGCCAAGTGCGTACGGCGACTGCGGACTGTCGGGCCGTAGCACGCCAGTCGATGGAGCGGGTGTCGTCGCCGGGGACGTACTCGCGCAGGCTGTCGAATTCTGTGCCCTCGCCGCGCGTGAGAACGCTGGTGCGGCCGTCGAGTTCGCGCAGCCGGGCCAGCTTGGCGGGCAGGTGCTTGCGGCTGGTGAAGGGTGGGAGGACGCGTACCGTCCAGGGGACCTTGTGGGTGCCCTGGCGGGAGACGAGGCCCAGGGGGCCGTACGAGCGGATCGTGACGCGGTCGGCCTGGCGGTCGCCTCGGCGGGTGGGGCGTAGACGGGTGGTGACGCGGCGGCGTTCGCCGGCGGGGACTGTCACGCGGTGGCGGGAGGCCGTCATCTCTGTGCCGGGCTGCCAGGTAGTGGGTGGCCAGGCGTCGCGGAGGTGGGCGCGGAGTGGGCGGCGGGACGGGTTGGTGATGGTCAGGGTGACATCGGCCGTTTCGCCCAGGCGTACCGAGGTGTCGCCGGAGCGGGTCAGGCCGAGGCGTCGTACGGGTGCTGCCAGGGCGAAGTCGCAGGCGCAGGCCGCGGCCAGAGGCGCGTTGACCGCGAGGATGCCCGTCCAGCTGGGATCCCAGATTCCTACGGGGAGGGAGCCTAGGGCCGCGAGGAGTGCGGCGCGTCCGGTGAGTGCCATCAGCGGGGGACGGGGACGTGGGCGAGGATCGCGTTGATGACGGAGTCGGCGGTGACGCCTTCCATCTCGGCCTCCGGGCGGAGCTGTACGCGGTGGCGGAGGGTGGGGAGGGCCAGTGCCTTGACGTCGTCGGGGATGACGTAGTCACGGCCGGTCAGCCAGGCCCAGGCGCGGGCGGTGGCGAGGAGGGCTGTGGCGCCACGCGGGGAGACGCCCAGCGTCAGTGAGGGCGATTCTCGCGTGGCTCGGCAGATGTCGACCACGTAGGCCGTGATCTCGGGGGAGATCGTGGTCTTGGCTACGGCCGTGCGTGCCGCTTCCAGGTCTGCCGGGCCCGCTACGGGGCGCACGCCCGCGGCGCGCAGGTCGCGCGGGTTGAAGCCCTCGGCGTGGCGGGTGAGGACGTCGATCTCGTCCTGGCGGGAGGGGAGGGGGATGGTGAGCTTGAGGAGGAAACGGTCCAGCTGGGCTTCGGGGAGGGGGTAGGTGCCCTCGTATTCCACCGGGTTTTGCGTCGCCGCGACCAGGAACGGGTCGGGGAGCGGGCGGGGGGTGCCGTCGACCGTGACCTGGCGTTCCTCCATGGCTTCCAGGAGGGACGACTGGGTCTTGGGCGGGGTGCGGTTGATCTCGTCGGCCAGGAGCAGGTTGGTGAAGACCGGGCCGGGCTGGAAGGAGAACTCGGCGGTGCGGGTGTCGTAGACGAGGGAGCCCGTCACGTCGCTGGGCATGAGGTCAGGGGTGAACTGGACGCGCTTGGTGTCGAGTTCCAGGGCGGACGCGAGGGCGCGGACGAGGAGTGTCTTGGCGACGCCGGGGACGCCTTCGAGGAGGACGTGTCCTCGGCAGAGGAGGGCGACGACGAGGCCGGTCACTGCGGGGTCCTGGCCGACCACGGCTTTGGCGATCTCGGCGCGCAGGGCTTCCAGGGAGGCGCGGGCGGTGCCCGGGTCCCCGGTGTTCCCGGCGTTGTCAGTGGTCGGGTCCATCATGGACGGCGTACCTCTCTTTCGAGGGCGTCGAGTTGGTCGGCGAGGGAGATGAGTGCTGCGTCGTCGCTGGGCGGCGGGCCGAAGAGAAGCGTGGGCAGGGTCTGTCCGTCTCCGTGGTTGTGGAGGTGGGCGGACAAGGCGGGGAGCAGGGCCTCGGGCGCGTGCGCCTGGGCGGCGGGGACACCTACGAGAGAGGCGAGGCGCGTGCGGGTGGTGGAGCGAAGAGCGGCGGCCGCGCGGTCGCGGGCGTTCGCCTTGCGGTAGAGGCGGGCGCGGCCTTCGACGGTTTCGGAGGCGCGGATCGCCACGGGGAGTTTTTCGGGCACCAGGGGGCCGAGTCGGCGTGCCCGCCATAGGGCGGCCAGGGCTGCTGCGATGAAGAGCTGCAGCGTGCCCCAGAGCCAGCCTGAGGGGAGCAGGTCGAAGAAGCTGCGTTCGTCGTCCGCGTCGGTGGCGGATGTGTCGGAGAGCGAGGGGAGGTACCAGACCAGATGGGGGCGGGAGCCGAGGAGCTGGAGGGCGAGCGAGGCGTTGCCCTGCTCGTCGAGGCGGTCGTTGTAGAGGATGTCGGGCGCGCCGAGGACGACGGTGTCGCCGTCCCCGTCGGCCTCCGGGACGCGCAGCAGGGTGGCCAGGCGCTCGCTGGGGTAGCACTCGTCGGCGTCGAGGTGGGTGGTGGTGTAGCGGATGCCGCCCAGGTCGGCGGTGCCGGCTCGTTGGGCGGCGGGCAGGGAGCAGCCGGGGGCGAGTTCCGAGTCGAGGCTGGTGGCGGGGTCCGCGGTGACGCCGGGGACGAGCCTTTCGACGGACCTGCTGCCGGGTGCGACGAGGACGGTACGGCCGTCGGTGCCGGTGGTCGCCGAGTGCAACCGGCTCTGCTGACGGTGCGTGAGCAGGTCGGGGTCCGTGACCAGGAGGGTGGTGTCCGCGGTGGCCGCGGCGCGTGCCTCGTCCAGGGTGGTGACGACGCGTGTGTCCACGCCGCGGTCGGCGAGGAGTTCGGCGATCGCCCGGCTGCCGTTGGGGTCGGCGGAGCGTGGGTCGAGGGTGCCGTGCCGGGCGTCGGAGCGGATCGTGGCGATCACGACGGCTGCCACCAGCAGGAGCACGACGGCGAGGGCGACGCCTCGCGCACGGGTCCAGACCTGGCGTGCGGTGGGCGAGGCCGAGGTGGAGGGGAGCGTGGCCTCGGTGGTCATCGGGCGGCTCCCTGGCGGGCGTTGGGGGCCGTGCTGGGTGCGGTGCTCGCGAGCTGCGGCTTGGTGCTCTCCAGGTCGCGGTCGAGTTCGGCGATGCGCTGGTACGCCTGCTGGGTCGCCGTCCGTCCGCCGTACGTCACGTCGTCGAAGTCCCGGGCGGCGGCGCGCAGTCGGTCCGTGTGGGAGGGCAGCGAGCGGCCCGCTTCGGCGGCGGCCTCGTCCGCGGTCCGGCCGGGGCGGACGTCCAGGAGCGCGCGTTCCTCGAGGGAGCGGACGATGGCGCGCATGCGTTCCTGGAGGGCCTGGTTCCAGTGGCCCTGGGCGGCGTGTGCTTCGGCCGTGGCTCGGTGTTCGGCGGCGCTGCGGGGGCGGTCGTCGAACAGGGCGGCGGAGGAGGTGGGTTGGCGGCGAGGGGTGCCGAGGCGCCACCACAGGGCGCCGAGGACCGCGAGGACGACCAGGATGACGACGACCAGGCCGAGCGGTCCTCCGGGCGTGACGGTCGAGGCGCTGCTGAACAGTTCCTCGACCCAGTTCCAGAAGGCGTCCAAGGCGCGCTGGAACCAGCTGGGTTCGTGCTCGTGGTACATGTTCTTGGACAGTTCGCGCCGTGCCGCTTCCCGCGCGGGATCACGCGGGATCGTCAGTGGTGGCTCGTCGTCCGAGCGCGCCGTCAACGACAGTACGGACGTGTCGCCGACGCGCGGCAGCGCGCGTACGGCCGCGTCCGGCAGCGCTGACGCCGCCGTGCGAACTCCCCCCGCCAGGAACACCGGTTCAGCTCCCCCGGGTGTCGACGCCGTAGCCCTGGACGCCGGCTGCGCGGGCCAGTTCGAGGTCGAGGGCCTCACGGCGGATGCGCTGGTCGATGTAGAGCAGGACGGTGACCCCGGCCGAGATCGGGAAGGTGATCATGGAGCCGATCACCGAGCCGACGCCGCTGATGATGAGGAACGTCCAGCCGAAGTCGGTGGTGCCGTCGAGGAAGCTGGTGGCGCCTTCGCCGCTGACGGCGCCGCCGAGGAAGGTGAAGGGGATGACGACGATCGCCGCGACGATGTTCGCGATGATCATGGCGAGCAACTGGATGCCGAACACCCGCCACCAGGAGCCGCGGACCAGCTTCGCGGAGCGGCTCAGCGACTTCATGATTCCCTGCTTCTCCAGCATCAGCGCGGGCGAGGCGAGGGAGAAGCGGAACCACAGCCACAGCGCGACGATGCCGGCGCCGAGGGTGCCCAGGACGGCGAGCGCCGCGCCTCCGTCGCCGGAGCCCGAAGCGGCCACGAGGATGCCGGGCAGGGCGCCCAGGAGCACCAGGCCGAAGGTCATGAGCAGCAACAGGAAGAGCAGGCCGAAAAGCCGCAGCACCTGAGGCCGGGCGTCGCGCCAGGCCTCGCCGGTCGTCACCGACTTGCCCAGCACCGCGCGGCTGGTGACCGTCGTCAGCAGGGCGGTCGCGGCGATGGCGCCGATCACCGAGATCAGGAAGATCGCGCTGGAGCCGAGCAAGGCGTCGCGGGTGGCCCGGGCCAGTTCGCTGACGGTGGCGCTCGGGTCGTTGAGGGCCTCGGTGCTGGTGCGGTCGTTGAGGACGAAGCCTTGGAGGAGGATGACGAGGATCTCCGTCACGACGGCGACGGTCAGGGAGATGCCCAGGACCGTGCGCCAGTAGGTGCGCATGGTGGAGACCGCGCCGTCGAGGATCTCGCCGACGCCGAGCGGGCGCAGCGGGATCACGCCCGGCTTGGCGGCGGGCGGAGGGCCGCCCCAGCCGCTTCCCCAGGCGCCGTGCCCGCCCGGGGGGCCGTAGCCCTGGTGGCCGCCGCCGTAGCCGCCGTATCCGCCAGGGCTCGCGGGAGGCGGAGCGCCCCAGCCCGGGCCGGGCGGTGGGGGCGGCGGTGCCTGGCCGGGGGCCTGCGGGCCCGTCGGAGCGGACCACTGGGCGGGTGGCGGCTGCTCCTTGGACCACTTCGTGCCGGGGTCCTGTGGGTCCGGTCCCGGCTGCTGTGCGGCATCGGGACGGTCTGCGGGCTCGGCAGGGCCGGACGGGCCGGGCTCCGGCCCGTCGGACGGGGCGGATCCGGGCGAGGCCCAGCCCGGAGTGTCTTTCATCGTCGCTCCTTCACGGTGCCCGTCCGCGGTCGCGGCGGCAGGTTGGCAGCCATCGTGCCATGGGGCGGTCGGCGAGGTACCTGCCGCGGTATGGGCTGCACACCTTCAATTGTCCGCCGGACACGGGGCAGACTGACCGCATGGCTGATCAGTACGCGCAATCCGGCGAGGACAGCAAGCCCACAGAGACTCCGGCGATCCGATGGGACGAGCCACCCGAGGGGCCCGTCGTGGTGCTTCTCGACCAGACGAGGTTGCCGGCCGAGGAGGTTGAGCTGGTCTGTACGGACGCGTCCGCGCTGGTGGAGGCGATCCGTTCGCTCGCCGTGCGCGGGGCGCCGCTGCTCGGGATCACCGGGGCGTACGGTGTCGCGCTCGCCGCCGCGCGCGGCTTCGACGTGGACGCGGCGGCCGAGTCGCTGGCGGGCGCCCGGCCCACGGCCGTGAATCTCGAGGTCGGTGTGCGCAGGGCGCAGTCCGCGTACCGGGCCGAGCTCGTACGGAGTGGGGACGTCGAGCAGGCCGCGGCGGCGGCGCTGGGTGCGGCGCGGGCGTTGCACGAGGAGGACGCCGAGGCGAGCGCCCGGATGGCCGAGCGTGGGCTGGCGTTGCTGGACGAGCTGCTCCCGGGCGGTGGGCACCGCATCCTCACGCACTGCAACACCGGGGCACTGGTGTCGGGTGGGGAGGGCACGGCGTTCGCGGTGGCGCTCGCGGCGCACCGGGCCGGGCGGTTGCGGCGGCTGTGGGTGGACGAGACGCGGCCGTTGCTGCAAGGGGCTCGTCTGACGGCGTACGAGGCGGCGCGCAGCGGCATGGCGTACACCTTGCTCACGGACAACGCGGCGGGCTCTCTGTTCGCGGCCGGAGAGGTGGACGCGGTCCTGATCGGGGCGGACCGCATCGCGGCCGACGGTTCGGTGGCGAACAAGGTGGGGAGTTATCCGCTCGCGGTGCTGGCGCGCTATCACCATGTGCCGTTCATCGTGGTGGCGCCGCTGACGACGGTGGATCCGCAGACGCCGGACGGGGCGTCCATCGAGGTCGAGCAGCGCCCGGGATTCGAGGTGACCGAGATCGTGGCGCCGCAGGTGCCGGTGGCGGGGACGGAAGCCGGAGGTGGGATTCCGGTGGCGCCACTGGGAACGCAGGCGTACAACCCGGCGTTCGATGTGACGCCGCCCGAGTTGGTGACGGCGATCGTCACCGAGGAGGGAACCGCGTCGCCTGTGACCGCTGAGGCGCTGGCGGAGTTGTGTGCCCGGTCGCGGCAGGTGTCGCGGAGCTTGTGAGGTAGGGGCGGACCGGTCGGGGCAAGGTGGGCGAACCCGTCCAAACGTCACGCACTGTGGCGCGGACGCGGGCAGACAGTGCCGACCGCGTACGACTAAGGTCACTGGCCGGTGACCTACCTCACCTGAGCCTTCGCCACTGTTATGAGAATGGGATGATGTCGTTTATGAAGGGACGAGTCCTTGTCGTCGACGACGACACCGCACTGGCCGAGATGCTCGGCATTGTGCTGCGTGGTGAAGGTTTTGAGCCGTCTTTCGTAGCCGACGGCGACAAGGCGTTGGCCGCATTCAGGGAGACCAAGCCTGATCTGGTGCTGCTCGACTTGATGCTGCCTGGGCGGGACGGTATCGAGGTGTGCCGTCTGATCAGGGCCGAGTCCGGGGTGCCGATCGTGATGCTCACGGCCAAGAGCGACACCGTCGATGTCGTCGTGGGCCTGGAGTCCGGCGCCGACGACTACATCGTGAAGCCGTTCAAGCCGAAGGAGCTCGTCGCCCGTATCCGGGCGCGGCTGCGCAGGTCGGAGGAGCCGGCGCCCGAGCAGCTCGCCATCGGTGACCTGGTCATCGATGTGGCCGGGCACTCGGTGAAGCGGGACGGGCAGTCGATCGCGCTGACGCCGCTGGAGTTCGACCTGCTGGTCGCGCTGGCCCGTAAGCCCTGGCAGGTGTTCACCCGTGAGGTGCTCCTAGAGCAGGTGTGGGGCTACCGGCACGCGGCCGACACCCGTCTGGTCAACGTGCATGTGCAGCGGCTGCGTTCCAAGGTCGAGAAGGACCCGGAGCGGCCGGAGATCGTGGTGACCGTCCGTGGTGTGGGCTACAAGGCAGGGCCGAGCTGACGTGTCCGGGGACAGCGCCGCTGCGGCCCCCGGTCGGACCGGGGCCCGTCCGGAGCGGCCTGTCGGCCGGAACGCGGCGGGCTCCCGCTGGGGACGGTTCCTCGAGGGCGGGCTGCTGCAAGGAGGAGTCCAGGGCAGCCCGGTCCTTCGTCTCGTGCTGCGGTGGGTGCGCCGGCCGCTGCTGCCCGTCATGCGGCTGTGGCGGCGCAACATCCAGCTCAAGGTCGTCGTCACGACCCTGCTGATGTCGCTCGGCGTCGTTCTGCTGCTGGGCTTCGTCGTCATCGGACAGGTGCGCAACGGCCTGCTGGACGCCAAGGTGAAGGCTTCGCAGAGCCAGGCCACCGGCGGGTTCGCGGTGGCCAAGCAGAGGTCCGACGAGGCGAAGGCCGGGACCGCCGACGACGGCGCGACGGCGGACGAGCGTGCGGACCAGAACGTCATCCAGTGGATGAGTGACCTCGTCTCCTCTCTTTCCAGCGGCGGTCAGGGTGCCTTCGACGTGGTGACGCTCCCGGCCTCCGCGGGCGCTGACACCGGCGGGCGCGGGCCGCGCGCTTCCGGCGGGGTGAACCCGACGAGCAGTGTGCCCGAGAGCCTGCGCGAACGGATCGACAGCAATACGAACGCGTTCCAGAGCTACACCCGCATCGTCTACTACCCGAACGTCGACAAGGAGTCCCAGCCGGCCCTGGTCATCGGCAAGCAGGTCAACGACCCCAACGGCGACCCGTACCAGCTCTACTACCTCTTCCCGCTCACCCAGGAGGAGAAGTCGCTGAGCCTGGTCAAGGGGACGCTCGCCACCGCCGGGCTGTTCGTCGTCGTCCTCCTCGGGGCCATCGCCTGGCTCGTGGTGCGTCAGGTCGTCACGCCGGTGCGGATGGCCGCCGGGATCGCCGAGCGGCTGTCCGCCGGGCGCCTGCAGGAGCGGATGAAGGTCACCGGCGAGGACGACATCGCGCGGCTCGGCGAGGCCTTCAACAAGATGGCGCAGAACCTTCAGCTGAAGATCCAGCAGCTGGAGGACCTGTCGCGGATGCAGCGGCGGTTCGTGTCGGACGTGTCGCACGAGTTGCGGACGCCGCTGACGACCGTGCGGATGGCCGCGGACGTCATCCACGAGGCACGGGAGGACTTCGACCCGGTGACCGCGCGGTCGGCGGAGCTGCTGGCCGACCAGCTGGACCGGTTCGAGTCGTTGCTCGCCGACCTGCTGGAGATCAGCCGCTTCGACGCGGGCGCGGCCGCCCTGGAGGCCGAGCCGATCGACCTCAGGGAGGTCGTACGGCGCGTCGTCAGCGGAGCCGAGCCGCTCGCCGAGCGCAAGGGGACACGGATACGTGTCGTCGGCGACCAGCAGCCCATCGTCGCCGAGGCCGACGCCCGGCGCGTCGAGCGCGTGCTGCGCAACCTCGTCGTCAACGCCGTCGAGCACGGCGAGGGCAGGGACGTCGTCGTCAAGCTCGCCGCGGCGGGCGGGGCCGTCGCGATCGCGGTGCGCGACTACGGCGTCGGGCTCAAGCCCGGCGAGGCCACCCGTGTCTTCAGCCGCTTCTGGCGGGCCGATCCGGCACGCGCGCGTACCACGGGCGGTACGGGACTGGGACTGTCCATCGCGTTGGAGGACGCGCGGCTGCACGGCGGCTGGCTGCAGGCGTGGGGCGAGCCGGGCGGCGGTTCGCAGTTCCGGCTGACGCTGCCGCGGACCGCGGACGAGCCGCTGCGGGGCTCGCCGATACCGCTGGAGCCCAAGGACTCGCGCCGCAATCGTGGACTTGATGACGCCGGTCTGCCGTCCGGCGGCGGTGAGAAGGCCGTGACGGTGCCGACGCAGCCCACGGGTGACCAGGTGTCCCCGATGCCGTCGAGGGACCCGATCGCGTCGCGTTTGGGCGCCGCCGCGACCCCCAAGGCCGATCCCACGGCGCTGCCCGGCAACGGCGCGCGCGTGGTCCCCCGGCCCGCGACGGGTGCGCGGCGGGAGGAGGACACGCCCGGGGCGGACGGTCCGCCGAGCGAGGAAACCGGGCCGGCCGAGAAGCCGAGCAAGCATGGGGAGGCATTTCGTGGGCGCTGACCGTGAGGGGGGCGCCCGGCGCCGACCGGGACGCGCGGTGGCGTATGCCGCCTGTGGCGCCGTACTGCTGACGGGGTGCGCCTCGATGCCGGACAGCGGTGACCTGCGTGGCGTCGAGTCCACGCCGCGGCAGGACACCCAGGTGCGGGTCTTCGCCATGCCGCCCCGCGAGGACGCTTCGTCCTCGGAGATCGTGTCGGGCTTCCTGGAGGCACTGACCAGCGACGATCCGGACTACGAGACGGCCAGCAAGTACCTGACCGAGGAAGCCTCCCGCAGGTGGCAGCCCAAACTGTCCACGACGGTTCTCGCCAACGGGCCGGGTGCCGAGGCCGAGCATGTGGGAGGCCGGGAGGAGTCCGACAGCCTCACGTACACGCTGACCGGCACCAGGGTCGCCACGGTCGACGCGCAGCAGTCGTACGCGCCCGCCAGTGGCGACTACAGCGAGTCGATGCACCTCGTCCGGGACAAACGGTCCAGGCAATGGCGCATCGACGTGCCGCCGCGCGGAGTCGTCATGGGCGAGTCGGACTTCCAGCGCAACTACATGTCGGTCGACAAGTACTACTTCGCCTCGAACATCACGCTCGGGACCTCTCCGCACACGGCGGCCGTCGCCGATCCCGTCTATGTGCGCAGGAACGTGGACCCCATGACGCAGATGGTGCGCTCTCTGCTCAAGGGGCCCACCAGGTGGCTCAACCCGGTGGTCCGGTCGAGCTTCCCGACCGGTACGGCACTGGACAAGACCGTCGACTCGCTGACGCCGGACGACCGGAACATACTGACCGTGCCGTTGAACGACAAGGCGGCCCGGGTCGGGCCGGCCAAGTGCGACGAGATGGCGGCGCAGCTCCTGTTCACCCTGCAGAACCTCACCCCCACGGTGGACGAGATCGTGCTGGAGGCGGGCGGCAGGCAACTGTGCGCGCTCGACGAGTTCCAGGCGAAGGCCGTCGCCGTGCGCGGGTCGGTGGAGCGAGCCGGGTACCTGTACTTCCTCGACGACGAGCACCGGCTCGTACGGCTGGCGGCCGCCGCCAACGACGCCGAGCCCGATCCGGTGCCGGGGGCCCTCGGCGAGGGCGAGAGGGAACTGCGGTCGGTGGCGGTGTCGCGCGACGAGGACATGGCGGCCGGGATCGGCCTCGACGGCAAGAACCTGTACGTCGGTGCGCTGGTGTCGGGTGGCCCGCTCGGTGAGCCCGAGTTGACCAGCGGCGGCAAGACAGCGGAGGAGAGGCTGTCGGCGCCCAGCTGGGACGCCCAGGGCGATCTGTGGGTGGCCGACCGCGATCCTCGCGATCCCCGGCTGCTGCTGCTCAAGGAGGGCGTCGGTGACCCGCTGGTGGTGAAGACGCCGCCGGGGCTGGAGGGGCGTATCGAGTCCGTGAAGGTGGCCGCGGACGGCGTGCGGATCGCGCTCGTGGTGAAGAAGGGCGACAAATCGTCGCTGCTCATCGGGCGTATCGAACGCAGCGAGGACCAGAAGGCGGGAGAGCGCTCGGCCGTCTCGGTGCACGAACTGCGGTCCGCGACGCCGGAGTGGGAGGAGGTCACCGCGATGTCGTGGGCCGGTGACAGCCGGCTCGTGGTGGTCGGGCGTGAGAAGGGCGGGGTCCAGACGATGCGGTACGTCCAGGTCGACGGCTCCACACCGGAAGGGTCGGCGCCCGCCGCCCTCAGCGGGGTGAAGGAGATCACCGCGTCCGAGGACGCGCGGCTGCCGCTGGTCGGGTACTCGGAGGACGGCATCGTCCGGCTGCCGTCGGGGACGCAGTGGCAGAAGGTGGTGACGGACGGGACGGCGCCGGTCTATCCGGGGTGAGGTTCCGCCCGGGCCGAGCCGCTGAGGTTCGGGGACGGTGAGTGCGGCGGCTGCTTCCGGCGGGGTGGGACCCCGGCTGGAGGCGGCCGCTTCTTTCTGGGCTGGGCGTCTCTTTTCCACAGGGGGTTATCCACAGGGGTGGTCGCTCGGTGCGGGCATTGGCACAGTGGTGGACATGCGGGGGTGGTGGCAGGACCTCACCGACCTGGTGCTGCCGGCCGAGTGCGGAGGCTGTGGAAGGCCTCGCACGGTGCTCTGCCCGGAGTGCCGTGCCGTCCTGAGCGGGACCGCACCGAGCCGGGTGCGACCGGTGCCGGAACCCACCGGGCTGCCGGTCGTCCACGCGGCGGCCCGGTACACGGACGAGGTGCGGGCGGCGCTGCTGGCCCACAAGGAACGCGGTGCGCTGGCGCTCGCGGCGCCCCTCGGGACGGCTCTGGCGGGAGCCGTGCGGGCGGGGCTGCGGGAGGTGTGCGCGGACGGGAACGGGCGGGCCGGGCGGCATGGGAGCGCCGGCGGGCCTGTGCTGCTCGTACCGGTTCCGTCCGCGCGTGGGGCGGTACGGGCGCGGGGGCACGACCCCGCGCGGCGGATCGCGCTCGCGGCCGCTGGTGAGCTGCGGCGGGCCGGGACGCCGGCGCGTGTGCTCGCCGTGCTGCGGCAGCGGCGGGCGGTGGCCGATCAGTCGGGGCTCAACTCCCGGCAACGGCTGGACAATCTCGCGGGCGCGCTGACGGTGGCTCCGGGCGGAGTCCGGCTGCTCCCCGAAGGTCCGGTCGTGCTCGTCGACGACCTGATGACGACGGGCGCGTCCCTGGCGGAAGCGGCACGTGCCGTGCGGGCGGCCTTGGCGGAAAGGGCGGGCTCCTGCGGCCGGGGGCGGGTGGACTCGCGCGGCCGAACGGCGGAGGCGGCCCACGGCAGGGCGACGCCGTCGGTGGCGTACGGCAGGACGGCGGGGTCCGCAGCGGAGGGGCCCGTGGCGGAGCAGACGAACGTATACGGCGGAACAGCCGAGGAGGTGGACGCGTATGGACGGGTGACCGCGGAGTCCGGTGGGTGGGTCGGCGGGACAAACGCTGTGTACCTGGCGGGAACTCGGGAAAGCACAGGGGAACAGAAGGCTGGATCGACGGAGGGCGCGGTGCGGCGGACGCGTGAGATGCCGGGAATCATGGGTGACGGGCAGGCCGGTGACTTGATCTGCGCGGCAGTGGTCGCTGCGTCGCCGGATTCCTTCGAAATAAACCGGAACTGACTGCGAACCTGCATCGTTGCAGGTTACGAGAGTGCCAATTCACCTGAACGGAGGTACGCCGCAGTAGAGGGTGACGACATCCGTCCGGGCGAGATATGTTCGGTTGTGAGGGAAAGGCGCAGGCCATCCCCGTCATATCCGAATGCCGTGCCGTGGTTTTGTGCAAACACTCGCGGCGATGGGGTGGAGATCTTGCCCATGGGGGAGGAGGAGGTGGAAGTCACCGAGTCCGAGGTTCCGGGGTTCGCCGGAGCCTGGTGCAAAAGGGAGATGCTCCGCCGATGGAGCGGAGCGATCCGGGAACGGAGTTCTGCGTGGACATCGTCGTCAAGGGCCGCAAGACCGAGGTGCCCGAGCGGTTCCGCAAGCACGTGGCCGAGAAGCTGAAGCTGGAGAAGATCCAGAGGCTCGATGCCAAGGTGATCAGCCTCGACGTCGAGGTGTCCAAGGAGCCCAACCCCCGACAGGCCGACCGCAGTGATCGAGTGGAGATCACGCTCCGCTCCCGCGGTCCGGTGATCCGGGCGGAGGCAGCGGCCAGCGATCCGTACGCGGCGCTCGACCTCGCGGCGGAGAAGCTGGATGCCCGGCTGCGCAAGCAGCACGACAAGCGTTTCTCGCGCCGAGGTGCACGCCGGATCACGGCGGCCGAGGTCCCCGACCACGTTCCGGGCGCGGCGACGCTCAACGGCAACGGCCACACCGTGCGGGAGGAAGAGCCGGAGGGGATTCCCACCAAGAAGATCGGCTCGCTGGAAGTCAAGGGTGAAGGCCCCCTCGTCGTACGCGAGAAGACGCACGTCGCCTCCCCGATGACCCTCGACCAGGCCCTCTACGAGATGGAGCTGGTCGGGCACGACTTCTACCTGTTCGTCGACTCCGAGACCAAGGAACCCAGTGTCGTCTACCGGCGGCACGCCTACGACTACGGGGTCATCCACCTCAGCACGGACCCGATGGTCACCCAGGCGCAGGCCTCCGCGGCAGGGGGCACGTTGGGCGGCTGACCCACCCGGCTGACAGCTGAGCCGGTGCCCCTGGAGCGCGTGTGCGCCCCCAGGGGCACCGGTGTGCGACCACTTCGCGCCCCGCTGGTCACCGTAGTGTCGGCCGGGCATGAAATCATGGCCGCACCGGCCCAACCGTTGGGCCGTTGCCTTGGGTTGGCGATGGCACAGGACCAGCCACAGCCTTCAGGGGGAGGAACGATGGCGGACAGCTTCGGACCGATGCGGGACGAGGATGCCGATGGAGATGTCGTCGGCATGGGCCCGGACGCGGGCTCTCCACGCAACGAACCGATCAGAGTCCTCGTCGTGGACGATCACGCCCTCTTCCGTCGTGGACTGGAGATCGTGCTGGCGGCCGAGGAGGACATCCAGGTGGTGGGGGAGGCGGGCGACGGCGCGGAAGCCGTGGACAAGGCCGCTGACCTGCTGCCGGACATCGTCCTGATGGACGTCCGCATGCCGAAGCGGGGCGGGATCGAGGCCTGCACCTCCATCAAGGAGGTGGCCCCCAGCGCGAAGATCATCATGTTGACGATCAGCGACGAGGAGGCCGATCTCTACGACGCGATCAAGGCGGGCGCGACCGGCTATCTCCTCAAGGAGATCTCCACGGACGAGGTGGCCACGGCCATTCGGGCGGTGGCCGACGGGCAGTCGCAGATCAGTCCGTCCATGGCGTCGAAGCTGCTCACCGAGTTCAAGTCGATGATCCAGCGGACGGACGAACGTCGGCTCGTGCCGGCGCCGCGGCTGACGGACCGTGAGCTGGAGGTTCTCAAGCTCGTCGCCACGGGGATGAACAACCGCGATATCGCCAAGGAGTTGTTCATCTCCGAGAACACCGTGAAGAACCATGTCCGCAACATCCTGGAGAAGCTGCAGCTGCACTCCAGGATGGAGGCCGTGGTGTATGCGATGCGGGAGAAGATCCTCGAGATCCGCTGAGGGCCCTGACGGCCTTCAGGGTCGGGCCTTCAGAGGCGGGCCACTATGCGGGTGAGTTCCTTGACGAGCGGTTCGCGCAGGTCGGATGCGTCGACTCGTTCCACGCGTACGTCCGTGCAGTCCACCCAGCTCGCCGCTTCGACCAGGGCCTGGGCCACCGCTGGGACCGCCTTCGGGCCGTCCAGCGTGACCTGTTTGGCCACCAGCGCGCTGCCCTCGCGGGCCGGGTCCACGCGGCCGACGAGGCGGCCGCCGGCCAGGACCGGCATCGCGAAATAGCCGTATACCCGCTTCTGCTTGGGGACGTATGCCTCCAGGCGGTGAGTGAAGCCGAAGATCCGCTCCGTGCGTGCCCGTTCCCAGATCAGTGAGTCGAACGGGGACAGGAGTGTGGTGCGGTGGCGGCCGCGCGGGGGCGTCCGAAGGGCCGCGGGGTCGGCCCAGGCGGGCTTGCCCCAGCCCTCCACCGTGACCGGGACCAGGCCGGAGTCGGCGATCACCGCGTCCACCTGTTCGGCCTTGAGGCGGTGGTAGTCGGCGATGTCCGCGCGGGTGCCGACGCCGAGGGACTGGCCGGCCAGGCGGACCAGGCGGCGCAGGCACTCGGTGTCGTCCAGCTCGTCATGCAGCAGCGCTTGCGGGATGGCGCGTTCGGCGAGGTCGTAGACGCGCTTCCAGCCGCGGCGTTCGACGCAGACCACCTCGCCGTACATCAGGGCGCGTTCGACGGCGACCTTCGAGCCCGACCAGTCCCACCACTCGCTGGTCCTCTTCGCGCCGCCCAGTTCGGTTGCGGTGAGGGGGCCTTCGGCGCGGAGCTGCTTGATGACCTGGTCGTAGGCGCCGTCAGGGAGTTCGTGGTTCCAGTGCGGGCGGTCGCGGTAGGCGCGGCGGCGGAAGGCGAAATGGGGCCACTCCTCCACGGGGAGGATGCAGGCGGCGTGGGACCAGTACTCGAAGGCATGCGGCCCCGCCGACGGCGTGCCCGTGGACGAGGGTGTCCAGTAGGCGTTCTCGACCGTCCTGCGGCCTACCGCGCCCAGGCGGGCGTACGGGATGAGCTCGTGGGAGCGGGCGAGGACCGAGATGGTGTCGAGCTGGACCGCGCCGAGGTGACGGAGTATGCCGCGGACGCCGGCCTTGCGGTCGGGAGTGCCGAGGAGGCCTTGGGCCCGTAGGGCGATGCGGCGGGCTTCGTCTGCTGAGAGGTCGGTCGCGGGGCGCGGGGTCGTCATGGTTCGGACGATAGGGGGTGGCACTGACAACGGGGGATGGGTCTGCGGGTTCGCCTGAGACAGCCGGCCCGGCGTGAGGGTGGGCTCAACCTTCGGCGCCGGGCGGGGTGGACGGTGTCCGGGCGGGCAGGTAGGGCGCCGTGGACGAGAGGCCCAGGTCCGACGGGAGCAAGGAACCCACCCAGCAGTCACGGCGTACGCCCTGGTTGACGATGCCGGAGCGGAGGGTGCCCTCAAGGGTGAAGCCCGCGCGGGTGGCCACCGCGCGGGAGGGGACGTTGCCGACCTCCGCGCGCCATTCCACGCGGTCGATCGCGAGGTGGACGAAGGCCCAGCGGGACGCGGTGAGGACGGCCTCGGTGACGTAGCCGTTGCCGCGGTGCTCCTTCGTGCCCCAGAAGCCGATCTCCGCGCCGCTCATGGAACGCATCGTGAGGCCGAGCATCCCCGCCAAGTCCTCCCCTTCGCGGAGGAAGAGACCCCAGGTGAACATCGAACCGTCGCCCCAGCCCTCGGGGACCAGCTGGTGGGTGAAGCTGTGGGCGTGCTCGTACAGGTAGGGCGAGGGGATCGTGGTCCAGCGCTGGATGTCGGGGTCCTGGACGGCCTCGTACACGGCGTCGGTGTCCTGCGGGCCGACCGTGCGCATCAGGAGGCGGTCGGTGGTGAACGAGACGGGTTCCATCGGCCGATTCTGCTGGGGTCCGCACGGCGAGCGCCATCCTTTATGCGGGGGGAGAGCTGTGCGGTGGGTGATCACCTGATCGCGGTTCGCACAATTCGCCCGCCTGACGCGGCACCATCCGCGACCCCCGGCCGTTGTCCCCTTTGACGGAGATTTGAAGCAGCGGACGGTCGGCGTCCCCGGCAGGCTCCCGGCGTGGCAGGGTCCTCGCATACGATGGCCGTTGCTCAGTCAAGTCAAATGGAAACCGACCGTCCCAGGCCCGACCGGCAAGGAGACCAACCCCCGTGTCCGTCCTCTCGAAGATCATGCGTGCAGGCGAAGGCAAGATCCTGCGCAAGCTGCACCGCATCGCGGACCAGGTCAACTCCATCGAAGAGGACTTCGTCGACCTCTCCGACGCCGAGCTGCGAGCCCTGACCGATGAGTACAAGCAGCGCTACGCCGACGGCGAGAGTCTGGACGACCTGCTTCCCGAGGCCTTCGCCACCGTCCGTGAGGCCGCCAAGCGCGTTCTGGGACAGCGGCACTACGACGTCCAGATGATGGGCGGCGCCGCCCTCCACCTCGGTTACGTCGCCGAGATGAAGACCGGTGAGGGCAAGACCCTGGTCGGCACGCTGCCCGCTTATCTGAACGCCCTCTCCGGCGACGGCGTCCACCTCATCACGGTCAACGACTACCTGGCCGAACGCGACTCCGAGATGATGGGCCGCGTCCACAAGTTCCTGGGCCTGTCCGTCGGCTGCATCCTGGCCAACATGACGCCGGCACAGCGCCGTGAGCAGTACAACTGCGACATCACCTACGGCACGAACAACGAGTTCGGCTTCGACTACCTCCGCGACAACATGGCGTGGTCCAAGGACGAGCTCGTCCAGCGCGGCCACAACTTCGCCATCGTCGACGAGGTGGACTCCATCCTCGTCGACGAGGCCCGTACGCCGCTGATCATCTCCGGCCCGGCCGACCAGGCCACCAAGTGGTACGGCGACTTCGCCAAGCTGGTCACGCGCCTCAAGCGCGGCGAGGCCGGCAACCCCCTCAAGGGCGTCGAGGAGACCGGCGACTACGACGTCGACGAGAAGAAGCGCACGGTCGCCATCCACGAGTCCGGCGTCAGCAAGGTCGAGGACTGGCTGGGCATCGACAACCTCTACGAGTCGGTGAACACGCCGCTGGTCGGCTACCTGAACAACGCCATCAAGGCCAAGGAACTGTTCAAGAAGGACAAGGACTACGTCGTCATCGACGGCGAGGTCATGATCGTCGACGAGCACACCGGCCGTATCCTCGCCGGCCGCCGCTACAACGAGGGCATGCACCAGGCGATCGAGGCGAAGGAAGGGGTGGACATCAAGGACGAGAACCAGACGCTCGCCACGATCACCCTGCAGAACTTCTTCCGCCTCTACGACAAGCTCTCCGGCATGACCGGTACGGCGATGACCGAGGCCGCCGAGTTCCACCAGATCTACAAGCTCGGCGTCGTCCCGATCCCGACCAACAAGCCGATGATCCGCAAGGACCAGTCGGACCTGATCTACCGCACCGAGGTCGCCAAGTTCGACGCGGTCGTCGACGACATCGCCGAGAAGCACGAGAAGGGCCAGCCGATCCTCGTCGGCACCACGTCGGTCGAGAAGTCCGAGTACCTGTCGCAGCAGCTCAGCAAGCGCGGCATCCAGCACGAGGTGCTGAACGCCAAGCAGCACGACCGGGAGGCGACCATCGTCGCCCAGGCCGGGCGCAAGGGCGCCGTGACCGTGGCCACCAACATGGCCGGCCGTGGTACGGACATCAAGCTCGGCGGCAACCCCGAGGACCTCGCCGAGGCCGAGCTGCGCCAGCGCGGTCTCGACCCCGAGGAGCACATCGAGGAGTGGGCCGCGGCGCTGCCGGCCGCCCTGGAGCGGGCCGAGGCGGCCGTCAAGGCCGAGAAGGAAGAGGTCGAGTCCCTCGGCGGCCTGTACGTCCTCGGTACCGAGCGGCACGAGTCGCGGCGTATCGACAACCAGCTGCGCGGTCGTTCCGGCCGTCAGGGCGACCCCGGCGAGTCCCGCTTCTACCTCTCCCTCGGCGACGACCTGATGCGTCTGTTCAAGGCCCAGATGGTCGAGCGCGTGATGTCGATGGCGAACGTCCCGGACGACGTGCCGATCGAGAACAAGATGGTCACGCGCGCGATCGCGTCCGCCCAGTCGCAGGTCGAGCAGCAGAACTTCGAGACCCGTAAGAACGTTCTGAAGTACGACGAGGTCCTCAACCGCCAGCGTGAGGTCATCTACGGCGAGCGCCGCCGCGTCCTGGAGGGCGAGGACCTGCACGAGCAGGTGCAGCACTTCATGGACGACACGATCGACGCGTACGTCGGCGCGGAGACCGCCGAGGGCTTCGCCGAGGAGTGGGACCTGGACCGGCTGTGGGGCGCCTTCAAGCAGCTCTACCCGGTGAAGGTCACTGTCGAGGAGCTGGAGGAGGCGGCCGGTGACCGGGCCGGGCTGACCGCCGAGTTCATCGCCGAGTCCATCAAGGACGACATCCGCGAGCAGTACGGGCAGCGCGAGGCGCAGCTCGGCTCCGAGATCATGCGTGAGCTGGAGCGCCGGGTCGTCCTGTCGGTCCTGGACCGCAAGTGGCGCGAGCACCTCTACGAGATGGACTACCTCCAGGAGGGCATCGGCCTGCGCGCGATGGCGCAGAAGGACCCGCTGGTCGAGTACCAGCGCGAGGGCTTCGACATGTTCACCGCGATGATGGAGGGCATCAAGGAGGAGTCCGTCGGCTACCTGTTCAACCTGGAGGTCCAGGTCGAGCAGCAGGTCGAGGAGGTCCCGGTCGAGGACGCCAAGCCGGTGGCCGACCTCGAGAAGAAGGACGCGGTGCCGGCGCAGACGGGCGGGCGTCCCGAGATCCGCGCCAAGGGGCTCGAGGCTCCGCGCCGCCCGGACCGGCTGCACTTCACCGCCCCCAAGGTGGACGGCGAGGGCGACATCGTCGAGGGTGACTTCACCAACGGCGACGAGCCGGTGCGCTCCGAGGCCGACGGCCTCACGCGGGCGGAGCGGCGCAAGCAGTCGCGTGGCGGGCGGCGCCGCAAGAAGTAACGCCGGGCGCGAACGCCGCGCGGTGTAGCGCCGTCGAAGCGGACTGCGCCGGTACCGGGGGTGCCGTACTGGCTGGAAGGGCCGGGTCTCCACTGGGGAGCCCGGCCCTTCGGCCTGCGGCGGTGTCAGGCGTCGTTCGTGGACGGGCTGCGCCGGCCGCCCAGTTCCACCGCCGTGCAGCGCCAGCGCAGGTCCAGGCCCTGTTCCAGGCGGAATGCCATGGCGCGCAGCTGGTTCCCGGCGCCGATGCGGGCGAAGGCCTCGATGGCGCCCGGGCGGGGCTCGAAGTAGCCGATGTCCCGGACGACGGGGCGGGTGCCACGGGTGCGCAGGGGGCCGCGCTCCGCGAGCCAGGTGAGTTCGTCGTAGGCGCGGCCGGCGGTGTGGCGGAGCATCGAGTGGACGGGGCGCTGGCCGCTCAGGACCAGGAGCAGGCGGTCGGCGAAGACATCGGTGGGGCGGGGTGGGGGAAGGGGCCTGAGCGTCGTCCTGGCGGGCAGGACGTGGGCTTCGCGTGCGGGATGCGGCGGTACGGCTGCTCGCGGGCCGGCGGGCCGTGCCGCACGGGATGCCTTGCCGCTCGGCGTGCGGGGTGGGGTGCCGCCGGGGCGGCGGGTGTCGCGGCGGCTCGGCGGGCGGGTGCCGGGGCGGTGCTGGGCAGACCTGGTCATGACCTTGTTCATGGAGTCCCCGTTCGTGAACCCGGTTGATACCGGGCAGTAACTTCGTGGTCGGTGATCTTGTACGGGGTTCTGCGGGCCGGCGGCAAGGAAGCCGGGAGCCGGGCCGGGCGGCCGGAAACTTCACTTATCTGGGTGATCCAGGGGCTCGGAAGGCCGTGACGGCAGGGGTGCACCGGGTGAGTTCGTGGACCGCGGTGGACGCCGGAAGCGGTGGCGGTAGGGACTCGAAAGGGGACACCCGCACGTATCCTGAAGGCTCTCCGGGAGGTGCGTGAGCGCCCTCTCCGGGTCCTTGCGGAGCCTTACGATCACGAAAGCGGTCAGCCATGCGCGTCTACGTCCCCCTGACCCTCCCCGGCCTCGCCGAGGCGTACAAGACGGGCGAGTTGGGGACCGGACCGCTCGTCGCGTACGCCGTCACGCCCGGGTTGCGCGAGTGGTATCTCTCCGACGACATCGAGGAGTTGGAGTACGCGGCACTGAGCCGGGCCGCGCTGGCCTCGCTGCGGCTGTTGGCGGCGGACGCGGGGGCGGTGCGACGCCGGGTCGTGGTCGCGGTCGACGTGCCCGACGGGGCGGCGGTCGCCGATCCGGACCGGGGGCTGGATCCGTCCGCGTTGGGCGAGGTACGGATCCCCGGGGGCGTGGCGCTGGCCAAGGTGGCCTCCGTGCACGTCGACTCGGGCGACGCGCAGGCGGATGTGGCGGCGGCCGCCGAGGCGCTGCGGGCGGCGGACGATGGGGACGACGACGCGCAGTTCGTCGTGGACGGGGCCGAGGACCACGAGCTGCTGTGGTACGCGACCCAGGAGATCCCGAACCTGGTGGGGCTGGGGGGCTGAGACGGCCTCGGAGCGACGCCGTTCCCGGGATGTCGGTGTGTCGGCCCGATGCCGCGTCGACCTGCCGTTCTCTTGATTGTCAGTGGGGGCGGGTACGGTTTTTGGCATGGGGAAGCAGGTAGGGGCGCACATCGTCTGGGACTGGAACGGCACGCTGTTCCACGACAATGACGCGATCATCGGGGCGACGAACGCGGCGTTCGCCGAGTTGGGGCTCGAGCCGATCACGATGGATCAGTACCGGGCGATGTACTGCGTGCCGGTGCCGAAGTTCTACGAGCGGTTGCTGGGGCGGCTGCCGACCGACGCCGAGTGGGAGGTCATGGACGAGACCTTCCACCGGTACTACACCGAACACCGGGTGAGGTGCGGGCTCACCGAGGGCGTCGCGGAGCTGCTCGTGGCGTGGCGGTCGGCGGGGCGCAGCCAGTCGATCCTCAGCATGTACGGGCATGACGAACTCGTTCCGCTGGTACGGGGGTTCGGGATCGAGGAGCACTTCATACGGGTCGACGGGCGGACCGGGCCGTCCGGGGGCAGCAAGGCCGAGCACATGGTGCGGCACATCGAGGCGCTCGTGAGCGTGGATCCCGCGCGCACGGTCGTGATCGGCGACGCCGCCGACGATGCGGTGGCGGCGCTGCACGTGGGTGCGCGGGCCGTGCTCTACACCGGGGGGTCGCACAGCCGGGCGAGCCTGGAGGGGGTGGGCGTGCCGGTGGTGGACACGTTGGGGGAGGCGGTCGCGGAGGCGGAGCGGCTGGCGGCGTAGCGGGCGGTCACGTCACCGGTGCCTTCGCTCGCAGCACCGTGAGGAACTCGCGCATCCAGCGGGAGTGGTCCGGCCAGGCGCGGGAGGAGACCAGGGTGCCGTCGACCACGGCCTCGGCGTCCTGGAAGGTGGCGCCTGCCGCCTGCATGTCCAGTTCCAGCGCGGGGTACGCCGTGACGCGGCGGCCGCGGAGGCCGTCGATCGCGGCGGTGAGCAGGGGGCCGTGGCAGATCTGGGCGACAGGCTTGTCGGCGTCGAAGAAGGACTTGAGGATCTTGCGGAGCTCGGGGTCGTTGCGGAGGTACTCGGGGGCGCGGCCGCCGGGGATGACGACGGCGGCGTAGTCGCCGGGGTCGACCTCGGAGAAGGCGAGGTCGGCGGGCCAGGTGTAGCCGGGTTTCTCGGTGTAGGTGTCGAAGCCCGGTTCGAAGTCGTGGACGACGAACTGGAGCGTCTTGCGGGTGGGGGCCGCGATGTGGACGTCGTAGCCCTCTTCGCGGAGGCGCTGGTAGGGGTAGAGGACCTCCAGTGACTCTGCGGCGTCGCCGGTGACGATGAGGATTTTTTTCGCTGTCATGTTGGTGCGCTCCTCATTTCGGCCGTGGTCTGCGCCCCACCGGGCCTCTCACGTCAGTTTTCGGACACGACGCGGCTCCCGATGGCGCCGCTTTCGCATCCGTCCCGTGCCCGGAGCATGGCTACGGGCCCAGACTCAGGCTCCCTCTCGCCGCCCGGACCCGCCAGTTACGCCCTCCACGCACCCTTTGCCCCTGTGCAGAACGTCAAAGTTCCGCCCCTGGTTTTGTACACATACGGCTCATGACGGGCCCCCTGTAAGGAGCGATAGCCTTAGTGGCGTGATCAGCGCGATAGCTCGCGGGGGCACCGGTGCCCCCGCCCTGCGCCCGGAGAGCACGGACCACATCCGTGACCGGGCGGCGGTCGCTGGTCTTCGCGGGCGGGAGGGGAGCGAAAGGGCTCCCGGGACGTCATGCGCACCTTGGGCCCGAGCGCCGCAGAGAGCGGCGTCACACCCCGTGGGCAGCTCAAGATTGGCTCATATATCCCCGCTCGTCTCACCTCGCGGCATAGCGTCGAAGCAGACCGGACACCCCGCGTCACGACGTTACGTCGGAGGGGAAGAGACCGTACTTCCTTCAACGTCACGCAACGGCGCGCGACAGGAGCCAGAGGACAATGCAGACCAAGCTGGACGAAGCCAAGGCCGAGCTGCTCGAGAGGGCCGCCCGGGTAGCTGAGAACAGCCCGGTCGGGGGGTACCTACCGACTGGGACGACGGACGAGAGCACACCCGGCACCCCGGACCACGACACCGTGCTCGCGTTCCTCCAGCGCTACTACCTGCACACCGCACCGGAGGACCTCACCGACCGGGACCCGGTCGACATCTTCGGAGCCGCTTTCTCGCACTACCGTCTGGCCGAGAACCGCCCCCAGGGCACGGCCAACGTGCGGGTGCACACGCCCACCGTGGAAGAGAACGGGTGGACCTGCAGCCACTCGGTCGTCGAAGTCGTCACCGACGACATGCCGTTCCTCGTCGACTCCGTCACCAACGAGCTGACGCGACAGGGGCGGGGGATCCACGTCGTCATCCACCCGCAGGTCTCCGTCCGCCGCGACCTCACCGGCAAGCTGATCGAGGTGCTCCCCGCATCGCCCGCCGGCGAGCTGCCGCACGACTCGTACACCGAGTCCTGGATCCACGTCGAGATCGACCGTGAGACCGACCGCGCCGACCTGAAGCAGATCACCGCCGACCTGCTGCGCGTCCTGTCCGATGTCCGTGAGGCCGTCGAGGACTGGGCCAAGATGCGGGACGCGGCCCTGCGCATGGCCGACGAACTGCCCAAGGAGCCCACGTCCGACCTGCGCGAGCAGGAGATCGAGGAGGCCCGCGAGCTGCTGCGCTGGCTGGCCGACGACCACTTCACCTTCCTCGGCTACCGCGAGTACCAGCTCCGAGAGGACGACTCGCTGGCCGCCGTGCCCGGCACCGGGCTCGGCATCCTGCGTTCCGACCCGCACCACGCCGAGGACGAGGACCACCCCGTCAGCCCGTCCTTCGAGCGGCTGCCCGCCGACGCCCGCGCCAAGGCCCGCGAGCACAAGCTCCTCATCCTCACCAAGGCGAACAGCCGGGCGACCGTGCACCGGCCGTCGTACCTCGACTACGTCGGCGTGAAGAAGTTCGACGAGAACGGCGAGGTCATCGGCGAGCGGCGCTTCCTGGGTCTGTTCTCCTCGGCCGCCTACACCGAGTCCGTCCGCCGCGTCCCGGTCATCCGGCGCAAGGTGGACGAGGTGCTCCAGGTCGCCGGGTTCTCGCCCAACAGCCACGACGGGCGCGACCTGCTCCAGATCCTGGAGACGTACCCGCGCGACGAGCTATTCCAGACCCCGGTTCCCGAGCTCCAGCGCATCGCCACCTCCGTCCTCTACCTCCAGGAACGCCGCCGCCTGCGGCTCTACCTGCGGCAGGACGAGTACGGCCGCTACTACTCCGCCCTCGTCTACCTCCCCCGCGACCGCTACACCACCGGCGTACGGCTGCGCATCATCGACATCCTGAAGGAGGAGCTCGGCGGCACCAGCGTCGACTTCACCGCCTGGAACACCGAGTCGATCCTCTCCCGGCTGCACTTCGTCGTCCGCGTCCCGCAGGGCACCGAGCTGCCGCAGCTGTCCGACTCCGACACGGAGCGCATCGAGGCCCGCCTGGTCGAGGCAGCGCGCTCCTGGGCCGACGGCTTCGCCGACGCGCTGAACGCCGAACTCGGCGAGGAGCGCGCCGCCGAGCTGCTGCGCCGCTACTCGGGCGCCTTCCCCGAGGGCTACAAGGCCGACCACGGGCCGCGCTCCGCCGTCTCCGACCTGGTCCACCTCGAACAGCTCACCGAGGACAACGACTTCTCGCTCAGCCTGTACGAGCCGGTGGGCGCCGCCCCCGAGGAACGCCGCTTCAAGATCTACCGCAAGGGCGCGGCGGTCTCCCTGTCCGCCGTCCTGCCGGTGCTCAGCCGGCTCGGCGTCGAGGTCGTCGACGAGCGGCCGTACGAACTGCGCCGCTCCGACCGCAGCGTCGCCTGGATCTACGACTTCGGCCTGCGCATGCCCAAGTCGGCGGGCGGCACCGGTGACTACCTCGGCGACGACGCGCGCGAGCGGTTCTCGGAGGCCTTCGCCGCCACCTGGACCGGCAAGGCGGAGAACGACGGCTTCAACGCCCTCGTGCTCAGCGCCGGGCTGACCTGGCGGCAGGCGATGGTGCTGCGGGCGTACGCGAAGTACCTGCGCCAGGCCGGTTCCACCTTCAGCCAGGACTACATGGAGGACACCCTCCGCAACAACGTCCACACCACCCGCCTGCTCGTCTCCCTGTTCGAGGCGCGGATGTCTCCGGACCGCCAGCGCGCGGGCCGCGAGATCGTGGACGCGCTCCTCGAAGAGGTCGACGCGGCGCTCGACCAGGTGGCGAGCCTCGACGAGGACCGGATCCTCAGGTCCTTCCTCACCGTCATCAAGGCGACCCTGCGGACGAACTTCTTCCAGGAGGGTGCGGGCGGCCGCCCGCACGACTACGTCTCCATGAAGTTCGACCCGCAGGCCATCCCCGACCTGCCCGCGCCGCGACCGGCGTACGAGATCTGGGTGTACTCGCCGCGTGTCGAGGGCGTGCACCTGCGCTTCGGCAAGGTCGCGCGCGGTGGCCTGCGCTGGTCCGACCGGCGTGAGGACTTCCGCACCGAGATCCTCGGCCTGGTCAAGGCGCAGATGGTGAAGAACACCGTCATCGTGCCGGTCGGCGCCAAGGGCGGCTTCGTCGCCAAGCAGCTGCCGGACCCGAGCGTGGACCGGGACGCCTGGATGGCGGAGGGCGTCGCCAGCTACAAGACGTTCATCTCGGCGCTGCTCGACATCACCGACAACATGGTCGCGGGCGAGGTCGTCCCGCCGCCGGACGTCGTCCGGCACGACGAGGACGACACCTACCTCGTCGTCGCCGCCGACAAGGGCACCGCGACCTTCTCCGACATCGCCAACGGGGTCGCGGAGCAGTACAACTTCTGGCTCGGCGACGCCTTCGCCTCCGGCGGCTCGGCCGGCTACGACCACAAGGGCATGGGCATCACCGCCCGCGGCGCCTGGGAGTCCGTCAAGCGGCACTTCCGCGAGCTGGGTGTGGACACGCAGACCGAGGACTTCACGGTCGTCGGCATCGGCGACATGTCCGGTGACGTGTTCGGCAACGGCATGCTGCTCAGCGAGCACATCCGCCTGGTCGCCGCCTTCGACCACCGGCACATCTTCATCGACCCGAAGCCGGACGCGGCCACCTCCTACGCCGAGCGCCGCCGCCTGTTCGAGCTGCCGCGCTCCAGCTGGGAGGACTACGACACCGGGCTGCTGTCGGCCGGCGGCGGCATCTTCCCGCGCAGCGCCAAGGCGATCCCGGTCAACGCGCACATCCGCGAGGCCCTGGGCATCCAGGGCAAGGTCTCCAAGATGACGCCGGCCGAGCTGATGAAGGCCATCCTCCAGGCGCCGGTGGACCTGCTGTGGAACGGCGGCATCGGTACGTACGTCAAGGCCTCCACGGAGTCCAACGCGGACGTCGGCGACAAGGCCAACGACCCGATCCGCGTCGACGGCGCCGACCTGCGCGTCAAGGTCGTCGGCGAGGGCGGCAACCTGGGCCTGACCCAGCTCGGCCGGATCGAGTTCGCGCTGCACGGCGGCCGGATCAACACCGACGCCATCGACAACAGCGCGGGCGTGGACACCTCCGACCACGAGGTGAACATCAAGATCCTGCTCAACGGCCTGGTCGCCGACGGCGACATGACCGTCAAGCAGCGCAACAAGCTGCTCGCCGAGATGACCGACGAGGTCGGCCGGCTGGTCCTGCGCAACAACTACGCGCAGAACACGGCGATCGCCAACGCCCTCGCGCAGTCCGGCGCCATGCTCCACGCCCAGCAGCGCTTCATGAAGCACCTGGTCAGGGAGGGGCACCTGGACCGGGCGCTGGAGTTCCTGCCCGCCGACCGCCAGATCCGCGAACGCCTCGCCGCCGGCCACGGCCTCACCGGCCCGGAGACGGCCGTCCTGCTGGCGTACACGAAGATCACGGTCGCCGAGGAACTGCTGCACACCTCGCTGCCCGACGACCCGTACCTGAGCACCCTGCTGCGCGCGTACTTCCCGACCCCGCTGCGCGAGCGGTTCCCGGAGCACCTCGTCAACCACCCGCTGCGCCGTGAGATCACCACGACCGTGCTGGTCAACGACACGGTCAACACGGGCGGTACGACCTATCTGCACCGGCTGCGCGAGGAGACCGGCGCGTCGCTGGAGGAGATCGTCCGGGCGCAGACCGTGGCCCGCGCGATCTTCCGCTCGGCGGCCGTGTGGGACGGCGTCGAGACGCTCGACAACAAGGTCGAGGCCGCCGTCCAGACCCGGATCCGGCTGCACTCGCGCCGCCTCGTCGAGCGCGGCACGCGCTGGCTGCTCAACAACCGGCCGCAGCCGCTGGAGCTCGCCGAGACCGTCGACTTCTTCGCCGACCGCGTCGAGCAGGTCTGGTCGCAGCTGCCGAAGCTGCTCAAGGGCGCGGACCTGGAGTGGTACCAGCAGATCTACGACGAGCTGACCGGCGCCGGCGTCACCACCGAGCTGGCCACCCGGGTGGCCGGTTTCTCCTCGGCCTTCCCGACGCTGGACATCGTCTCGGTGGCCGACCGCATGGGCAAGGACGCGATGGACGTCGCCGAGGTCTACTACGACCTCGCCGACCGGCTGCGCATCACGCAGCTCATGGACCGCATCAGCGAACTGCCCCGCGCGGACCGCTGGCAGTCCATGGCCCGCGCCTCCATCCGCGAGGACCTCTACGCCGCCCACTCGGCGCTGACCTCCGACGTCCTGGCGGCCGGCAACGGCAGCGCGACGCCCGAGCAGCGCTTCAAGGCGTGGGAGCAGAAGAACGCGGCGATCCTGGGGCGGGCGCGCACGACTCTGGAGGAGATCCAGGGCTCCGAGGCGTTCGACCTGGCCAATCTGTCGGTCGCGATGCGGACGATGCGGACGTTGCTGCGGCAGCACTCGTAGGCCGTACGCGCATCAGGGCGCCCCGGGCTGGTGACAGTCCGGGGCGCTCGCGCGTTCGGGACAAAACGGGAATTACAGTGCTCGGGTGAGCACGACGCGGGCCGCGCTGCGGACAGCGACGGGCGCTGCGCAGATCGCCGCCGCGCTGGTCGTCCTGCTGCTGCTCCTGGTGATCGTCCGGCTGCCGTGGGCCGGTGACCTCGGTATGCACGCGGCGACCGTCGAGCGTCTGCGGCACGACCTGGTCGACCCCGGCAATCCACTGGTCGACGCGGACACGCCGAGTCCGTACTACTCGCCGTGGATGCTGGTGCTCGGGTGCGTCGCCCGGGTGACGGGGGCGTCGGTCTTCGTCGTACTGCGCGTGGGTGCGGTGGTCGGGCTCGCGCTGCTCGTCAGCGGTGTGTGGCGGTACGTGCGGACGCTGAGCGCGCATCGGGCCGCGCCCGCGGTCGCCGTGCTGTGCCTGGTGTTTCTGTGGGGGACCTCGCTGTTCGAGTGGAGCGGGTTTCTCGGGCTGAAGTCGCTGGCGCTCACGGTGTCGTACCCGAGTGTGTTCGCGTTGGGGCTGGCGTTCCACTTCTGGGCTTGGCTGGCGACGGCGGTGCGTTCGCGGTCTTGGGGCGGGTGGGGCCGGTGGGGCCGGTGGGGCGTGTGGGTCGGGCTGGGTGCGCTGTGGGCGGCGATTCTGCTCTGCCATCAGTTCTCGGGGGTCGTGGCCTCACTGGGAGCCATGGCCACGGTGGTCGCCGGGCGGCCCGGGCGAGCGGTATGGGTCCGGCTGGGGGGTGGGCTGGCGGTCGGGCTGGCGGTGCTGTGGGTGTGGCCGTACTACGACTTCTTCGCGTTGTTCGGGGCGGGGGCCGATCTGGAGTCGGTGCACAGGGGGCTGTACCGGGACCTGGTGGGGAGGTACTGGCTGGTGCTGCTGGGGGTGGCGGCACTGGGGCTGCGGTGGTGGCGGGACCGGCTGGATCCGCTGGTGCTGTTCTTCGCGCTGGGGGTGGTGGTCGTGGTGGCGGGTGGGGTGAGCGGGCACCACTCGTGGGGGAGGGCGCTGCCGGCGGTGGTGATTCCGGCGCAGGTCGCTGCGGCCTTGGCGGTGGTCGAGGGGCGGCGTGCCTGGCGTGGCGTGGGGGCGGGGGTGCTTGCCGGGGCGCTGGTGGTGGGGGCGTGGACGCAGGTCGGGACGGTTGGGTACGTCGTGCCGCGCGGGGCGTTGCCGGAGGCGGTCGCGGAGAAGTACCGGGCGCCGTGGGTGGGGTACCACTGGGTGACGCCCTGGGTGAAGTACGGGGACGTGGTCATGGCGCGGACGTTTCCGGCGCGGCAGCTTCCGGCGTACGGGGCGTACACCGTGGCGCCGGGGTATCCCGACTTCTTCCTGCCGGACGAGGGGGCGCGGGAGGCCGCGGTGCGGCGGTACTTCGCGGTGGGGACGTCGGGGGGTGTGCGGCGGGGGATCGTGGCGGCGTATCGGGTGCGGTGGGTGGTGGACCGGGGTGGGGCGGGGGATCGCGGGGTGCGGGACTCGGGGTTGCGGGTGGTGGCTCGCGGGCCGGGTGGCCAGGTGCTGTACGAGGTGGTGCGGTGAGGGGAGACGCCCTCGCCGCCGCAACAGGCCCTAGCGCAGTGCGCTTCTCAGCAGGCGGGCCGCTTTCTTGACGGTGGGGCGGGACAGGCGGCGTACCGCCGGGCGAACCAGGCTCGCCGTCACGCCCAGCGGCTGCCAGCGGATCTGGAGGCGGCCTGGGCCGCGGCCCTCCGGTTCGACCGTGACACGGTGGGGGGCCGTGCCGGCGTGGTAGGTGATGCGGGCGGTCAGGGGCGGGAAGGACAGGGGGGCCAGAAGGACGGCCGTGTGGCGCAGGCCCTGGTGTTCGAGGCGGAGCAGGGGGTGGCGTACGCCGGCGAAGCCGTGGAGGGGAACCGGGGCCGACGTCAGGTCGAGATGGACCTGGCCCTCGAAGATGCCGGGGCGGACGGGGGACAGGCGGAAGGGGGCCGTCAGGCGGCGTCGGCCGGGGGCGAGGAGGAGGCTCGCGCGGTGGGGGCCGACCGGGAGACGCAGGCCGGGGTCGTAGGTGCGGATGGTGAGGTCGATCGAGGCGCCGGGGCCGCGGCTGAGTTCCGTGATCTCGTGGCGGAACTGGGCGCTGCGGAACGGACGGGTGTCCAACTCCAGGTCGGACAGTTCCAGTTCGCGACGGGCCCAGTCCGTGGCCGGGATGCCGTCGCCCCAGTAGGTGTGGCCGTCCGTGTCCGGCGTGACCTGTCGCGGCGCCACCGCGCGGCCGAGACCCCGTGCCGCCACCCGGGCCTCGGGGAAGCGGCGTTCGCGGACCAGTTGCAGGACCACCCGTTCCGTACGGGGCAGTCGGGCGTAGGCGGCGGGGGAGAGGGTCTCCAGGTAGGGGATCATGATGTCCGCGAAGGACGCCAGCCAGTCGTCCTCCCGGTACGGCAGGTCCCCGGCGTACATCCGGAAGTCGTGCTTGAGGAACTTGTAGTCCTTGTCCTCGCGCAGCGCTCCGTGACCGCTCTCCACGAGGAAGTCGTCGATGAGGCGCTGGACGTGGACGCGGTCGCGGACGTTGTCCAGTTTGTGGCGCTGGTTGGAGATCGATGCCGCTTCCGTGTCCGCGTAGGGCGCGATGTGCCAGCGGTACACCGGCTCCGGGATGATCGTGAACTCCTTGGCCAGACAGTACGCCTGCGCCGTGAACAGCTGGTCCTCGTAGTGGATGCCCTCCGGGAACCGCAGGTCGTGGCGGTCCAGGAAGGCGCGGGCGTACATCTTGCTCGTCGACAGGTGCTCGAACAGCAGCCGTGGCTCGGACTCGATGCCCAGCACCGTGCGGCGCTCGGCGACCAGGTGCGGCATCCACTTCGTACGGCGGCCGCTGTCCTCCCGGACCCGCACCACCGCGCCCATCGCGAAGTCGATCTCCCGCTCCCGGTGGGCCGCCAGGAGCAGTTCCACGGCGTCCTTGGTGAGCTCGTCGTCGCTGTCCAGGAACATGACGTACGGCGCCCTGGCGATCTCCAGGGCACGGTTGCGCGGGGCGCTGCAACCGCCGCTGTTCTCGGGCAGCCGGAGGTGCTGGACGCGGGGGTCCTGGGACGCCAACTCGCTTGCCACACGCGGCGTTTCGTCCGTCGAGTGGTCGTCGCTGATGATGATCTCGATGTTGGCGTGGGTCTGCCGGCGCACCGACTCCACGGCGCGGGGGAGGCGTTCGGCGTCGTTGTAGACGATGACCGTCACCGTGACGTCCGCAGTCATACGGCCTCCCTCGGGCTCGGCGCGGGTGTGCGTAGCTCCAGCGGGATCACCGGCGGCAGGGCATCCTCGCTCTCGCCCAGGAACACGCGGCGTACGACCCGCTCGGCGGCGTGTCCGTCGTCGTACTCGCAGAAGCGGCGACGGAAGGCCGCCCGGGCCTTCGCGGCGCCCTCGTCGTGCCATGCCTCGGTGGTGAGGATCTCGGTCAGTTCCCGCTGGGTGCGGGCCACCTGGCCCGGTGGCTCGGCCAGCAGGTCGAAGTAGACGCCGCGGGTGGAGCGGTAGGTCTCCCAGTCGTCGGCGTAGACGACGATCGGGCGGTCGAGGTTGGCGTAGTCGAACATGATGGACGAGTAGTCCGTGACCAGCGCGTCCGCGGCCAGGGACAGGTCCTCGACCGGGTCGTAGGCCGAGACGTCGATGATCCGGCCGGTGCGGCGCAGGGCGGTCAGGGGGGACGGCGTGCCGTCGTAGAAGTAGTGGCCGCGGATCAGCAGGACCGTGTCCTCGCCGAGCTGGTCGGCGAGGGTGGCGAGGTCGAGGCGGGGGGTCCAGCCGGCCTCGTAGTCGCGGTGGGTGGGGGCGTAGAGGATCGCGCGGTGGGTCGGGGGGATGCCGAGGCGGTCGCGGACGGCGCGGATGTCGGCGGCGGTGGCCGAGTAGAAGACGTCGTTGCGCGGGTAGCCGTAGTCGAGGGACGTGAACCGGGAGGGGTACGCGCGCTCCCACATGCGGGTGGAGTGGCTGTTCGCGGAGACGCTGTAGTCCCACTTGTCGATCCGGGCGAGCAGGGCCTGGAAGTCGAGACCCTTGGCGGCGGCCGGGAACTCCCTCTGGTCCACGCCCATGCGTTTGAGCGGGGTGCCGTGGTGGGTCTGGAGGTGGACCGCGTCCGGGCGTTTCACGACCGCGTTGGGGTAGTTGACGTTGTTGACCAGGTACTTCGCCGTGGCCAGCACCTCGCGGTAGCGGCGGGTGCCGGGGAGGACGTGGTCCGTGTGGGGCGGCAGGAGGGGCGCGTTCTCCGGCGTCACCACCCACACCGGGTGGATCTGCGGGGCGAGTTCGGTGAGCTTGGCTGCGATCGCCGCCGGGTTGCAGGCGACTCCGCGGTTCCAGTACGCCGCGAAGACGGCCAGGCCGGGGTCGACCGGGCGGGACAGGGCCTTGCGGTAGTGGCGGTCGCCGACGGCGGCGGCGACCTGGCGTCCCCGGCCGCGTACGGCCGACTTCGCGGCGCGGCGGGCGCGGTTGGCGGCCTGGAAGGCGCGGTACCTGGTGTACGCGTTCTCCTCCAGGAGGGCACGGCGGATGCCCTCGGGGCCGGCGGGGCGGCGGTACTCGGGCGGGCGGTGCCGTACGGCCGCTTCGGCGGCGCGGCGGAAGAACTCCCTGGCCGCGGCGTCCGGCATGTGCGTGCGGGCGAAGGTGCGCAGGCAGTCGCGGACCATGACGTCGTACAGGACGGTGTGGGGGGCCGGGCCGGTGGTGGGGGTGGCGGGGGTGCGGTTCCGGGCGCGGGTGAGGAGCGTTTCGTAGCGGTCGACCAGGGCGAAGTGCTCCTCTGGGGTGACCGGGGGGAGGCTCTCGGGGCGCAGTTCGTGGCTGTCGTATGCCACTTGGTTCAGGGCGGCGATGTGGTCGGCGAGGAGCAGCGAGGCGTAGGCCGCGAACGGCTCGTCCGGGGTGGTGAGTTCGGCTTCGTGCGCCCGCCAGAAGGTGGTGCGCAGCGCGCGGTTGCCGAGGAGCGGGGTGACGCGGAGCGCGGCGCGGGCGAGGGCGTCCAGGGGGTGGGCGGCGCGGCCCGCGCGGGCCAGGAGAGGACCGTCGTCGGAGGGGAGGCCCGAGGTCTCCCAGGTGGAGCGGACGTGGTCGAAGAGGAGGACGTCCACCTCCGCGGGCAGGTCCGCGGCGCGTTCGGCGACCATGCGCGGGGCGCCGACGGGCAGGCCGTCCTTGGCGTGCACGAAGTGCAGCCAGCGGCCGGCGGCCCGGGCCGCCCCCGCCGACCGCGCCGCGGCGTTGTCCGTCCCGTCCGGCAGGGGCAGCACCAGCATCTCGGGCGCGTACGCCCGGGCCGTCTCCTGGGCCCAGGCGCCGACCGCCGCCACGATCACCTCGACGCCGGGGTGCGGGTGCGCGGCCAGGGAGGCGAGGAGTCCGGTCAGGCGGTCCTGGGTGTTGGGCCCGTGGACGATGACGCTGAGCTCGGGCATCGCGGGGACGGGCATGGCAGGGACTCCTTCACCTTCTCATCGTGCCGGGCGCACCCTGTCCGGCCTGGAACCCGACCTAGAACATAGTGACACCAATGGGATGAAAGGGTGACCCGCAGTTGCGCCTCACGAGGGAACCGGGGCCGCGGCGGGAGCGGGCTTCGGCTTGGGTTTCGGGGCCGGCTTGGCCGGCTTGGCCGCCTTGTCGCCCGTGAACGCCTCGTACTCCTTCAGCACCTCGTCCGTCGGTCCGTCCATGCGCAGCTCGCCGCGCTCCAGCCACAGGACGCGGTCACAGGTGTCGCGGATGGACTTGTTGTTGTGGCTGACCAGGAACACCGTGCCCGCATGCTTGCGCAGCTCGCGGATCCGGGCCTCGGAGCGCTTCTGGAAGGAACGGTCCCCCGTCGCCAGCGCCTCGTCGATCAGCAGGACGTCGTGGTCCTTGGCGGCGGCTATGGAGAAACGCAGGCGGGCCGCCATGCCGGACGAGTACGTGCGCATGGGCAGGGTGATGAAGTCGCCCTTCTCGTTGATCCCGGAGAAGTCGACGATCTCCTGGTAGCGCTCCCTGATCTGCTCACGGGACATGCCCATGGCGAGGCCGCCGAGATGGACGTTGCGCTCGCCGGTGAGGTCGTTCATGAGGGCCGCGTTCACGCCGAGGAGCGAGGGCTGGCCGTCCGTGTGGATGCGGCCGTTCTCGACCGGGAGGAGTCCGGCGACGGCCTTGAGCAGGGTCGACTTGCCGGAGCCGTTGGTGCCGATGAGGCCGATGGCCTCGCCCCGGTACGCGACGAAGGAGACGTTCTTGACGGCGTGCACCCTGCGCACGCCGGCCGCCTTCTCGGTCTGCCTGCGGCGCAGGATGCGGTTCAGGGCGGCGGTGGCGGAGCCGCGGCCGGCGCCCGTGCCGTTGACGCGGTAGACGATGTCGACACCGTCGGCGATGACGGTGGGGATCTTCTCGCTGGTGTGGTCAGCCACGGCCGTACGTCTCCTCAGCCTTCCAGAAGTAGATGAAGCCGCCGACGCCGGCGAGCAGGGCCCAGCCCGTCGCGATCAGCCAGACGTGCGTCGGCAGCTGGCCCGAGTGGAAGCTGTCGATGAGTGCGAAGCGCATCAGGTCGATGTAGACGGCCGCGGGGTTGGCCATGAGGGCCGACGTCACCCAGGACGGCCAGTCCGTGTGCTTGCTCATCATGTGGCTGATGCTGAACATCACGCCCGACGTGTACATCCAGGTGCGCAGCACGAACGGCATCAGCTGGGCGATGTCCGGCGTCTTCGCGCCCAGCCGGGCCATGATCATCGCGACGCCGGCGTTGAAGGTGAACTGCAGCACGAGCGCCGGGACCGCCAGCACCCAGGAGGCGGCGACCGGGATGCCGAAGCAGAGCAGGATCACGACCAGGGCCGCCATCGAGAACAGCAGCTGCTGGAGCTGCTGGAGCGCGAAGGAGATCGGCAACGCGGCCCGCGGGAAGTGCAGGGCCCGTACGAGGCCCAGGTTCCCGGAGATCGCGCGGGTGCCCGCCATGATCGAGCTCTGCGTGAACGTCCAGACGAACACCCCCGTCACCAGGAACGGGATGTAGTCCGGCACGCCGCGGCTGGTGCCCATCAGTTCGCCGAAGATGAAGTAGTACACGGCCGCGTTCAGCAACGGCGTCAGCACCTGCCAGACCTGGCCGAGCTTCGCCTGGCTGTACTGGGCCGTGAGCTTCGCCGTGGAGAACGCGCCGATGAAGTGGCGGCGCGCCCACAGTTGGCGGACGTACTCCGGCAGCGAGGGGCGGGCGCCGCTGACCGAGAGGCCGTGCCGGGCGGCGAGGGCCGCGAGGTCGGTCTCGGGTGGGGTGGGAGCCGTCGGAGCCGTCGGGCCCGTCGGGGCCGTGGTGGTCGGCGGGGGCGGTGTGGGGAGGGCTTGGGTCACATCCGCTGCTTTCGTTCGGGGGGCGGCGTGCCGCGACGTTTCTCTTACGCGACTCTTCATGTTCTCTTACGTCGGGACGGGACCGTATCGTCGCAACGCGAGCGTAGGCGGTGTGCGCGTCGGAACGCAACCGTTTCGTCGCTACGCCCCTATGCTGGTTCGCATGACGACCAACGCCGACCAGCCCCAGACGCGTCCGCGCCGCCGGCCCCCCGCCGGGGCGGCCGTACTCCGGGAGGACGTGACGGAGGCCATCCGGGCGGCCGTCTTCGAGGAACTGGCGGCGGTCGGCTACGCCCGGATGTCGATCGAGGGCATCGCGCGTCGCGCGGGCGTCGGCAAGACCGCGGTGTACCGGCGCTGGCGTTCCAAGCTGCACCTGGTGCTCGACGTGGTGTCGGCGGTCGCGGTCATGGGGCTGCCCACCCCGAACACCGGCTCCCTGGAGGGTGACCTGCGGATGCTGTACGAGGTGACCTCGCGCGCCCTGCGGCACCCCTTGGCCTCGCAGATCCTCCCTGACCTCCAGGCCGAGGCGGCCCGCAGCCCTGAGATCGCCGAGGCTCTGCAGAAGGCGTTGCGGGAGGGGCAGGCGAGTGTTGCCAGCGGGATCGTGACGGCTGCGGAGAAGCGCGGCGAGGTACGTCCGGGCATCGACGAGGAGTTGGCCCTCGACCTCGTTTCGGGCCCTCTGTACTGGCGCTCCGTGGTGATCCGCGCCCCCAAGCCGCCCAAGGGCTATCTGGACGCCCTGGCCCGTGCCACGGCGCATGCCCTCAAGGCGCTGTGAGAGACGCTGCGAGTGGCCCGGTGGCCCATGCCGCGCGCCGGAGAGCCTGAGGAGAGCCGCCGTGCTCGACGTACGGGTGCCGCCGAACTCCTCGCCGGCGGCGCGAGCGGCCTCGGCTACCTGCTCAAGGGTCGCGTCGGCCGGGTGGACGAGGTCCTCGACGCGCTGGAGCGGGTGGCGGCCGTCGGCACCGCCCTGGACCCGAGGTCGTCACCGAACTCCGCACCCGACGCCCGACTCTCCGCCCGACTCGCTCACAAGCTGAACAGGGACGGTATGGGAGCTGGGTGTGGCGTCAGGGCGATCGTCGTGTCGCCACCGGACTGGCACCGAAAGGCAATCTCATGCCTGTGCTACAGCCAAGGTCTTGAGGAAAGGCAACTGCTCGGTGGCACACTCTGTTTTGGAGAGCGTGCCGAGCCATGGATATCGAAATCCAAGCGACATAGCCTTTCTGACGGTGCGTCGGAACAGTCGCAGGAAGAGTATCCGGCCCTTCCCGGATGGGAGACAGGGAACCGGTAGTCCGTAGGGGTGGGGTCGGTTGATGCTGTTCTCCCTGCGGAAGATAGGATCGCGCTGCGCGTTGACCTGCGCGGCCATATGACGGGGGAAGCAAGGTAGGAATGGCAGACGAATCCATAGCCATCGGACTGGTTGTCGCCGCCACGCCACTTCGGCGAAGGCTCACGAGACTGTTTTCCCGTAAAGGGTGGAATTCGGTCGCAATTGAGGGAAGTCGCGTCGATCCACCCTGCGACGTGCTGGTTGTGGACATCGACCGGATAGCAGAGGTGCCTGACGCGGCCCCCATCGCAGCGGTGAGCTACGGCTCCGAGGTGCGCCACTTCGGTGACCTGCGGGCGGACGTCCGTGCCATCGTGGACCGGGACGATCTGGACGAGGCATTCCTGGAGGCGGTCCACGAAGTTGCCGCCGGTCACGGGTGGATCTCGCCCACCCTCGTACGGCCACTGCTGCACGTGCAGTTGCCCGCTCATCGGCCAGTACAGTCAGCGGTTCAGCTGCCTGCGCTGACCGCACGCGAACACGAGGTCGCGGCTCTGGTGACACAGGGCATGAACAACAGCGAGATCGCGGATGCTCTCTACATAGCGGAGAGCACCGTGAAGTTCCATATGTCGAACATCTTGCACAAGACCGGTTCCCGAGACCGGAGTCAGCTTGCAGCCCGCATGCCGGCCTCCCGTATGCCCGCCGTTCGATAACCGACAACGAAGGAGACCGTGATGAGGAAGAAGAAGGATGTCCTCCGCTGGACCCCGGTGGCGATTCTGCTGGTTCTCGCGCTGATCGCGCCGCTGTTCGGGGACAATCCCACCGCCGTGGTGGTTCCGCTGCTGCTTGCTGTGATTTTCGCGAGCGTCAATGTCACGATGCAGAAGAAGGAACGTGCCCGCAGCACCGGTTGATGCGGTGACCGCTGCATGCGCGGGGGCGATGGCCTGGTGCCGTCGCCCCCGCGCGCGTCATGACGCCTCGTAGCGGGCGAAGCGCAGACCGCCGAGAGCGCCGATCACCACCGCGTACAGGGCCAGGACCAGGAAGCCGAACGTCTGGGTCCCGCCATCGGCTCCTGCTGCCGCCGTCATGATCGTGCCGCCGCCGGCGAGGTCCCCCGCACCGCCTGGGAGCAGGTTGCCCAGTTCGGGGGCGTCCAAGGAGGACGAGAGAATCCGCAGGGTCGGCTCCACGAACTGAGTGAGCAGCAGAATGCCGACGATCGCGACCACCTGGTTGCGGACGAGCGCGCCCACCCCGACTCCGATCGCGCCCCACAGTGTCATCACCATGACACTGCCGAAGAGGGCGCCGAGCACGTGGCCGTCGCCAAGGAACGCGCGCTCCCCGTGCCCGGCCAGTAGCGCGGCCGCCACCAGTGCGCTCGCCGCGACCGACATGGCTCCGTACGCGAACGCCGTGCACAGCCCGACCAGGATCTTCGCGCCGTACACACGCATTCTGCGGGGCTCGGACAACAGGGTGGCGGTGATCGTGCGGGCGTGGAACTCCCGGGTCACCAGCACGACTCCGACGGCCAGCGGGAAGACGTAGGCGAGCGCGACCGACAGGTTGTACGCGGGGACGACCTCGTCGGCTGTACCAAAACTCAGCGGGCTCTTGGGGGCGTTGAGGCCGCCGAAGACGACGAGGGCGGTAAGTCCCGCGCTGCACAGCACCATGGCGAGCAACAGGATCCACCACAGCTTGGTGGTGGTGAGCTTGCGCAGTTCCGACCGCACTTGGACCGCCGTCCTCGTGACCGCGACAGTGCCCGTACTCATACTCGTGCTCCGTTCTCAGCCTGTGTCAGGCGCATGAAGGCAGATTCCAGGCTCTCGCCCGTTTCCAGCAGACTCCCGAGGGGTTCGGCACACAACAGCCGTCCGTGATGCATGAGGAGGACGTCGTCTACGGTCTGCTCCATCTCGCCGAGCAGGTGGCTGGAGACCAGGACCGTCCTGCCCGAAGCGGCGAACGCTCGCAGGAACTGCCGTAGCCACAACATCCCCTCGGGATCGAGACCGTTGCTCGGCTCGTCCAGAATCAGCAGTTCCGGATCCCCCAGGAGCGCTGTGGCCAGCGACAGCCGCTGCTTCATCCCAGTCGAGTAGCCGAAGACCGGCCGGTCCCCAGCTCCTTCGAGCCCCGCCTCCGCGAGCAGTCGCTCGACGCGCTCGGGGCCGCACCCGGCGGCCGGCGCGTAGCAGAGGAGATGTCCGCGGCCGGTCCGGCCACCGACAAACGCCTCGCCGTCCAGGCCGACTCCGACCCTGCGGGTCGGTTCGGGCAGTTCGGCGTAGGCGTGGCCCCACAGCCGCGCGGTCCCCGCAGTGGGCCGGATCAGCCCGAGCAGCATGCGCAGGGTTGTCGTCTTCCCAGCGCCGTTGGGGCCCAGGAATCCGGTGATCCTGCCGGCGGCCACATCGAACGAGACCCTGTCGACGGCTTTCGTCCCCCGAAACTCCTTGCGGAGATCGCGGACAGAGATCACGTTCTTCCCATCTTGCTGCATCTGCTCCCTCACTCTCCTCGCTGCTGTTGTCAGACGCTCTTGAGGTCCGCCTGCGAGCGGATCAGTTCCCGGTACGGGCCGGGCTCCGCGATCAGGTCGTCGTGACGGCCGGTCTGGACGACCCGGCCGTGTTCGAGGACCACCACGAGGTCGGCGTCGACGATCGTCGACAGTCGGTGGGCGATGATGATTCGCGTGCACTCCAGCCGGTCGAGAGCGGCCGCGATCCTGGCCTCGGTGATGGTGTCCAGGGCGCTCGTCGCCTCGTCGAGGACGAGGATGCGGGGCTGCCGGGCGAGTGCCCGGGCCAGGGCGATCCGCTGGCGCTGGCCGCCGGACAGGCTGCCGCCCATCTCCCGCACTGGCGTGTGATAGCCCAGCGGCATCGCCGCGATGTCCTCGTGGATCTGTGCCTGGTGCGCAGCGGCGACCACCGCGTCCATGGTGGCGTCGGGGACGCCGAAGCGGATGTTGTCCGCGATGCTGCGGTTGCTGAGCACGACGTCCTGCGGGACGTACGCGGCACCCTGGTAGAAGGCATCCGCGCTGATCTCCCTGATCGAGACGCCGTCGTAGGAGATATCCCCGGACTGGAGCGGATACAGGCCCATGAGGAGCTTGCCCAGGGTGGACTTGCCCGAGCCCGAGCCGCCCACGATGGCGACCCTCTCCCCGGGCCTGATGTCGAACGACACGTCGGCAAGGGCCGGTGTCTTCGCGCCCGGGTAGAAGAAGGCCACCTCACGCAGCCGGACCGCACCCTGCACGACGGACGGTCGGTCACCGAAGGCCCCCCGGAACTCGGGCTGGTGGAGGATGTCGCCGACCCGGGCCACCTGAGCGTTCGCGGTGATCAGCTGGGTGAAGGCGCCCGAGAGGGACATCACCGTACCCAGACTGGTCGCGGTCAGCGTCTGTGCCGCCACGGCTGAACCGAGGTCCAGCGAGCCCTTCAGCACCAGCCATAGGCCCACGGCGAGGACGAGCAGCGGACCGAACACCTGGAACACGGAGTAGCCGCTGGTTGCCACGCCTTGGAGGACGATCCTCCGCCGGGTCTGCTCCAAGCCCGCCGCGTATACCTTCTGCCAGTCCTGGAAGAAGGCGCCCGTCATCCCGGAGACCTTCAGGGTCTCGATCGACGACAGGGCCTCCATCTGGAGGGAGGAGGACTTCGCGGTCTCACTGATCTCGCGCTCGGTGATGCGCCGGATCGGCCGGTAGGTGGCCACCGCGACGGCGATCATGGTCAGGAAGACCCCGAAGGCCGTCATTCCCAGCGTGAACGAGCGGTAGAACATGTAGCCGAAGATGGCGATGATGCTGCCGAGGTCGAGCAGCACGACCGATATCTGGCTGGAGATCATGTCCCGTACGGACGTGATGCTGGACAACCGGTAGAACAACTCGCCCTGCGAGCGGTTGGCGAAGTACTTGTACGGCAGGTCGAGCAGTTTCCTGAACGTCTTGCCCATCATCGCCTCGCCCAGGCTCCGGATCACGGTGGCCAGGCACACCGAACGCAGCACGGAGAGCAGGAAGAAGACCGCCATCGGGACCGTGAAGGCCACGAGCACCAGCGCGATCGGCGTCGTCTCCAGATACCTGGCGTAGTCGTTGACCGCGTACTGGGTGGCGATCGGCATGAAGATGGTGAGGGAGTACAGCACCAGCGACATGACGAATGCCTGGAGCAGGGGTCTGCAGGCGCCTGTCAGGGATCGCAGGTACTCCCGCCACACGCTCGGCTCACGGTGGCGCACCGGCTGATGACCGGCGGCCGGCACGGCCTCCAGGGCGAGGCCCGAGTAGTGCGCCTCGAACTCCTCGACCGGGTACTTGCGCCGCCCGCTGCCGGGGTCGACGACGGTGACGTGGTGTTCGTCGATCTTCTCTACGATCACGACATGGCTGTCGTCCCAGTAGGCGATGAGCGGAAGGGCCAGCTGGCCGAGGCGGTTCGCACCTGCCCGGAACGCCCGGACCTGGAAGCCGCGGCCGCGCAGGATGTCGGCGATCTCCTTGATCGTTAGGCCGTCGCGCCCGACCTCGTGCTCGCGGCGCAGCGTGGTGACGGAGTCGTGGGAGCCGTACGCGGACAGCACCATCGCGATGCAGCACAGACCGCACTCGGCCTGGGCGAACTGCTGGACCTCCCGGACCCGTCGGACCCTGCGGAAACGTCCTGCCATCAGTGGCCTCCCAGGCAGCGAGGAAGGCCGGTTCCGGGGTGGTCCAGCATCGACTGAGCCTGGTACCAGCCGGAGAGGCCGAGGAAGAAGGACGGGAGGTGCGGCTCGGTGCCGATGCCGCACGTCCAGCCGCCGTCCGCGTACCGGTCGAGGAAAGTGGTGCGCAAGGCTGCGGCCTGGGTGCGCAGTTGGGGCCAGTCGAGCCGGTCCGCCAGCTGGCACAGGACCGCGATGCGGCCGGCCACGCCATGGCAGAAGCTGATGTCGGGACCGAGGTCGCCGGTCACGAGCCGCTCGATCTCCGGGGCGATCTCCGCCCGGACGCGCCCGGCCGACTCACCGAGGGCGAGGAGGAGCCCGGCGGTCGCGGAGGCGATGCCTGCGTACCCCTTGCACCAGCCGCTACCGCTCGTCCGGTCGCGGAGGCTTTCGTCCTGCCAGCGCTCGCGCGCGTAGCCGTAGGCAAAGCGCTCCAGGTGTTCACGGGCGCCGCTATCTCCGTCCAGGTCGGCCGCGACCATGGCGCTCATGGCGGCGATACGGCCGAACCTGCCGTGCGCCAGGCCGAGTTCGACTCCGACAAGGTGTGTCCGCGGGTCGCCGTCCACGGCGACGAGACGCCGCAGCAACTGCTCCGGGGGTATCCCGGTCGGCTCAGGGGCGCCGTGTTCCAGGTAGGAGGCGAGGTAGACGAGGTAGCCGCCGTAGCCGTTGAGGTGGTCGAAGTCGGCGACGGTCAGGGTGTCGATGTCGAGGGGCACTGCTGCTGGAAGGGCAGCGAAACGGGCGTCGGGTCGGCGGAGCCGACGGATCTCCCAGTCGGTGACGAGGTCTGACAGCGCTCCCGTGAACGGTGACATCGACAGGGGAGAGCCGTCCACCGCAGTCTGAGGGGACAATGCGGACGCGCATACCCGCTCGATGTCCGCGCCGACCGGGGAGACGCCGGTGCGCGTTGCGGTCTGAGCAAGGTGCAACAAGAGGCCGCCGCCGTCGTACAGGGTGGCGTTGACGGGGCCGAGCCGCAGCCCGTCGCCCTGCAGCCGGGTCATCAGCCATGTCGGCGCGTCATCTGCTCCGACCACCAGGTCACGGATGGTGGTGTGCCAGGCCCGAGGGTCGGACAGATCCGGGAACTCTGTGCGGCGGGAGGCGTCGCGCACTTCCCAGACGTCGTCGACCGAGCCGGCGAGCGCGTAGCGGAGGTAGGTGAGGTCCCGGGCGGGCGGGCGGATGAAGAAGGAGCGCACGGCGGCGAGGGCGGACTCCCGTGGTGTGGCCCCCGCGGCACTGCGGATCTCCTCGCCGAGGCCGCCGCGCAGCAGGTCGGAGTCGCAGTCGACGGTGAAGAAGGGCACGTCGAGATCGAGGAGCGCGGCCACCTCCTCGCGATGCAGCACTTCGGCGGACTCTGGGGCGACACCCCGGTAGTGGCGCGGCAGCTTGCCGAGGAGTTCGGCCCGCTCCTCGGTGCTGCCCAGGTATGCGGGATGGGTGGACGCCTCAAGGAACCGGGCGTACACGTAGGTGGGGCGGACAACCTGGCGTACCGCCCAGTCGCGGGAGTCCTGTACGGCCGCTTCGATCGCGTCCTCGTGGGCGCTGAGCAGCGCGCGGGCCTCGCGGTAGCCGGCGGCGATGTCGTCGGACCAGTCTCGCGGGTCCAGCGGTTGGCCCGCCACTGTGGCCATGTTGGCACCGTGGGTGACGACGACCTGGCTGCGCTCGAAACGGATGTCGTTCGTGCCCGCGTCCACGACCACGTACGCCTGAAGGTGCTCGGAGGCACCGGGCCGCACGCAGCCGATCCCCGATATGTCGACGTCCAGCTTGGCGCCCGTGTACCGAGTCGGGAGGAGAACCGTGTTGAGCAGTGAGCGCTCGACGTCCAGGTTCAGTGAGGCCACAGCCGAACGGGGGCCGTTGGGTGGGCAGTTGGGGAGGGAGACGAGTGTCTCAGTGTCGATGACGACGGGACCCTCGGGGACGGCGATGATGTTCTCATGGTGCAGATCGGTGGCGCCGATCATGCTGAGGAGGGCAGTTACCCGGCCGAAGCGCCGGAAGTACCGGGCGCCGTGCGCCTCGGTCTCCTCGATGTCGTCGACGCTCACGATGTCCGCGTGCTCGACGAACTCCTGCCATACGTGAGTCGGGCGGACGACGGACCGGGGGATCAGGGGGCCGAAGAACGTGCTGTCCGCGTCGAGCAGGGTGCGCAGAGTGGAGAGCAGTTGCCGGCAGTTGTCCTGTTGCGGCTTGAACACGGCCCGGGTGCCGTCGTCCCAGCCCACCAGACAGACGGTTCGACCGCCCCGGTGAGCGTCGCCGAGCCCCGGGACCACTGTGGTGATCCGTCGGTGTGAGCAGGCCGCGCCGAGCAGGCCGTCCAGTGCGGCGCGGTCCTCTACGGCAGCGCTCAGGACGTCCCGCACGGTCCGTGTGGTTCGGGCGGTGACCAAGCGCAGCAGTCGGTCGAGTTCGGGGAAGCGGCGGAGGATCGCGTCACGGCCTTCTGCGTCGGCGACCCGGGCGTGGAACGCGTCATATGTTCCGCTCTCCGCGCGGAAGGAGGCGATGAGGGTCCGTACCCCGGTGTCGACGCAGACACCCATCAGCGAGCGGAGCGCGGACTCGGCGACGGTGCTGAGATCGGCGGTGTCGGCGGTCATGCCGACGGACGAGGCGGGGAGTGCGGCGAGGTCGCGCGCGCAGTCTCGCAGGAACGGGCTGTAGAAGGCGCCGAAGACATCTGCCCTCTCCTCGGTGAGACGCTTCACCAGATCTTCGAGGAACGCGTCGCTCAGTTGCACTTTCTTGCCTTCGTCAGGGGTGGGAGGGTGGAGCCGGGCGCCCTGGAAGCAAGGTTCGGGGGCGCCCGGCCGCCGCGGGGTCAGCCGCTCGGCGGTTCAGCAGCGCGTGGTGCAGCCGCTGGTCGGGCAACCGCCCTGCATCGCGGCGCTGGCGCCGACGACGACGCTGGTGGCAAGGGCGGGAGTCCAACCCGCGGCGAGGGACTCCGGCGCGTCGGCGAGCTCGACGAGCTCGTCGGCGGAGACGTAGCCAGTGATGTCGTTCATGGCAATGTTCTCCATGATCGTTCCTTTCTCTCGGTGGTGCTTTCCGTGCCAGGGCCCGCGGGTATCGGATGCGGGCCCGGGTTCGTGGGGCGCCGGCGCCGTCAGGCGAGGCGCAGCAGGGAGGGATGGCTCTCCGGGTCCAGGTGGTGCAGGACGGACCAGGCGAGCCCGGCCTCACCGACCATGAGGCTGTTGGTGTACGCGTACTTGGTGTCCCATCGCTGCCCGTACCGTTCGACGACCTCGTCGAAGAGCCGCGGATACAGGTCTTCGACACCGGCGCCGAACAGCCCGGGAAACCGCGCCTCGCCGAGCGCCACGATCTCGGCGCTGGCCAGGTCGCCGTGGCAGTACGTCGGGTTGTTGCCGAAGCCTCGGCTGATGGTGAGCGCGGCGAGCCGAGAGAGTGCCTGCGGGGTGACGGCACCCGGCGCGTGCTCCACCGCGGTCAGCGCGCCGAGCAGCAGCCCGGGCGCCCCGTGGCACCAACCGTACGAGCGCTCCGGCTCGCCCCACACGCGCGGCCAGTCGCCGTCGCTCTCGTCGAAGGCGCCGAGCGCCGCGTCGACGATCCGCAGACCGAGGTCCCGTACCGCGGGTTCGGAGAACTCGGTCCCGTAGCGCAGCAGGACGGGCCCGATGCCCATCGCGCCATGCGCGTAGCCCGTGTACGAGGTGACCCTGGTGTTCTGGAGGCCGAGACCGCCCAGGGCCTGCACCTCCTCGTTGGCGATGGTGCGCACTGCCCGCGCGACGGTTTCCTTCCCCGCCGGGCCGGTCGCACGTTCGTGCAGAGCCAGGGAGACGGCCAGGGCGCCGCCCATCCCGCTCAGGAAGTCAGTGCCGGCCTCTGGCGCGGAGCAGCGGGCGAGCTCCCCGGCCAGATCGCCCATGCGCCCGGGGTCCGGCTCGTCCAGGAGGTCCCGGGCGACGGCGATCGCATAGGCGGTCCCGGCCATGCCGGTCATCCCGCCGACGGACACGCCTTGTTCGGCTAGGAGGCCGCTGCGCAGCTGCTCCTCGGCCGGGTCAAGGACGCGGCGCGCGGCGTCGGCGAAGTCGCGGCGTCCGGTCTCCCGGGCCAGGGCGGCGAGGACGAGGGCAGGGCCGGGGCTGCCGCCGTACAGGTCGTAGCCGAGGGTGCCCGGGCTCCACTGGCTCTGTGAGTCCGTGGTGACTTGCGGGGCGATCCAGGTCGCCGGATGGCGGGGGTCGGTGGACCTCACCATGGTCGCGAGCAGCCGGTCTCCGATGCGCTCCGCTTCCCGTACGAGCCTGCCGCGGTCCACCACAGTCGCGGACCGGTCGGCGGAGCGAACGGGAATGAATCCGGTCCTTTCCGGCTCTGTCGGCAGCTTATTGACGAACGAGAAGTCGATGAGGCGGAGCTCACGGGCGATGACGTCCTCGTTGAGGCCGTTGATCCGGTCGCGGACGGTCTCCAGCGCGGGCTCGGCCAGGGCGTCGGTCCGTACGACACCGTCCCGGGAACTGAGTGCGCAGGTCCGGGCCGTGTACGAGAAGTACGGGACATCTCCTTCGGCCATCTGCCGGACCTCGGCGTCCGCGATCTCCGGGTTGTCGCCGGTGCGCAGCACGACGCGGTTCAGGACGGCGGCACGGATCACCGGGTCGGCCATCGCGTGCGGGTGGGTTGCCATGCGTAGCAGCTGGGCGTAGAAGATCGTGGCCTGGTTGACGTGCCGGAACTGCGCCTCGCCCAGGAAGCTCTCGACGGCGCCCACGACATCGCTCGGGTGGGCAGCCGCGTACTCCAGAACCCGGCGGAACTCGGCCTTGACGATGTCTCGTTGGTCGGACACCGGTAGCTCGGTCGCGCGCTGCACCGCGAGGTTCGCGTTGGCGGCGGTCGTCTCGGTGGCCACCATCCTGACGAACATGTCGTCACGGCCGGCGTTCTGGATGCCGAGGGACTTGTACGGGGTGCGCTGACCGCTGTCGTATCCGATGGCGCCGATGTCCATGCCGTGCTCGTCGTCCCCAGCCTTGACGACGAGCGGCAACAAGCCCGACCCGATGATGGACTCCTGCAGGATGAGCGCCGCGATCTTGGAGGCCGCACCGTCGTTGTACGCATCGGGGGCGCGCAGCCGTGGTGAGAGCAGGGTCTCGGTGTCGACGACCACCGGCCCGGAGGCGCACGACACAACGTTCTCGAAGTGGATGTCGGTGGCCTTGAGTAGGAAAAGGATGCCCGCGAGGGTGCCGATACGGGCGAAGTACTCCTTCTGCTCGCCTGCGTACTCCTGGGTAGGGATGAACTCGACGAACCCGCCCTGCTCGGTGGGCAGGACGGCCACCGTCGGCAGGTCCGTGCCGAGGCGGTCGTTGATCCATGCGACGAAGGAGTTGTAGCCCGCCTCCGCGGCGATCGGATGCGGCTTGTAGAGGACCCGGCCGCCGTCGGCGAAGACGACTTGTGTGACGGATCGCCCGCCGTTGTGGGTGTCACCCTCTCCGAGGACCAGTCGTTCGACCTCGGGAGTCGCGCTGCCTTCGGGGAGGAGCATCCCCCACTGGTTCCTGCCGGCCTCGATCTCCTGGAGCAGCTCCACGACATACCGTGCGGACGCCTCGACGCGACAGTCCACTTGGTGGAAGAGGTGTGGGTAGGTGGCGAGCAGGTGGCCGTATCCGGCCGCGCTGTTGGTCCAGTGACGGAATGCTGCGTACCGCTCCTCCGGAGTGTCGCCGTGGAGGAGGCCCTGCGTGCGGTGCCGATGGAGCTCCTCGACCAAGGTCCGGATCATCAGCCGGGAGACAAGGCCCGTCTGGTTGACGATGAAGTCGTCGATGATGGCGTTCGAGGCGGCCACTACGGAGGAGGCACGTACCGCGTCGCGGACGAGTTCCGCCCAGGGCAGTACGAAGTGCTGGAAGAAGTCGTGGAAGACGCCGTCGGCGTCGAGGGACGGGTCGTAGGCCGCGGGCGGTCCCGGCCGGCGCCGCTCCTCCTCCTCGCCGTCCGTGGCCGCTACTGCCCGAAGTCGCTCCTCGACGTGCTCGATGAGCTCGGGGTGGGTCAGCTCCGGCAGATACGTCCGCAGGACGTCGGCCAGGTCGATGGACTCGTCGTGACTCTTCATGAAACCGGATCCAGGGCGGAGAGGTGGGTGACGCCGGGAAAGGGCGGTTCCCGGCGTCATTGGGTTACTTGCAGTTCTTCTGGCACTCGGCGGTGGCGGTGCAGAAGTTCCCGTTGTTGCCCAGGACGTAGCTGGCGCCGTAGCAGGTCAGGGAGGACAGGATGGTGCCCGTGCCCTGGCCGGCGGCGCTGACGGCGTCGAGCTTCTGGTCACTGATCTCTTCGAGAATTCCGACGTTCGGGTTCGCCATGAGGCTCACACCTTTCACGAGAGGGAACAGCACGCCCGAGGGCCGGTGCCGGTCCGTTCCTTAGCGATCTTGACCATCGGAACGTTAGGGAACAACCGCGTGCATTTCCCCCGTCCAGGGGCGGGGCCGAGTCGGGGCTTCAGACTGGGGAGGGAGGGGCTGCTTCGCCGGCGTCGGCGCCCCGATCAGGTGCGGGATCGTGTTACGGCCGGACGCCAGGCCCAGCGCGACATCGACCAGTGTGGGCACCGGCCGGCGATCACTCAGCGCTAGCCGCTCAACGTCCGGGCGAGCTCGGTCAACTCCCCCACCCGCAAGGTTCGTCCACTGAACCCTGGCAGTGGCACGTGCAGTGCCATCGTCCATCGCTCCGGCACGGCGGCGATGCCGTACACCGCCCCGGCCAGCCCGCCCGTCACCGCGGCCACCGTGTCCGTGTCGCCGCCGAGGTCGACGGCTGCGCGGACGGCGTCCTCGTACGACGACGTGGTGCGCAGGGCCCAGACCGCGGAGCCGAGGCAGGGCCATACCGCGCCGTTGAACTCCGTGGCGTCGTCGGGATGCCAGTCGGGGGCCAGGACGACGGCGTAGCGCTCCCGGTGGTCGGGGTGGACCGCGGCGAGGGTGTCGGGGAGGGCGGCCAGCGGGTCGCCGCCCGCCAGCGCGATCCGCACCACCGCATGGAAGACGGCGGTGCCCTCCCAGGCCGCCCGGTCCCCGTGGGTGAGGGCCGCGAGTCGCCGGGCGGCGTCCATGGTGGCGTCGCGGCCGTGGCTCGCGAAGTGGACGGCGGAGGTGGCGGCCCGCATCAACGCCCCGTTGCCGGCCGCCCGTTGGTTGGTCTGGAAGTGCAGCGCGGCGGCCATGTCCCAGGGATCGCCACTGCTCAGCACGGCTTCTGTCTGCAGCCCGATGTCCTTGGGGCCGGCGGCCGCCCAGCGCTGGAACCGCCGGAAGACGTCCGGGAGTTCGAGCCCGCCGCACTCCGACAGAGACTCGCCGACGAGTACGGCCATCTGCGTGTCGTCGGTCGCCTCGCCCGGCTCCCAGCCGCCGCCCCCGCACATCTCGCCGCCCTGCCCCGGCTCCGGAAAGCGGTCCGAGAAGGCGCCCTCGGGACCGAACTCGAAGGGCGCGCCCAGAGCGTCACCGACAGCGGAGCCGATGACGGCGCCGAGGGCGCGCTCGATGCGGAGGGACTCGGTCATTCCGCGAGGTTACGTCAGTCGCGCGCCGCCCCCGGATGCAGCCGCACCCACCCCTCCCAGGCCGACGCGATCATGTCCTGCACGTCGTGCTTGGCCTTCCAGCCCAGTTCGGTGGCGATGCGGTCGGCGGAGGCGACTACGCGGGCCGGGTCGCCGGGGCGGCGCGGGGTGACGGTCGGGGGGCGGTCGTACCCGGTGACGGCGTTGATGAGGTCGATCATCTCGCGGACCGAAACGCCCTCGCCGCGGCCGATGTTGAGGGTGAGGTCCAGGCCGGGGGAGGACTGGAGGGCGCGGGCCGCGGCCACATGGGCCTCCGCCAGGTCGACCACGTGGATGTAGTCGCGGATGCACGTGCCGTCGGGGGTCGGGTAGTCGTCGCCGAAGATGCGCGGGGGCGCGTTCTCGGTCAGTTTCTCGAAGACCATGGGGATGAGGTTGAAGACGCCGACGTCCGCGAGCTCGGGAACGGCAGCGCCCGCCACGTTGAAGTAGCGCAGCGACGCCGTGGACAGGCCCGTCGCGCGGCCCGTCGCCCTGACCAGCCACTCGCCGGCCAGCTTCGTCTCGCCGTACGGCGACATCGGCACGCACGGCGTCTCCTCCGTCACCAGGTCCACGTCCGGCATGCCGTACACCGCCGCCGAGGAGGAGAAGACGAAGGACAGCACGTCCGCCGCCGTCAGGGCTTCCAGGAGGACGCGCAGGCCCTCGACGTTCTCCCGGTAGTAGTGCAGGGGGAGGTCGACCGACTCGCCGACCTGCTTCTTCGCCGCGAGGTGCACGACACCGGTGACGTGGTGGTCGGCGAGGGCGCGGGCGACGCGCTCGCCGTCCAGGGTCGAGCCGACGACCAGCGGCACGCCGTCGGGCACGCGGTCGGCGATGCCGGTGGACAGGTCGTCGTACACCACGGCTTGCTCGCCCGCCTCGGTCATCGCGCGTACGACGTGCGCTCCGATGTAACCGGCGCCGCCGGTGATGAGCCAGGTCATGTGCGGCTGTCCCCTCGTCAGTGGCCCGGTGGCCCGGTGGCCCGGTGGCCCTGTGGTCGTCCGTGGTCGGTATCAGTGACAGTGAAGCAGGCGGCGGAGTCTGGCGCGGGCGACAGACGTCACTCCCCGTAGGCCCGGGGCCACGCGTAGGGCCAGGGCTCCGGAGTGGGTGGCATACGGCTGGACGAGTACCACGGCGTGACGGGCGCTGACCACGGCGCGACGGCGCAGCAGACCGGCGCCCGTGAGGGCGTGCGCCGTGACCTCACGGTGCGCGCCGCCTCGGAAGACCACCCGCAGGCGCAGATCCCATGTGCTCGTCCCGGAGGGCCTGGATGTGCCGGACATCGCGAGCATCCGGGATGTCCTGGACATCCTGAACATCCCGAACATCCCGGTCCCGAACGCCCCTGGCTCCCCGAACACGGCCCACTGAACCGTCGTCTCCGCCGACCACACCCCGTCCCCCGAGCTCGTGAGCCCCACCGTCGTACGCGGACCCGCCGTCCGCCCCGTCTCCCGGCACCGCCACTCGATCTCCAGCGCCTCCGGGCCCGCCTGCGCCACCCGCCCGTACAGCTCGTGCAGACGCAGCCGGAGGAGGGCGGCACGCGCGCGTGGGCGCAGTTCCGCGTCGACGGCGAGGGGGAGGAGACGGAGCGGGCGGGTCAGCAGCGGCTCCAGGGTGACCTGGGGGAGCCCGGCCGACCAGACGGGCGTGCCGTCGGCGGCCCGGGCATAGGGAGGGAGGAGGCGGGCGGGGCGGGCGGCGAGGTCCCTCAGGCGGGGCAGGTCGCGGGGCTCGGGGGAGGCCAGGACGACGCGGCCGATGAGGCGGCCGGGCGCGGTGGGGTTGTGCGCCCAGTCGGACGCGTCGTACTCGGCGAGGTACGCCCGCGTGTGCGCCCACCACGCGCGCTGGTAGTGCGAGGTGTGCAGCTCCAGCTCGCGCGCGTACATACGCAGTTCGTGGTCGAGGAACTTGGCGCGTGCCGCCCGCGCCAGCTCCTTGAGCCCGGCGCCCAGCAGGGTCTCGTACGCCTGCCGGCCGGCCTCCGTGCGCGCCCGCCAGTTGGAGACGTCGGCGCGGTCCAGGGAGATCGACAGCCGGTCGGCGGAGCGGCGTACGTGCCAGACGTACACCCGGTCCGGCACGAGGGCGATGCGTGGACCGGCGGCGAGGACGCGCGCGGTGAAGACGAAGTCCTCGTAGGGGAAACGGCCTTCGGGGAAGCGGATGCCGTGGTCGCGCAGGAAGTCCGTGCGGTAGAGCTTGTTGACGCAGAGCGTGTCGTGGACCAGGCGCGGGCACTGCGCAGGGCGCTCGAACACGGCGTGCGCGGCGTAAAGAGACCCCTGCCACGGGACCTCGCGGCCCTCGGGCAACTCCCGCCGCACGCACAGTCCGCTCGCCACCTCCGCGCCCGCCCGGGTCGCCGCCGCGAGCAGCGCGTCCACCGCGCCCGGCGGGAGGACGTCATCGCTGTCCAGGAACATCACGTACGGCGTCGTCACCCGGTCGAGCCCGGTGTTGCGCGGGGTGCCGCAGCCGCCGCTGTTGACCCGGCGCCTGACCACCTGCACGCGCGGTTCGGTCGCGGCGAGCCGGGCGAGCAGCTCCGCGCTGCCGTCCGTCGAGCAGTCGTCGACGGCGATCACCTCCCGCACGGCGGGGCCCTGCGCCAGCGCCGAGCGCACGGCGGTCGTCACATGCGCGGCATCGTCGTAGCCGATGACGACGACGCCGACCTGCGGGGTGTGCGCGGAGCGGGGGTGGTTCATCACAGCCGATCGTAAGCCGGATGAAAGCCGTGTTCGGGATGATACGCCGACGCTGACCGATAAAAATCTACTAATACGAGTAAATCGGGCTACGCCTCACGCCCGGGCACTTCCTCCAGTGCCACGTCCTCCAGTGCCCCTTCCTCCAGTGCAGCCTCCTCCAGAGCCGCCGCGTCCAGCGCCGCCGTGAGCTGGTCCAGCCGTGCCCGCAGCTCGCGGATCTCGTCCACGTCGAAGCCCGTAGCCGCGGCGATCCGGCGCGGCACCTGAAGCGCCCGCTCCCGCAAGGCGGCGCCCTCCTCCGTCAGCCGCACCTCCACGGAGCGCTCGTCGCGGACGCTGCGCTCCCGGCGCACCAGCCCCGCCGCCTCCAGCCGCTTGAGCAGCGGCGACAGCGTGCCGGAGTCGAGGCGCAGGTGTTCGCCGAGCTTCTTCACGGGGAGGTCGCCGTGCTCCCACAGCACCAGCATCGCCAGGTACTGCGGATAGGTGAGCCCGAGGTCCTTCAGCACCACGCGGTAGACGCCGCCGAAGGCGCGCGAGGCGGCGTTCAGGGAGAAGCAGATCTGCTGGTCGAGGCGGAGCCAGTCGGCCGCGGGCGTGGTCGTCATGCCTCCAGGGTAGCTCGCGCCCACCATTTAGTTGTGCCCAATTTAATTGTGTGCTCTACTTGTGGTCGTGCGGCGGCCGGCAGAGCCGCCGGAACGTGACACGAGAGGGATGGTTTTCCATGGACGCGCTCTACACCGCTGTCGCCACCGCCACCCACGGCCGCGAGGGCCGCGCCGTCTCCGACGACGGCAAGATCGACCTTGCCCTGGGCATGCCGGTCGAGCTGGGCGGCAACGGGCAGGGCACCAACCCGGAGCAGCTGTTCGCCGCCGGGTACGCCGCCTGCTTCGGCAGCGCCCTCGGTCTCGTCGGCCGCCAGGCCAAGGTCGACGTCTCCGACGCCGCCGTGACCGCCGAGGTCGGCATAGGCAAGCAGGGCGAGGGCTTCGGCCTCGCCGTCACCCTCCGCGTCGAGCTCCCCGACACCCTGGACGAGGCGACCGGCCGCAAGCTGGTCGAGCAGGCCCACCAGGTCTGCCCCTACTCCAACGCCACCCGCGGCAACATCCCGGTCGACCTCGTCATCGAGTAACCCCACCGCCAACCCCCTCCGCGCGGACGTCACCCGATCCGCGCGGACGTCACCCGATCCGCGCCAGCACCTCCCCCGTCTCCCGGCTCCACGCCACCACCACCGCCTCCTCCGGCACCCGCTTCCACCGCGTCAGCAGCAGCCAGCGCGCGTGGTACCGCCGGGCGATGGCGGTGCGCTCGGCGCGGGTCGACGTCGGGGCGAGGTAGGCGCGGACATCGGCCAGCCGCCGTGCCCGTTCCCGGTCGTCGAGGGCGGGGTCGGGCCAGGTCGGCGCGGCGAGGTTCGGCCCGTACCCGGGGATGGAACGGGGCGCGAAATGCCCGTCGGAGATCACCACCTCGCCCTTCCCGACATGCCGCGCCACCCACGCGTACGACGGCCAGATCGACGGCTGTTCGAGCCCCACCGGATCCAGCGCGTGCGGCACCACCGCCCCGCCCTGCACGGTGAGGAACCCCACGCAGGCCCCGGCGGCCGCCGCCCCACCCAGCACCTGGTGCGCCCTGCCCCACGGCCGGGGCGCCGCCAGCTCCACCGCGAGCGCGAACTGCAGCGGCACCAGGGTGAGCCCGAGGATCCTGCCGTAGGTGTAGTGGCCGCTGACCCAGCCGTACGCCACGAGCAGGCAGTCGAGGGCGAACAGCAGCACCAGCGGATCCCGCCAGGTGCACCGGCGCCACCGCGCCCACAGAGCCGGCAGCCCCAGCAGTGCGAGCCAGAACTGACCGAAGAGGTGCTCGTACAACCGCCGGTGAATGCCGTCCACGCTGCTGTCCCCGGCCAGCGCGAACACGTCGAAGTACGGCCAGCACCCGGCGAGCAGCGCCGCCGTGCCCGCCGCCACCGCCCACCGCACGGCCACGGCGCCCCGCCATCCGCGCTGCCACCCGGCGACGAACGCCACCGCCCCCAGCACCGCCGCCACCGCGGTGATCGGATGGATCAGCAGGATCAGCCCGTACAGCGCCCCGAGCCCCGCGTAGCCGGCGAGACCGGGCAGCCCGCTCGGCCCGACGTAGCGGACCGGCCCCCGACCCCGTGCGCGCGCCCCCGTCAGCGCCCAGGCCCAGAAGGTGAGCCCGATGGCGAACGCCGAGGGATAGCCGAGGTTGCCGGTCATCGACATCAGGCTCAGGTACCCGCTCCACCAGGCCCGCTCGGTCCCCCACAGCAGCGTCATCGCCCCCAGCGCCAGCACCGGCGCCCACGGCCTCGGCGTGAGCACCCGCACGAGGCGGCCGATGCCGGTCAGCAGCACGAGCAGGTTCAGCGGGCCCGCCAGCCGCACCACCTCCCAGCCGCCCAGCCCCGTCAGCCGGGCGAACGCGCCCTGCGCGACCGCGTACGGCGAGTAGTAGGGACTGCCCGCGCCCGGCAGGTCCGCCATCGGGTGCCGGGGGTGGAGCAGGGACGCCTTCAGGCGCTCGACCACCGCCGCGTGCTGGCCCGCGTCGCAGCACAGCGGCACGGCCCAGTACGCCAGCAGCATCACCAGGAAGAACAGCAGGCCGAAGACCTGGTACGGCGTCGGACGCCGACCGCGGCCGCCGCGCAGCGCACTCGCTCCGCGCACGGTCCTCCGGACGAGGACACCGACAGCGGCGCCCGCGGCTCTGGTCGTGGAGGTTGTGTGGGTTTGAGGCATTTGCCGTATGTTCCCGGTCGGGTCAACGGCCCTACCTCACGTCACCTCATCGAGTGAGTCCGCGCGGTCGCCGGAGCCGGCACCCGCCGCGCCCCGACCGGATGCTCCGGCATCCGCTCACCCAGCATCAGCGTCCGCACGACCCGCTCCGCGGCCAGCCCGTCGTCGAACTCGCAGAACCGCTCCCGGAACCCGGCCCGCAACCGCTCCGACTCCCCGTCCCGCCAGGTCCCGGACGCGAACAGCCACGCCAACTCCCGGTAGGAGCGCGACACATGACCCGGCGCGTCGGCCGTGATGTCGAAGTAGGCGCCCCGGCTGGCCGCGTACGCCCCCCAGTCGTCGGCGTGGATCACGATCGGCCGGTCCAGGTTGGCGTAGTCGAACATCAGGGCGGAGTAGTCGGTGACCAGGACGTCCGCGGCGAGCATCACGTCCTCGACGTGCGGCTCGTCCGTCGCGTCGATCAGCACGCCCCGCCGGTGCAGATCGGCCAGGCCCGCCCCGCGTGCCGTGCCCTGCGCCAGAGACGGATGCAGGCGTACGACGAGGGTGTGCCCCTCGCCCAGGTCCGCGGCGAACCGGGCCAGGTCGATCCGGTCGACATGACCGCCCCGGCGGTAGTCACGACGGGTCGGCGCGTACAGCACGACGGTGTGCCCGGCGGGGACGCCGAGCCGGGCGCGGGCGGCTTCAGCGGCCTCCGGACCGGCGCCGACCAGCACGTCGTTGCGCGGGCTCCCCGTCCGCAGCGACGTGAAGTGGCACGGGTACGCCCGCTCCCACACCAGCTCCGAGTGCCGGTTGGCCACCAGGCTGTAGTCCCAGCGGTCCGCGCGCCACAGCATCTTCGGCACGTCGAAGCCGTGCCGGGCGCCGGGCTTGGTCAGCAGGTCGGCCGCCATGTACTTCAGCGGGGTGCCCTGGTGGGTCTGGAGGTGGACGCTGCCGGGGCGCTTGGCCAGCGTGCCCGGCCAGTTGACGTTGTTCACCCAGTACGTGGCCCGCGCCATGACCTCGTGGTAGCGCCGTGAGCCCGGCGTGACGAAGTCGGTGCCGGGCGGCAGCTCGTCCACCGCGTCCTCGCGGACCACCCACACACCCTTGATGTGCGGGGCGATCTCGCGGGCCTTGGCGTGGATCGCCGCCGGATCACCCAGCACACCCCGGTGCGAGAACGCCGAGTAGACGGCCAGGTGCGGATCGAGCGGCAGCTTCGACCGGGCCGCGTACCAGGCGCGTCGGGCCCGCTGCGACGCCGCTCGCGTGACCCGCCGCTTGCCGCTCCCGGCCACCCTGCGCAGATCACGCAGGCCGCGCGCCACGGCGTACGAGGCGTAGGGAGCCGTCGCCAGCAGCCGCATCTCCTTGCCGCGCCAGCCGTCCGGCGGGGTGAAGCCGCCCTCGGGCAGGTGGCGGGCGTGGAAGGAGCGGATCTCGCGGTAGAAGTCCGGGCGGTCCGCGGGCCGCACCCGGTCCTCGCGGGCGAGCACGAACAGCATGTGGTCCAGGGCCCGTTCGAACAGCAGCGGACGCGCCCACGCCAGGTCCGGGCGCTCCTCGAGAAAGGCGAACAGGCCCTCGTACTGGGGAAAGATGTCGAAGTGCCGCCGCCCCGGCGTCTTGGTGATCGCGCCCTGCCGACGCTGCCGGTACTCGACGCCGATCCGCTCCATGCACGCGATGCGGTCGGCGAGGACCATCGAGCGGTAGGTGACCGGCGCGTCCTCGTACAGGCCGGGGGCGTAGCGCAGCTCGTGCTTGAGGAAGAAGTCGCGGCGGTACGCCTTGTTCCAGGCGACCAGGAACAGATGCAGGTACTCGGGGTTGTCGCGGACGTTGAACGTGTCCGTGCCGGCGGCGGCCAGCAGGTCCGCCGCCGTGCTGCGGCCGCCGCGGCCCCACCAGTGCGTGCGGACGTGGTCGAAGACCAGGATGTCCGGATCGTCGTTCCCCTCCAGACGTGCCGCCACGGCGGCCAGCAGGCCCGGTGTGTAGGAGTCGTCGCTGTCGAGGAACAGGACGTAGTCGCCGCCGGCCTGCTCCAGACCGGCGTTGCGGGCCCGGCCCAGGCCCACGTTCTCCGGCAGGTGCAGCACGCGCACGCGCGGGTCGCGGTCGGCGTAGTCGTCCAGGATGGCGGGGCAGCCGTCGGGGGAGCGGTCGTCGACGGCGATCACCTCGAAGTCGGCGTACGACTGCCCGAGCACCGAGTCGAGACACTCCCGCAGGAAGCCCTGCACCTTGAAGACGGGGACGATGATGCTGAAGCGGGGCACGTCAGTTCCTCACGAGGGTCGTCGCGGCGGGGGCGGGGATGCGCTCGGCGAGGGGGATCACCGCCGGAACCGCCTCCGGCGGCTCACCCAGCAGCACCCGGCGTACGACGCGCTCGGCGGCACGACCGTCGTCGAACTGGCAGAAACGCTCCCGGAACGCGGCGCGCAGGGCCCTGGCCTCCGCGTCCGCCCACGAACCGTCGCGGAACACGGCCGCCAGCTCCCCGGGCGTGCGCGCCACCCGGCCCGGCGGGGCCTTCATCAGGTCGAAGTAGACGCCCCGCAGCTCCCGGTAGACATCCCAGTCGTCCGCGTACACGACGATCGGCCGGTCCAGGTTGGCGTAGTCGAACATGATGGACGAGTAGTCGGTGATCAGCGCGTCGGCGGCCAGGCACACGTCCTCGGAGGAGAGATGGCCGGTGACGTCGATGATCCGGCCGGTGCCGCGTGCGGCGCCCCGGTCGTAGAAGTAGTGGGCGCGCAGCAGCACGACGTACTCGTCCCCGATCTCCTCGCACAGCGCCTGAAGATCGAGGCCGGTCTCGAAGCCGGTGGCGTAGTCGCGGTGCGTGGGCGCGTAGAGCAGGGCCTTCTTGCCCTCGGGGACGCCCAGTTCGCGGCGGACGCGGGCGACGTCGGCGGCGGTCGCCGTGTAGTAGACGTCGTTGCGCGGATAGCCGTACTCCAGGGGCTCGTGCGCCGACGGGTACGCGCTCTCCCACATCTCGGTGGAGTGCCGGTTGGAGGTGAGGTTGTAGTCCCAGCGGTCCACGCGGGCCAGCAGCTTGGCGAAGCTGCCGGTCGCCGCGGCCACCACGGGATACGTCGACTGGTCGGCGCCCATCTTCTTCAGCGGGGTGCCGTGCTGGGTCGACAGATGCACGCTGCCCGCGCGCTTGACGACGGCGTCCGCGAAGTTGGCGTTGTTGATCAGGTACTTGGCACGGGCCAGCACGTCCCAGTACGCACGGCTGCCGATGACCGCGTACTCCACGTCCTTCGGCACGCGGTCCACCGCGTCCGGCTCGACCAGGAACACCGAGCGGATGTGCGGGGCGAGCTCGCGCGCCTTGGCGTGGATCGCGGCCGGGTTGCAGAGATAGCCGCGGCCCCAGTACGCGCAGTACACGGCGAGGTTCTGGTCCAGCGGGCGCCGCAGCTGCCACCGGTACCGCAGCCGGGTACGCAGCCCGCGCGGGCGCGGCACCCCCGCCACCGCCCGTGCCGCGGCCCGGTTCGCCCCGCGCAGCGCCCGGAACGCCGTGTACGCGCCCCGCGCCAGCAGCCGGTGCTGCACGCCGAGACTGCCGCCCGGCCACCGGAACCCGGCCGGGCGGTGCCGCCGGTGCAGCCTGCTCGCCCGGCGGAAGAAGGCCCGCCGTTCGCGCGGCAGCCGCCGCGGATGGGCCGCCGTCTTCAGTACGGCGGCGAAAAGCTGCTCGAACAGCGGCCCCGACCGCTCCCCGGGCAGCCCTTGCTCGGCGGCGCGCGTGAGGAGCGCCTCGACCTGGTCGAGCAGCTCGACGTGGTGCTCTCCGGGAAGGTTGAGGCGGCTGCCCTGCCGCCGCAGCAGATGCCGTACGACGACCTGGCGCAGCGTCGCCATGCGTTCGGCGCTCAGCACGACCAGGCCGCCGAACCCGATGTCGGTGAAGTGGCCGTCGGGGAAGGCGAGTTGCCGTTCGGTGAGGAAGGCCCGCCGGTAGGCCGCGCTCCACGCCGGGATCTCGACGCCCGTCAGCTCGGGGGCCTCCTCGGGCGGGAAGACCCCGCGTGGCACGCGCGCCAGCACGAGGGCCGCCGGGTTGGTCGGCTCGCCCACCCACCACGGGGTCCGCTCGTGCTCGAAGTACAGGACGTCCACGTCACCGGTCTCGCCCAGCCGGGCGTCCAGCGCCGCCAGCGCGCCCGGTACCAGCTCGTCGTCGCCGTCCAGGAACAGCAGCCAGTCGCCGATCGCCGCCCGCAATCCGGCATTGCGCGCCCCGGCCAGCCCGTCCGTCGGTGGCGAGTTGACCGGCGCCACCCGGCAGTCCCGCTCGGCGTACCCGGCGGCGACGCCCGCCGCCGGGGAGTCGGCGGCGTCACAGACCGGGATCAGCTCGAAGTCGCCGAATGACTGGGCGAGGACCGAGTCCAGCGCCTGGGACAGCCGGCCCGCGACCCCATGGGACGGAACGATGATGCTGAAGCGGGGCATACTGCTCTTTCTGTCGTGGTCGTTCAGGGGCCGGAGCCGACCTCAGCCGGCGCGAGGGCGACCGGGCCGCCCGGTCGGACGCCAGGTGGGCGGCCGGGTCGGTGTCGGCCGTGACGGGCTGGACGGCATAGGGACTCCTCTTCCGTGAGAACGGCGCTCAGAGGCTCTCGGTGACGGTCAGGGCACCCGTCGGTTGCGGCACGGTCGCGAGCGGGGACTGCGGGAGCGACGCCGCCGGCGACGGCACCGGGTGACGCTTGTCCAGCGGCACGACGGACGGGACACCCCGCTCGCCCAGCACCACATGGCGTACGACCCGCTCGGCGGCGCGTCCGTCGTCGTGCGGGCAGAAGCGCTCGCGGAACGCCGACCGCAGCTCGGCGGAGCGTGAGCCGCGCCAGTGGCCGGTGGCGAAGATGTCGATCAGCTCGTCCTCGCTGCGCGCCACCGCGCCCGGCGGGAAGGAACGCAGGTCGAAGTAGGTGCCGCGGGCCGCCTCGTACGCCTCCCGGTCCTCGGCGTGCAGCACGATCGGCCGGTCCAGGTTGGCGTAGTCGAACATGAGGGACGAGTAGTCGGTGACCAGGGCGTCCGAGGCCAGGCACAGCGACTCGACGCTCGGGTGGTCGGTGACGTCGACGACCTGGCCGGCGGTGGGCGCGAGAGGGCCGCCCTGCCGGTGGTGGGCGCGGGCCAGGATCACGAAGCGGGGGCCCAGGCGGCGCAGGACGCGATGCAGGTCGAGGGTGGTGCGCTGGGTGCGGCGGTAGTCGCGGTGGGTGGGGGCGTACAGGATCACGACCGAGCCGTGGGGGATGCCGAGCGACTCGCGGATGCGGGTCACGTCCGCCGACGTCGCCTGCTGGAAGACGTCGTTGCGCGGCGAGCCGTACTCCAGGGTCGTGTACCGGCCGGGGTACACGCGCTCCCAGGTCAGGGTGGAGTGGCGGTTGCCCGACAGGACGTAGTCCCACTTGTCGACGTCGTCGAGGAGGTCGTCGAAGTCCACGTCCGCCGCCGCTGCCGGGCGTTCACGCAGATCGAGGCCCATGTGCTTGAGCGGGGAGCCCTGCCGGGTCTGCACCAGGACCTGGCCGCGGCGCTTGACCAGGCGGCGGTCGAACGCCGCGTTGTGCACGAGGTACTTGGAGCGGGCGAGGGCCGTCCAGTACGCGGCCGTCTCCGGGCGCAGACGGCGGGTGCCGGTGGGGACGGGGCCCTGCTGCCCGTCGTCGGCGATCCAGGCCGTGCGGATGCGCGGGGCGTGCGTGCGGAACGCCTGCTCCAGGGCGCCCGGGTTGCAGCCGTGGCCGCGCACGCCGTGGGCGGCGAAGACGGCGCGGTCGGCGCGCACCGGGAGGCAGCGCTGGATGCGGTAGTGCAGGCGCAGGGCGGTGGAACGGACGCCCTTCAGCAGGCGGTTGGTGACCTTGGCGGTGCGGCGGATCAGGGCCGTCGTCAGCCGCAGGGCGCGGTACGTGCGGTGCAGGCCCAGGCGGACCAGGGTGTGGTGGAGCCGGCAGCGCAGCGCGACGGGGACACCGGGGGCGCGGTGCCGGCGGTAGCGCGTGCGGGCCATGCGCAGGAAATCGGCGCGGCTGCGGCGCGGGAGGCGGTCCGGTCGGGCGAACACCACCACGAAGTGATCGACCATCCGCCGGAACAGCAGCGGGCGCCACCGGTCGAGTTCGGGGTTCTGGTCGACGTACGCGAAGACCCGGTCGTACTGCTCGAAGATGTCGAAGTGCCGCGGGCTGACCGTGCCGAGGATGCTGCCCTGGCGCCGCTGGCGGTAGTGCACGCACACCCGGTCCAGGGTCGCGATGGACTCCGCCGACATCAGGACCGGGTACGTCCAGGGCGTGTCCTCGTAGTAGCCGGACGGGAAGGTGAAGCCCTCCTCCTCGACGAAGTCCCGCCGGTACGCCTTGTTCCAGGCGACCATCAGCAGGCGCAGCAGACCCGGGCGGTCCGCCAGCCGGAAAGGTGCCGGGCCCTTTTCGGTGAGCTGGGGGGCGGCCTGGTTGCGGATCGTCTCGCCGGTCCAGAAGGTGCGCGCGTAGTCGTAGACCAGGACCTCGGGATCACCGGTCTCCTTCAGCCGGTCCGCGATCGCGCGCAGGGCGTCGGGGGTGAGCGTGTCGTCGCTGTCGAGGAAGATCAGGTAGTCGCCGGTGGCCTGGGCCATACCCGCGTTGCGGGCGGGCCCCAGGCCCTGGTTCTCCGTGAGGTGCAGGGGGCGGACGCGCGCGTCACGGGCCGCGAACTCGTCGATGATCGCGCCGCACGCGTCCGGCGAACAGTCGTCGACGGCGATCAGTTCGAGATCGGCGTACGACTGTGAGAGCACCGATTCCAGGCACTCGTGCAGGTACGCCTGAACCTTGTACGCGGGGACAATGACACTGAACCTGGGCAAGGGGACATCCACTGGGTCGACCTGGGCGGTGGGGGCTGTCGCCCTGCCGGGAACGGCCAATGGAGTGACTTGGTTACGGTCGCGTACGGCATACGGGGGACGGTGCGGGAACGGCAGAAGGGGCGGCACCGGCGCACCGGTCCGCCCCCTCAAACCCCTTGTCCGCCCCGTTACTTGACCGCGCCCGCCATCACGCCGGACACGAACTGCCGCTGGAACGCGAAGAACACGACCAGCGGGATCACCATGGAGATGAACGCGCCGGGCGCCAGGACGTCGATGTTGTTGCCGAACTGCCGTACCTGGGTCTGCAGGGCGACCGTGATCGGCTGACTTCCCGAGTCCGTGAAGATCAGCGCGACCAGCATGTCGTTCCACACCCACAGGAACTGGAAGATGCCGAGCGCCGCGATCGCCGGACCGCCGAGCGGCATCACGACGCGGAGGAACAGGCGCAGTTCACCGGCACCGTCCAGGCGGGCCGCCTCCAGCAGCTCCCTCGGGATCTCCGCGAAGAAGTTCCGCAGCAGGAACACCGCGAACGGCAGCCCGAAGCCGACGTGGAAGAGGATCACGCCGATCAGGGACCCGAAGATGCCGATGTTGCCGAACAGTTCGGCGATCGGGATCAGCGCCACCTGCACCGGCACGACCAACAGGCCGACCACGCCCAGGAACCACCAGTCGCGGCCCGGGAACTCCATCCACGCGAACGCGTATCCCGCGAGCGAGCCGATGACGACGACGAGGACCGTCGCCGGGACCGTGATCAGCACCGTGTTGAGGATCGAGTCGGTGATGTCGGGGTTGCTCAGGAGCTTGTCGTAGCTCTCGAAGGTGAGTTGGGAGGGCTTGCTGAAGACCTCCCACCAGCCGCTCGCGGTCATCTCCTCCGGCGGGCGGAGGGAGGACAGCAGCAGACCGATCGTCGGGACCAGCCAGAACAGGCCGACCACGATCAGGAACACCCGCAGCAGTCCGCCGCTCACCCCGGAGGCGAGCCTCGCGCCGAGGGACTCCTTGGGCCTGACGGCCGTCAGCGGCTCGGGCGCCGCCTTGCCGATACCGGCGTCCGCGCTCATCGCCTGACCTCCCGCCTGAGCCGACGGATGTTGAACCACATCACCGGGATCACCAGCAGCAGCAGGAACACCGCGATGGCGCTCGCGATGCCCGGCTGGTCCTCGGAGAAGCCCTTGCGGTACAGCTCCAACGCGAGGACGTTCGCGTCGTCCTGGGAGGAGCCCGGGGCGATGATGAAGACCAGGTCGAAGATCTTCAGGACGTTGATCATCAGGGTGACGGTGACGACCGCGAGGACGGGTGCCAGCAGGGGCACCGTGACCCGGCGGAACACCTGCCACTCGTTCGCGCCGTCGACCCGGGCCGCCTCCAGCAGGTCGCGCGGGATGCCCGCGAGCCCGGCCGCGATCAGCACCATCGCGAAACCGGCCCACATCCAGATGTACGACCCGATGATGGCCGGCGTGACGAGGGACGGGCCGAGCCAGTCCAGGCCGTTGTACGCTTCCTTGAAGTTGTCCGGTGGCAGCCGCAGCAGCGCCCCGTCGGCGGCGGCCGGCAGCGTGAACGTGCCGTCGTCGGCGGCCCTCGTGGAGGCGACCACCTTGCCGTCCTTGACCGCCTCGATCTTCATCCCGGCATAGCCCAGCTCGGACGCGTCGACCCCGCCGAGCGTGCCGACGCCCTTGCCGCGCGTGAAGTCCTGCCAGGTGGTGCCGGTGACCTCGTTCGGCTCCGCCTTCGCCGGTACGGCCCGCTCGGCGTCGTCCGGCATCTGGTCGGGGGCGACGCCGACCAGGGGCAGGACGACCGGGTCGCCGGCGCTGACGGTGGCCTTGGTGATGAAGCCGCCGCCGGGTGCCGCTTCGAGCGGCGACTCACGGCCCGGGTGGGCCTTCGGGAACGCCGACGCCTGCACGAAGGTGTCGTGGACGCCCACCCACACGGCGTTGGCGACGCCCTTGTCCGGGTCCTGGTCGTACACGAGGCGGAAGATGATGCCCGCCGCCAGCATCGAGATCGCCATCGGCATGAAGACGACCAGCTTGAACGCCGTACCCCAGCGCACCCGCTCGGTGAGCACCGCGAAGATCAGACCGAGCGCGGTGGCGACCGTGGGAGCGAACACCACCCAGATGATGTTGTTCTTCAGGGCGGTGCGGATGCCGTCGTCGGTGAAGAGGGCCTCGTAGTTGGCGAATCCGGCGAAGCCGTCGCCGGACTGGTCGTAGAAGCTGCGGATGACCGAGTACCCGATCGGGTAGACCACGAGCGCGCCGAGCAGCACGAGGGCGGGCAGCAGGAAGAGTGCCGCCATCGTCTTGCGCGTGCCGGTCACACTCTTGCGCGACTTGGGTGCGGCAGGGGTCGGAGAGACCCCTGCCGCTTCCGTCGACGCCATGGCGTCAGTTTCCGTACGCCGCGGCCGCGTCGGCTTCGAGCTTCGCCTGTGTGCCCGCGATGTTCGACGGGTTCTTCAGGAAGTCCTGGAGGGCCTTCCACTCGCCCTTGCCGGGCGTGCCGCCGAACGCCTGCGGCGCCTGGTCGGACATGTCGAAGCGGAAGTCGTCACCGGAGTCGATGAGCGCCTTGGCGATCTTGCGCTGCACCTCGTTCGGATACGCCGAGTTGTCCACGTTCTTGTTCGGCGAGAGGTAACCGCCGAGCTTCGCCTGGATCGTCGCCGCGTCCGGGGAGGCGAGGAAGGTGGCCAGCGCCTGCGCGGCCTTGGAGTCCTGGAGGATGACGGCCGCGTCGCCGCCGGAGACGACGGGCGCGGTGTCACCGACGGACGGGAACGGGAACACCTTCGCGCTCGTGCCGACCTCCGCCTTGGCCTGGGTGATGTTGACCTGCGCGAAGTCACCCTCGTAGACCATCGCGGCCTTCGGCTGGTCGCCGCCCGTGAAGACCTGTGTGACCGACGCCGGGAAGTCCGTCTGGAGCGCGCCGTCCGCGCCGCCCGCCACGTAGTCCTTCTTGCCCCACACCTGGGCGAGCGTGGTGAGCGCGTCCTTCACGGACGGGTCGGTCCACTTGATCTCGTGCTTCGCCAGTTGGTCGTACTTCTCGGGACCGGCCTGGGAGAGGTAGATGTTCTCGAACCAGTCCGTGAGGGTCCAGCCGTCCGCGCCGCCGACCGAGAACGGGGTGACGCCGGAGTCGTACACCGTCTGGGCGGTGGTGAGCAGCTCGTCCCACGTCTTGGGCTCGGTGGCCCCGGCGTTCTCGAAGACCTGGTTGTTGTACCAGATCAGGGACTTGTTGGCGGCCTTGTAGTAGACGCCGTACTGCTTGTCGTCGACCTTGCCGATGTCCTGCCAGCCCTGGGAGTAGTTCTCCTGGAGCTCCTTGATCGCGTCGGCGCCGAGAGGTTTGGCCCACTTCTTGTCGACGGCCTGCTTGATGGCGCCGGGCTGCGGAAGCATCGCGATGTCCGGCGGCTGACCGCCCGCGACCTTCGAGCCGAGGAAGTTGATGATCGGGTCCTGTGCGGGCACGAAGGTCACCTTGGCGCCCGTACGCTTCTCGAACTCCGCGAGGACCTTCTTGAAATTCGCCTGCTCGGCGCCGGTCCATACGGCGGCGACCTCAAGGGATTCGCCGTTCAGCTTGGGAAGGGTGACGGTGTTGCCGGTCTCCTGGCCGGTACCGCCCTGTTCGTTGCCGCTGTCGTTGTCATCGCCTCCGCATGCGGTGAGCGAGAGTGCGAGGGCGCCCGCGGCCACGGCTGCCGCGGTCCTGGCGGCCCTGCTTGTCCGGTTCCTGCTCGTGCTGCGCATCACTGCCCCGTTCTTCGTGCCTCGTCGAACGTTCGAGCGCTGTCCCGTGCGGTCTGGTCTACGCCTTGGTTCTGGGGGCGGCAAGACCGCGTCATGTGTCAACCCGGGGATCGTGACCCCCTCGTGACCAGGCACCCCGCAGGGACGACGCCGTCGGTGGGGGACGCGGTCCCCTGATGCGTGCTATCGGCCGGAACGGCGTGGTCCTCAAGTGCTCCGGAGCCCTCTCGCGGGATCGAGGCGGTGGGAGGGCCGGCCCTCGGCGACGTCCCAGCGACGTCGTTGCTGTGACATCACGGCAGCGACATCACGGCAGCGACGTCACAGCAACGACGGAACCCCCGTGGCGGAGACCTCCCGCGCCGCCCTCTCCAGCGCGCTGGCCAGCAACGCCAGGTCCGTCGGCCCGTTGCCCAGCTCGCGGACCTGGCGCTTGGCCGGCGGGTCGCCCATGCGGTGCCACTCCAGCGGTACGACCGTGGGCCGCAGCGTCGCCGTCCGTGGGATACGCCCCGTGACCCGCCCGCCCTGGAACGGCACCGTTCTCCCGTCCGCCCAGGTCAGCCGCCCGCGTCCCGGCGCCGGTTCGTCCGGCCCCGCGCTCACCGCGTCCAGGGTCACCCGCAGCGTCGCCCGTCGCGCCGGTTCGGACTCCGCCGTACGGCCCCCGATCCCCGCGGCGGCCACCAGGTGCACGCCGAGCCGCTCGCCCTCGCGTGCCACGGCCTCCAGCGCGCGTATCACCGAGCCCGCCGCGGGCCGGCCCAGCGACCCCAGCGCCGGGGAGACCAGCGCGTCCAGGTCGTCCACCACCACCACGAGCCGGGGCAGCGGCGGCACGGCCTCGGCCTCCGCCTGCCGACGGGCCGCACCCGGCCGCAGACGGATCGTGGAGCTCGGCGGCGAGTCGAGATCCCCCGTCGGGTCACCGGTGCCGCCCCCGGCCCCGGCCCCGACCCCGGCGCCACCGCCCGCACCCGCTCCTGCCGCACGCTGCGCGACCATCCGGCCCGACAGCTCACGACCCGTGTGCCACTCGGTGAAGTCGGACCGCCCGAGCAGCTCCGCGCGCCGCTTCAGCTCGGCGCTGAGCGACTGGGCGAACTCCCGCATGCGGACAGGGTCGTTGGCGGCGAGGTGAGTGGTGACATGCGGGACGTCCGTGCAGACCCGCAGCCCCTCGCCGTGACCGCCGCCCGAGCCCGTGCTGTCCCGGCCGTCGATCAGGACGACGCCCAGCCGGTCCGGCCGCTCGGCCGCGGCGAGCGAGGCGACGATCGCCCGCAGCAGTTCCGTACGGCCGCTGCCGGGCGGCCCCTCGATCAGCAGATGCGGGCCGTCGGCGCCGAGGTCCGCGCTGACCGGCCCGCGCGGCCCGGCGCCGAGCACGGCACACGCCCGGCCGCCGAGGGCCCGCGTGTCATCGGCCGCGTCGGCCCACCGCGCCATCAGCGACGCCGGGGTGGCCCGGGCCAGCCCCAACTCGTCCAGCAGCCGCGCCGCCTGGGGCAACGGCACGGACACGCGCGCGTGCCGCTCTCCGACGGCACTCTCCGTCCGCAACGGCGCCAGGGCCCGCGCGAACCGCTCCGCCCAGGCGAGCGAGACGGCATCCACGGCGGCGACGGTGCCGTGGCCCACGGGGCCGTGGCTGGGGGCGGCGCCGTTTCCGACCGTGCCTCGGCCACCGGTGCCGACTGGGCCGTCGTGGGTGACGGTGCCGTGGACGGCGGAGCTTTGCCCGGGAGCGCTGTGTCCGGTCATGCCGTGTCCGGAAGTGCCGTGTCCGGAAGTGCCATGTCCGGAGGCGCCGTGTCCGCCTGGGCGGTGCCCCATGGTGCTGTGTCCAGGAGTGTCGTTTCCGACCGCGCTGTGGGCGACGCTGCCGTGTCCGGCCGGCCCGTGGTCGACGGGCGCGCGCCCTGCGAGGCCGGGCTCGCCGACGGCGTACCCGGCCGGGCTGTCCCCGCCGTGATCCGCGAAGTCGCGGCCGCCGCCAGCCTGATCGACGGCACCGGGCCGAACTGCTCCAGCCCGACCCGGGGCTGCCCCTGCCCGACCCGGGGCTGCGCTCAGGCCACCCTGGGATGTGTCCGCCCCACCCGGGGCTGCCCCTGCCCGACCAGGGGCTGCGCTCAGGCCACCCTGGGATGTGTCCGCCCCACCCGGGGCTGCCCCCGCCCGACCCGGGGCTGCGCCTGCCCGACCCTGGGCTGCGCCGAGGCCACCCTGGGACGTGTCCGCGTTACCCGGGGCTGCCCCCGCCCGACCCGGGGCTGCCCCCGCCCGACCCGGGGCTGCGCCCAGGCCACGCCGGGATGTGTCCGCCCCGCCCGCGGAGGTGTCCACGCCACGCCGGGATCTGTCCGCCCCGCCCAGGCCCGCATCCCCGCCACGCCAGGCCGCGTCCGCCCCGCCCGCGGAGGTGTCCGCGGGGTGCGGGAAGCTCTCCGCAAGGGCACCGGCGCCGCCGCCCTCGCCTCCGCCGCGCTCCCGCGCAGCGCCCCCCGAACCGGCCGACGCAGCCGCCCCCACTGCCGCGGTCGTCCCGGCACCGCCCCGCGTGACCGTCCCGGCTCGCGCGACCCGCATCAGCCGCAGGGCCGTCGCCACATCGCCGCTCAGCAGGGCGACCGCCCCGCACTCCCGGAACGTCGGCGCCTTCGCGCACGCCGCCTCGTAGGTCTCCGTCACCGGCGACGCGGGCGACGCCGACGCCGTCTCGGCGAGGCACACGACATGGATCCCGGCCGCCGGCCCCTCCCACGCGAGCCGAGCCACCGCCTCGCGCACGTCGGCGCCCCCGGGATCGCCGTCCACGACGACCACGGTGCAGGGCCCGGCGAAGCCACCCGCCGAGTCGGCCGGGTCGTCGTCCCGCGCCCAGGAGGGCCGCCGAACGGCACCCTGGGCCGGCACCCGCCCGCCCACGCCACGCGTGGGGTCGCTCGCCGCGCCGGCGGACCCGCCGCGTGTCTCGGCCGCCATGTCCTCCAGGCGCCGCAACAGCTCCTCGGCGCGGGCCGTCGCCTGTTCACGGTCGTAGGCCAGCAGGAGCCGGCAGTCCTGGCCGTGTCCGGGGCGCACATGCGGGAGCCAGCCCAGCCAGGCCCACTCGGCGGTGCGCTCCTCCACGGTGCGGGAGCGGTCCGCGCTGATCAGGACCAGCTCCAGGACGTCCGGCGAGTGCAGCGCGGCGAGCTGGGCGATCACCGCGCGGGCCAGCCCGGCGAGCCGCTCACGCGGGCCGGCCAGCCCCAGCGCCCCGACCTCCCGCAGATCGGCGGTCACCGGCACCGCGGGCAGCAGGCCCGAGCCGTCGGGCGCAGCCCGGTCGGCCGTGCCGAGCCGTACCGTGAGCGCCTCGGGGTGACCCGGTGCGCGCTCCCACAGCCGGGGCCCGGGGCCCAGGGCCGTCAGCAGCAGGGACGCGAGGTCCGGCCACCGCTCCGGCAGCCGAGGGCCGTGCGTCGCCGAGGGCAGGACGGTCGCCTCGGCGGGCCCGTCATCGTCGTACGTCCCATGCCGCTCCGCCGCCTGCTCGCCGCGTCCGCCGGTCAGCCGCCGCGCCCACGCGGTGAGCCCACCGCGCCTGCGCACGCCGGGCGGTACGTCCGTACCCCGGAGCGGGGTTCCCTTACGGCCGGTGTCCCCGGCGCCCTGGTCGCCGTGCAGCCCGTCGGACCTGGCCGCCCCGAGGCCCGCGCCGTGCGTGTCACCGTCGCGCGGTCCCGGCAGCGGGCTGTCCGGCTCGCCGTGCCGTTCGATCCGGGGTGCCCCGCCCTGCACCGGAACGATGGGCGGCTCCACGGGAGCGTGCTCCTGAGCGGACGGCCGCCCACCCGAGGACGCGGACGCGTCGCCGCCGTCCGCCACGCGCGCGTGAGACACCGCCGAGCCTCCCGGGGCGGGCGCCACCGGACCGTCGCCGCGCGGGTCGGCGGCGGCATCCCCGCCCCGCTCGCCCGCGGCCGGCACGCGGATGTGCCCCTCCCCGTCCGGCTCGGTGCGCACCCGCGCCCCCGGCCCTCCGGCCGGAGCCAGCCGCAGCGCCGACTCGCCGATCCGCAGCAGCGCCCCCGGCGCGAACCGCACCGGGCGCGTGGTCACACCGGAGCCGTCCAGTGTCGTGCCGTTCGTGGAGCCGAGGTCGGCGACCGAGACCCGGCCGTCGGCGGCGACGGTGACCGCGCAGTGGAGGCGGGAGACGTCCGGGTCGTCGAGCGGGACGTCGGCGTCGGCGGAGCGGCCGATGCGGATCTCGCCGCCGTGCAGCAGATGGACGCCGCCCGCGTCCGGGCCGGCCACGACATGGAGCTGGGTCGGGGCGTCGTCCAGCTCGGGGTGGGGCTCGGGCGCCGGCGGGGCGCCCAGGGACAGCACCGCGCCGTCGGTCAGCGGGGGCTCGCCGAGCGTGCTGCGGCGGTCGTCCAGCCGCTCCGCCCCGGCGTACAGCACGACCGGGCCGTCGCCCCCGGACACCGCCGAGGCGAGCGCCGACGCCACCGCGGCCAGGGCCGTGCCCGCGGGCGCCGTGACCAGCACGTCGCAGCTCGCGGCGCGGCCCCGCGCCGGGGCAGGTGGGGCCAGCGGGTCTACGACGGTCAGCCGGATCTGCATCGGCGTCAGCGATCCCTTCTGCGCGGGCGCGGCGGACTTCCCCCCACCCCACACGAGCACATCGGCCAGTACTCCACGTACTTCACGCATCCTCGCACCTGCCACTGACAGCGCGCCCCCCGCCCGAAGGCAAGTGATCTTGATTGGTCGGCTCTGCCCGCAAAAGTGCCTGACAAGTGGCCCACCGGCGACCGCTTGAGATCGGTCACGTCCGCTCGCGGCAACCACGGGACGGAGCCGAGCGTCTTTCCTTCGAACATGTACGGGAAGCCGTACGTAAGACGCACAGAACGACGACAGCCGGTGCCTCGGGGGACGGCACTACAGTGGGTCGGAACGTAGGCAAGCAGCAGGGAGCGCGACGTGCGGCCGGTAGGCAGCAAGTACTTCCTCGAGGAGCCGCTCGGTCGCGGCGCCACGGGGACCGTCTGGCGAGCCCGCCAGCGGGAGACCGCGGGCGCCGAGGCGGCCGTGCCGGGCCAGCCCGGCGAGACCGTCGCGATCAAGGTCCTCAAAGAAGAGCTGGCCGGCGATCCCGACATCGTCATGCGGTTCCTGCGGGAGCGGTCCGTCCTGCTGCGCCTGACCCACCCGAACATCGTCCGGGTCCGTGACCTGGTCGTCGAGGGCGATCTGCTCGCCCTGGTCATGGACCTCGTCGAGGGCCCCGACCTGCACCGCTACCTGCGCGAGAACGGCTCCTTCAGCCCGGTCGCCGCCGCCCTGCTCACCGCGCAGATCGCCGACGCCCTCGCCGCCAGCCACGCCGACGGCGTCGTCCACCGCGACCTGAAGCCGGCCAACGTCCTGCTGAAGCAGAACGACGGCCAGATGCACCCGATGCTGACCGACTTCGGCATCGCCCGCCTCGCCGACTCCCCGGGTCTGACCCGCACCCACGAGTTCGTCGGCACGCCCGCGTACGTCGCGCCGGAGTCCGCCGAGGGCCGCCCGCAGACGTCGGCCGTCGACATCTACGGCGCCGGCATCCTCCTGTACGAGCTGGTCACCGGCCGCCCGCCGTTCGGCGGCGGCTCCGCCCTGGAGGTCCTGCACCAGCACCTGAGCGCCGAGCCGCGCCGCCCGTCCACGGTCCCCGACCCGCTCTGGACGGTCATAGAACGCTGTCTGCGCAAGAACCCCGACGAACGGCCCAGCGCCGAGAACCTCGCCCGCGCCCTGCGCGTCGTCGCCGAGGGCGTCGGCGTGCACGCCAACTCCGCGCAGATCGCCGCGGCCGAGGGCGTCGCCGCCCTGCTCGCCCCCGACCCCTCGCCGACGACCGTGCCCGGCTCGGCCGACCCCACGCAGGTACTCCCGCACGGCGCGGGCGGCGCGTTCGACCCGAACGCCGCGACCAGCGTCCTGCCGCACACCGGCGCCCCCGGCCCGGCGGGCGCCGCGGACCCCACGGCCGTCCTGCCGAACACGGGAGGCCCCGGCGCCGCCGATCCGACGGCCGTCATGCCCCCGATGCCGCCGGGCCGGCCCGGTCAGCAGCCGGGGCAGCCCGGCCCCGAGGACCCGCACCCCTGGCAGAACCAGCTGCGTGCCGCCCGGGACCGCAACGAGCAGACGCAGGTCCAGTACCTCGACCCGGGCCAGGACCCTCTGCGCCGCCGCCCCCAGCGGCAGGTCGCCCGCCCGCAGCAGCAGCCGCACCCCCAGCAGCCGCACCCCCAGCAGCAGCGGCCGCCGCAGGGCCGGCAGCAGGGGTACGGCCAGCCGCAGCAGCACCAGCCGCAGCCGTACGCCCCACCGCGGCAACCCCAGCAGCAGCCGCAGCGCTACGCCCCGCCGCCCGCGCCGGAGCCGCAGCGGCCGCAGCGCGAGCCCCGTCCGCCGCGGCAGCGCAGCGCCAACCCGATGCGGATCCCCGGGCTCGGCTGTCTGAAGGGGTGCCTGTTCACCATCCTCATCCTGTTTGTCGCGGGCTGGCTGATCTGGGAGCTGAGCCCGTTGCAGGAGTGGATCGGCACGGGCAAGGGCTACTGGGAGCAGCTCACCGACTGGTTCAGCACGGTGACGGGGTGGATCGGTGAACTGGGCGGGAGCTCGGGCGGAGGATCCGGCGGGGGCTCGGGCACCAACTGACCGGAGGCCGTACCGACTCCTGTCCGGAGGCGGGTCACGGCCTCCGTTTGTTTGGGGATTTGTCGACACCGGGCGGGTGATTTCCGCCTCCGCGGTGAAGGTTGGCTCTGTGGACGCGTAGTTTTGACGACAACACGCGTCGGTAGGAGCAGTCTTGGCACGGAAGATCGGTAGCCGGTACACCGCCAACCAGATTCTGGGGCGGGGCAGCGCCGGCACGGTGTGGCTGGGCGAGGGGCCCGAGGGGCCCGTCGCCATCAAGCTGCTGCGTGAGGATCTCGCGTCCGACCAGGAGCTCGTCGGGCGCTTCGTGCAGGAGCGGACGGCGCTGCTCGGCCTGGAGCACCCGAACGTCGTCTCCGTCCGCGACCTGGTGGTCGACGGCAACGACCTGGCACTGGTCATGGACCTCGTCCGCGGCACGGACCTGCGCACCCGCCTCGACCGCGACCGGCGGCTCGCGCCCGAGGCGGCGGTCGCGATCGTGGCGGACGTGGCGGACGGGCTGGCGGCGGCGCACGCGGCCGGGGTCGTGCACCGGGACGTGAAGCCGGAGAACGTGCTGCTGGACATGCAGGGCCCGCTGGGGCCCGGAGGCTCTCACCCGGCCCTGCTGACGGATTTCGGCGTGGCGAAGCTCATCGACTCACCGCGCCGCACCCGCGCCACGAAGATCATCGGGACGCCGGACTACCTGGCGCCGGAGATCGTCGAGGGCCTGCCGCCACGGGCGGCGGTCGACATCTACGCCCTCGCCACGGTGCTGTACGAGCTGCTGGCGGGCTTCACGCCGTTCGGCGGCGGCCACCCCGGCGCGGTCCTGCGCCGCCATGTCACGGAGACGGTGGCGCCGCTGCCCGGCATCCCCGACGAGCTGTGGCAGCTGGTCGTGCAGTGCCTGGCGAAGGCGCCGGCCTCGCGGCTGCGGGCGTCGGAGCTGGGGGCACGGCTGCGGGAGCTGCTGCCGTTGGTGGCCGGGATGCCACCGCTGGACGTGGACGAGCCGGACGCGGAGCAGGCGGAGGAAGAGGCTCCGGCCGCGGAGGAGGCGGCGGCGCCGGGCGATGGCGCGGAGCGGGTCCGGCGGCGGGGCGCGGTGCCGCTGGTGCCGGGTGCCAAGCCGGCCGACTCCAACCGTGACACGCATACGTCGATGAGGGTGCCGGCGCCCGACGAACTGGCCGGAGGCGCGCGGGGTACGGCGCGGGTGCCGAGGCCGGCGGGGGCGCCCCGGCCGGGTTCGGCACGTCACCGGGCGGTGGCTCGGCGGCGGCGGGTGGCGTTGGGGGCGGCGGCGGTGGTGCTGGTGGCGGCGGCGGGCGTGGGCACCTGGCTGGCGACCTCGGGTGACGACGCCGACGCGACGCCCCAGGACACGAACAACTCGGCCCCGGCGACCCCGTAGCGTTCCGCGGCCCCCAGCCCTGCCCGTGCCCGTCCCGAGCCCCCGGGGCCGGGGCCGAGGCGGCCCGGGCCTCGCCGCTTGGCGGAGCCGTTACGCTGGAGGCGTGGCAGTCGTCGATGTATCCGAAGAGCTCAAGTCCCTCTCCTCGACCATGGAGTCGATCGAGGCCGTTCTGGACCTCGACAGGCTGAGGGCAGACATCGCCGTGCTCGAGGAGCAGGCGGCCGCGCCGTCCCTGTGGGACAACCCGGACGAGGCGCAGAAGATCACCAGCAAGCTGTCCCACCTCCAGGCGGAGGTGAGGAAGGCCGAGGCCCTCCGCGGTCGTATCGACGACCTCGGTGTTCTCTTCGAGATGGCCGAGGAGGAGGACGACCCGGACACCCGTGCCGAGGCCGAGTCCGAGCTCGCCGCCGTCCGCAAGGCGCTGGACGAGATGGAGGTGCGCACGCTCCTCAGCGGGGAGTACGACGCCCGTGAGGCACTCGTCAACATCCGCGCCGAGGCCGGCGGCGTCGACGCCGCCGACTTCGCCGAGCGGCTCCAGCGCATGTACCTGCGCTGGGCCGAGCAGCGCGGCTACAAGACCGAGGTCTACGAGACGTCGTACGCCGAAGAGGCCGGCATCAAGTCGACCACCTTCGCCGTGCAGGCGCCGTACGCCTACGGGACCCTGTCCGTCGAGCAGGGCACCCACCGGCTCGTCCGTATCTCGCCCTTCGACAACCAGGGCCGGCGCCAGACCTCCTTCGCGGGGGTGGAAGTCCTCCCCGTCGTCGAGCAGTCCGACCACGTCGAGATCGACGAGAGCGACCTGCGGATCGACGTCTACCGGTCCTCCGGGCCCGGTGGCCAGGGCGTCAACACCACCGACTCCGCCGTCCGGATCACCCACCTCCCGACCGGCATCGTCGTCTCCTGCCAGAACGAGCGGTCGCAGATCCAGAACAAGGCCACCGCGATGAACGTCCTCCAGGCCAAGCTGCTCGAGCGGCGCCGGCAGGAGGAGCAGGCCAAGATGGACGCACTCAAGGGCGACGGCGGCAACTCCTGGGGCAACCAGATGCGGTCCTACGTGCTGCACCCGTACCAGATGGTCAAGGACCTGCGCACCGAGTTCGAAGTCGGCAACCCCGAGGCCGTGTTCAACGGTGAGATCGACGGGTTCCTCGAAGCCGGAATTCGCTGGCGCAAGCAGCAAGAGAAGTAACTTTGTCGACATGACAACTGCCGCCCTCGTGGCGGCAGTTGTCTTTTCTGTGCCCGCATGTCTGGGTTTTACATCACACTCACAGCCTTCAATCACCGGCATTGCTCTCGTATGGGACATGGCGGCCTCAAACGGCCTTGACGTGTCTTTGAAAAATGGGAAGGGTAAAGCGTGGCATGCGTATCTCTGGGGCGCATGTGAACCGGGGGGCTCACGTTCAGCTACCTCTGTCGATCACGGCCCCGAGCGCCGCCTCACTGACGATTCAGCTACTGGGGGTAGCAACCACATGACGAAGAAGACGCGGATCCGTATCGCGCGCCTCGCGGCCGGCGCCGTGATCGCGGCCGGTGCCTCGCTGACCGCTGCGGGTGCCGCATCTGCCGCCGAGGCGGACGACGACTGCCTGCTCGGCATCCTGTGCGCGCCCGAGGACCCGACCGAGCCGCCGACCGACCCGGTTCCGACGGACCCGGGCATCCCGACGGACATCCCGACGGACCCGGGCATCCCGACCGAGGAGCCCACGATCCCGACGGACCCGACGCTGGAGCCGACCGAGCCGGAGCAGCCCACCGAGGACCCGACCATCGACCCGACCGACCCGGGTGACGGGAACGGCAACGGGAACGGGAACGGGAACGGGAACGGCAACGGGAACGGGAACGGCAACAACGGCGGGGGCAACGACAACACCAACCCCGACGGTGGCACCTCCCCCCAGCAGGAGGGTTCCTCCGGCCTCGCCGACACCGGTGCGGACGACACCACGGGCACTGCCACGGGCACCAACACCTCCGCCCAGGGCAACGGCGACGAGCTCGCCGAGACGGGTGCCGCTCAGACCACGTTCCTGCTGGTCGGCGCCGCGACGATGATCGCCGGTGGCATCGGCTTCCGCATCCTGCCGCGCCTTGTGGGCGGCCGTGGCGGTGCGGCCGCCTGACGGTGGCCCATGCTTGACGCGGTGTGATCGACACCGTACGGCCGAGGGGCCCGGAGCGTGCTTCGCTCCGGGCCCCTCGTCATGTCCGTGTACGGTGCGGGCGGCGCCCTATGCGGTCTGGTGCGCCAGCAGTGCCACCGCGGCGATCAGCACCGCCAGCAGGGCGATCAGCGTCATCGGGTTCAGGCCCGCGAGCGGGTTCTCCTGTTGCAGCCGCTCGCGGTTGGCCCGGCAGACGGGGCAGCGACCCTCACTCACGGGCGCGGCACAGTTCGCGCACACCAGCCGGTCGTACGTCATGCGCCACCCTCCTAGCCACTGGTTCCACCTGGACAACGCTCGCGGGCAACCGAACGTTCCCCCTCCACTGTGCCAGGTTCCCGCGGAAGCTGCGCCGGGTCGCTTCCACAGGGGTGGTCGCAGGGTCCGGGGTGTGACACCCGTCCGGCACAAAAGGGCACAACCCTTACACAACCCCTACCGGTGCCTGCGCTCGACTCCCCGGTTCGCGTATGGTCACGCTCATCTACCCCCGGCGACCCGTGGTGCATCCGTGATCCGATTCGACAACGTCTCCAAGGTCTACCCCAAGCAGACCCGCCCCGCACTCAGGGATGTGTCCCTCGAAGTGGAGAAGGGCGAGTTCGTCTTCCTCGTGGGGTCCTCCGGCTCCGGAAAGTCCACCTTCCTGCGGCTGGTCCTCCGCGAGGAGCGGTGCAGTCACGGTCAGGTGCACGTCCTGGGCAAGGACCTCGCACGCCTCTCCAACTGGAAGGTGCCGCAGATGCGGCGCCAGCTCGGGACGGTGTTCCAGGACTTCCGGTTGCTGCCGAACAAGACCGTCGCGGAGAACGTGGCCTTCGCCCAGGAGGTCATCGGCAAGTCGCGCGGCGAGATCCGCAAGTCCGTACCGCAGGTGCTCGACCTCGTCGGGCTCGGCGGCAAGGAGGACCGGATGCCCGGCGAACTCTCCGGTGGTGAGCAGCAGCGCGTGGCGATCGCGCGGGCCTTCGTCAACCGGCCCAAGCTGCTGATCGCCGACGAGCCCACCGGCAACCTCGACCCGCAGACCTCCGTCGGCATCATGAAGCTGCTCGACCGGATCAACCGGACCGGTACGACCGTCGTGATGGCCACGCACGACCAGAACATCGTGGACCAGATGCGCAAGCGCGTCATCGAGCTGGAGAAGGGCCGCCTCGTCCGCGACCAGGCCCGCGGCGTCTACGGCTACCAGCACTGACCGCCCCGTCCACGGAAAGGCCCAACCCGTCGCCATGCGCGCCCAGTTCGTACTGTCCGAGATCGGTGTCGGTCTCCGCCGCAATCTGACGATGACGTTCGCCGTCGTCGTCTCCGTCGCCCTGTCGCTCGCCCTGTTCGGCGGGTCGCTCCTGATGAGCGACCAGGTCAACACCATGAAGGGCTACTGGTACGACAAGGTCAACGTCTCGGTCTTCCTCTGCAACAAGAGCGACGCCGAATCCGACCCCAACTGCGCCAAGGGCGCCGTCACCGAGGACCAGAAGAAGGAGATCCTCGCCGACCTCGACAAGATGTCGATCGTCGAGAAGGTGACGTACGAGTCCCAGGACCAGGCGTACAAGCACTACAAGGAGCAGTTCGGGGACTCCCCGCTGGCCGCCTCGCTCACGCCGGACCAGATGCAGGAGTCGTACCGGATCAAGCTGAAGGATCCGGAGAAGTACCAGGTCATCGCGACCGCCTTCAACGGGCGGGACGGTGTGCAGTCGGTGCAGGACCAGAAGGGCATCCTGGACAACCTCTTCAAGCTGCTCAACGGCATGAACTGGGCCGCCCGCGCGGTCATGGCGCTCATGCTCGTCGTCGCGCTGATGCTGATCGTCAACACCGTGCGTGTCTCGGCGTTCAGCCGTCGGCGGGAGACCGGCATCATGCGTCTGGTCGGCGCGTCGGGCTTCTACATCCAGGCGCCGTTCATCATGGAGGCAGCGGTCGCCGGACTGATCGGCGGCACCCTCGCCTGCGCCTTCCTGCTGATCGCGCGGTACTTCCTCATCGACCACGGACTGGCCCTGGCCGACCAGCTCACCCTGGTCAACTTCATCGGCTGGGACGCGGTGTTGACCAAGCTCCCGCTCATCCTCGCGACGAGCCTGCTGATGCCGGCGTTGGCGGCTTTCTTCGCGTTGCGCAAGTATCTGAAGGTGTGACCAACGCCAAGGGGGCCGTACGGGCAACGGACCGTACGGCCCCTTCGCGTTGTCCTAGACTCACCGGCATGTCAGGTCGTGACCTGTTCTGTCAGCCCCGCCGCTTCGGCCGCGGGGCCGCCCTGACATTGGTCTTCGCGAGCGTGCTCGTCGCCGGTGCCGCGACCGGCTCCCTGCCCGGCCCCGACCGGAAATCCCCGGCCGGCGCGGCCCGTTCGACCGCCCCCACGGACCGGCACGAGGAAGTGGCGCGGGCGGCCGCCGAGGCCATGGCCACGGGCGAGTCCCCCACGGAGGCCGCCGAGCGCGCGGTCAGCCGCAGCGGGGACCGCTGGGGCGCCGTCTACTCCCAGGGCGAGTACGAGGAGTTCGAGGAGGCCCTCGACGGCGAGTACACCGGCGTCGGCCTGTGGGCGCGGCGCGAGCGGGACGGCCAGGTCGAGGTGACCAAGGTGCGGGCGGGGTCGCCGGCGGCGGACGCCGGGATCCGCGCGGGCGACCGGCTGCGCAGCGTCGACGGTGAGAAGGTCGACGGCCGCCCGGTGACCGAGGTGGTCTCCTTACTGAGGGGGGACGCGAAGGACGCGACCGCCGGTACGGCGGTGACGGTGGGCCTGGAGCGCGGCACACGCGCGTGGGACCTCACGTTGCGCCGGGCCCGTCTGTCCACCGACTCGGTCACTGTTCGCAAGCTCGCCGGCGGCATCACCGTCATCCGGATCTCCTCCTTCACCAAGGGATCCGGCGACGAGGTCCGCACCGCGGCACAGCAGGCCCCCGCCGGCGCCGGCGTCGTCCTGGACCTGCGCGGCAACTCCGGCGGCCTGGTCACCGAGGCCGTCACCGCCGCCTCCGCCTTCCTGGACGGCGGCCTGGTCGCCACGTACGACGTCGACGGCGAACAGCGCGCGCTGCACGCCGAGCCGGGCGGTGAAACCACCAGGCCCCTGGTCGCGCTCGTCGACGGGGGCACGATGAGCGCGGCCGAGCTGCTCACCGGAGCCCTGCAGGACCGCGGCCGCGCGGTCGTCGTCGGCACCCGCACCTTCGGCAAGGGCTCGGTCCAGATGCCGAGCCGCCTTCCGGACGGCTCCGTCGCCGAGCTGACCGTCGGCCACTACCGCACCCCCTCGGGACGGGCCGTGGACGGCAGGGGCATCACGCCCGACCTGGAGGCCGACCAGGAGGTCCTGGAGCGGGCCGAGACGGTCCTCAGCGGCCTGGGCGAGTCGTAAAACGGCTTTCCGGGCACCCCGTCCGTAGTGCGAAAATGGACGGCACTATGAGCAAGGGAATGTACGTACCGAAGGAGTCCCAGCCCAAGCAGGGCGGGGCCGCCGCCAAGGCGAGGGACGGCGAGAAGGGCGGCAAGCGCAAGATCGTCGCCCAGAACAAGAAGGCCCGGCACGACTACGCGATCATCGACACCTACGAGGCCGGCCTGGTGCTCATGGGCACCGAGGTCAAGTCGCTGCGCGAGGGTCGGACATCGCTGGCCGACGGCTTCGTCCAGATCGACAGGGGCGAGGCGTGGCTGCACAACGCCCACATCCCCGAGTATCACCAGGGCAGCTGGACCAACCACTCCGCGCGCCGCAAGCGCAAGCTGCTCCTGCACCGCGAGGAGATCGACAAGCTGGAGGCGAAGTCCCAGGAGACGGGTCACACGATCGTGCCCCTCGCCATCTACTTCAAGGACGGTCGCGCGAAGGCCGAGATCGCCCTGGCGCGAGGCAAGAAGGAGTACGACAAGCGCCAGACGCTCCGCGAGAAGCAGGACCGGCGGGAGTCGGACCGGGCGATCGCGGCGGCACGCCGCAGGCAGCGGGGCGGGTGAGCGGCTGCCGGGAATACGCTGGCATCGTCGTGCGTTGGTCACGTACGATGGCACCGCACCTCACAGAGGGTGCGCGCCTCCTCCGGTCTCCGGAGGGCATTGAAAAAACAACATGGGGATGATCGGTTTCGACAGCGGCTGTTGAAGCAGGGGAAGCGTGTCGAGGAAGCGGCAATGATCTCGTAAACCATATGTCGCAAAAAATAATCGCCAACACCAAGCGCGATTCCTTCGCCCTCGCTGCCTAAGTAGCGACTTGCGAAGTGTCAGCCCGGGGCTGTTCCCGACCCGGATCCTGGCATCAGCTAGGGAACTAAACCTCGATCCCGGTCACGGGGTGAAGAGGGAAACCAAACAGTGACTGGGCCCGTCGGCGACTTGTTCGCGTGATCGCCGGGGCCGAGAAAATCACAGCGGACTGCACACGGAGAAGCCCTGATTCTGCACCGTTGGACGCGGGTTCGATTCCCGCCATCTCCACGATCGGGAGGTTCTCGCGAATCTCCTCTCCCATGTGGGCAAAGGCCCCGCTGCTTCCGGGCAGCGGGGCCTTTGCCATGCCGTATCCATGATCTGTGACACCCCTGTGACCGGACGTGTGGGTTCCGCCACAGCCCGTGCGGCCGCCGCCCTGGTGGGGTGGGCGGATGACCGCCACCCCCCGCACCGTCCCCGCCGTCCTGGCCGGCGTCCTGCTGCTCGCCGCGTGTGGTTCAGAGCGCCCCTCGCAGGAGGGCGACGCGGGGCAGACGCGCGGCGTCGACGCTCCGGTCAAGGCCGAGGCGCTGTGTCCGTCGGGGTTCCTGCAGTACGGCAGCCCACCGCCGACCGGTGAGCCGGCGGCCGGCGGCAGACCCTCCGGCACGCCGACGCCGCTTCCCGTGCCCTCGCTCGACGGTCCGGGCGAGAACGGCGCGAAAGTCACCGGCCTGTACTCGTGGGGGCCGGACAGCGGCTGCTCGGCCGAGTACTCCGCCGACTTGGAGGTCACCAACCGGCACAAGGAGGCGGCCACGTACACCGTCACCATCGGCTTCCTCACAGGCAGCGGAGGTGCGGTCGACAACGTCGAGGCGATCGTCGAGTCGGTCGCGCCGGGGCGGACGGTCAAGAGGTCCGTCGCCATGAGCCAGTTGCCCGCGCAGGCGCCCGATGTGTCGGGCGCCGAGGTGCTCAAGGTACGCAGCGTTCCCACCGACGAGGCGTCGTCCGCCTCGGGGCCGTGCCCGGCGTCCGGGGTCCACGTCTACGCCGACCAGGGGGACGCCGCCCTGGGCCTGCGGGTCCTCGGGCTGCACCTCGTCAACTGCGGCACCCAGCCGTACCGGCTCAACGGCTACCCGGAGCTCGAACTCCTCGACGAGGACCATGACTCCGTCGACAGTGTGCGGATCCTCCAGGGAACCGATCGGATCGGCATGGCCACCGGCGGCGAGGGCAGCCCGCGGCCCGTCGTCCTGCAGCCGGGCGAGGCCGCGCGGGCGGGGCTGGCGTGGCGGAACACCACCGGCGCCGGCGATGCCGTGAACGCGCCGTACGCGCGCGTGCGGGCGAAGCCGGGCGCCCGCCCCGTGATGGTGGTGCCGGAGTTCGACCTGGGGACGACGGGGCGGCTCGGCGTCGGGCCGTGGAAGAAGGACGAGACGAACCCGGGCGCCGGCACCGGCACCGCGCGCCCGCAGCCGTTGTCCCCGTCCGCCGTCCCTCCGACCCTGCCGTCTCCGTGAACCGCGGCCCTCGGTGACCGGTCTCCTCGGCGTCCTCGCGTGCGCTGTGGCGCTGTATGTGCTCGCGCACCCGCGGATCGCGCCCGGTGTCAAGGTCCTCGTGCTCACCGCGCCTCCGGTGGCCGGGGTGGTCTTGCTTCTGGACGTGGTGGGGGGAGAGACTTCCGCCGCTGTCGTCGTCGGCGCGGTGTACGTCGTCGTACTGATCGCGCTGAACGGGCTCCTCGGCCATCCCCGCCTGCCGGCGTGGACGAAGACGACCGTGTTCGTCACGGTTCCGGCGGCGGCGCTTGCCTGGCTGCTGGTCGTCACGGCCGACGACACGATCAAGGATCCCGGCGAGGACCCGTGCTCCATGTACTACGGCGGCGTCGGCGTCTCCAAGGCGTTCCCTCCACAGGCGTACTGCCTCTACGAGTCCGGCGGCACCCACGACCTCGCGGCGGGCGCCCAGTCCGTGTTCTGGGTGTGCTTCGTCAGCAGCCTGCTGCTGCTCGCCGTCGGTCTGTGGGAGGTCGTGCGGCACCCGAAGACGCTCGTGCGGCAGTTCCGTACGGACAGGTCGCTCACTCGGTGAACCTGCGCGCCACCCGACCCGGGCCACACCGTCAAGCCCGTCGACATGACCGACCTGATGCGCCAGTGGATCACCTCAACGGCGTGGCGCAACAAGGGCAGCAGGTGGCCCACGCCCACTCACGCCGGCGTCCGCCGTGCCGTGCTGGCCCGTTCCGTCATGCTGGGTGGCAGCAGCGTCGACTCCGGTACGGGCTTCCCCTCCAGCTTCCTCATCAGCGACTCGACCGCCCGCGCCCCCACTTCGGTGGACGGCAGCGCGATCGAGGTGACCGGTACGGGCAGGGACTCGGCGACCTCGTCGGGGCAGATGGCGGTGACCGAGAGGTCGGCCGGCACGCGCAGGCCGAGCTGTGCGAAGGCGTCGATCAGGGGCTCCAGGATCGCCTCGTTGTGGACGACCACGCCCGTCAACGCCGGTTGTTCGCGCAGCAGTTGCTCGGCGACCGCACGAGCCGCCGCCGGTGATGCCTCGCACGGGTGCACCGCGGACGACAGCCGGCCGCGGGCCGCGGCCGCCGTGAAGCCCCGCACCACCCGATGGGCGAACGCCGTCTGCCGTACGTACACCTCCGGCGGCGACCCCACCAGCGCCACCGCCCGGTGCCCGAGCCGCGCCAGATGCTCCACGCAGGCTTCGCCCGCCGCCGTGAAGTCCAGGTCGATGCAGGTCAGCCCGGCGGAATCGGCCGGGAAGCCGATCAGCACGGACGGGCGGTCCAGGTCCCGCAGCAACGGCACCCGCGGATCGTCCAACTGCACGTCCATCACGATCAGCGCGTCCACCAGGGCCGTGTCCACGACCCGGCGCAGCCCCTCCTCGCCCTCCTCCTGCGTCAGCAGCAGCACGTCATGGTCGTGGCGGCGTGCCGTCGTCACCACCGACGCCACGAACCGCATCACCACCGGCACGTCGATGCCCGCCCGCAACGGCATCACCAGCGCCAGCACGTTCGACTTGCTGCCGGCCAGCGCGCGGGCGCCGGCGTGCGGGCGGTAACCGAGCAGGCGGATGGACTCCTCGACGCGGCGCCGGGTCTCCTCGGAGATCGGGCGCTTGCCGCTGAGCGCGTACGAGACGGTGCTGGGGGAGACGCCCGCGTGCCGCGCCACGTCAGTGATCTTCACCATCAGCCCAGCTCCACAGAGAGAAACCCGGTCCCCGCCTGCGCCCGCACCTCGCGCTCGCCCGCCGCCAGCCCCCAGGGCGCGGACGGGTCACCGCACGAGGCCCGCACGGTGTCGCCCTCCCGTACGACCGTGAAGGTCACCTCCCCGACCCGCACCGTCCGCCGGTCGCCCCGCTCCATCCCGTACGCCCGCAGCGTGACCCCGTCGGCATGGTCGTAGTCGGGACGGTCGTCCACCGCGCCCACCGGGATCACCGCGCCCGGCCGCACCAGCAGCGGCACGCTCGAAAAGCCGTGCTTCTCGCGCACCCAGCGTGGACCGGTCACGGTCCGCCCGCTGAGCAGGTGGGTCCAGGTGCCCTCGGGGACGTAGTACGAGACGTCCCCCTCGTCGCTGAAGACGGGCGCCACCAGCAGGTCCGGGCCGAGCATGTACTGCCGCTCCAGATGCGCGCACCCGGGGTCGTCCGGGAACTCCAGCACCATCGCCCGCATCATCGGCACGCCCTCGGCGTGGGCGGTGCGGGCGGCCTCGTACAGGTACGGCATGAGGCTCAGCTTCAGCCGGATGAACTGCCGGGCCACGTCCACGGCTTCCTCGTCGAAGTGCCACGGGACCCGGTACGACGACGATCCGTGCAGCCGGCTGTGCGAGGACAGCAGCCCGAACGCCAGCCACCGCTTGAACAGCGCGGGCGACGGGGTGCCCTCGAAGCCGCCGATGTCATGGCTCCAGTACCCGAAGCCGGACAGACCGAGCGAGAGACCGCCGCGCAGCGACTCCGCCATCGACTCGTACGTGGCCTCGCAGTCGCCGCCCCAGTGCACCGGGAACTGCTGGCTCCCCGCCGTCGCCGACCGGGCGAAGACGACCGCCTCCTCCTCGCCCCGGTGCTTGCGCAGCACGTCGAAGACCGTGCGGTTGTACAGGTACGTGTAGTAGTTGTGCATCCGCTCCGGGTCGGCGCCGTCGGACCACGCCACGTCGAGCGGCACGCGCTCGCCGAAGTCGGTCTTGAAGCAGTCGACGCCCTGCGCGAGCAGTGCCTCCAGCTTGGCGGCGTACCAGTCGCGGGCGGCCGGTGAGGTGAAGTCGACCAGGGCCATGCCGGGTTGCCACAGGTCCCACTGCCAGACGCTGCCGTCCGGCCGCTTCAGCAGGTGCCCGAGCGCCTTGCCCTCCGCGAACAGGGGCGAGCGCTGGGCGATGTACGGGTTGATCCAGACGCAGACCCGCAGCCCCTTCGCCTTCAGCCGGGAGAGCATCCCCTCCGGGTCCGGGAAGACCCGCGGATCCCACTGGAAGTCGCACCAGTTGAACTCGCGCATCCAGAAGCAGTCGAAGTGGAAGACGGAGAGAGGCAGTTCGCGCTCTCTCATGCCGTCCACGAAGGACGTCACCGTCTCCTCGTCGTACGACGTCGTGAAGGACGTCGACAGCCACAGGCCGAAGGACCACGGGGGCGGGAGCGCCGGGCGGCCGGTGAGGGCCGTGTACTTGCGGAGGATGTCCTTCGGAGTCGGGCCGTAGACGACGTAGTACGTCAGCTCCTGTGTCTCCGCGCTGAACTGCACACGGGAGACGACCTCCGAGGCCACCTCGAAGGAGACCTTGCCGGGGTGGTCGACGAACACGCCGTAGCCCGCGTCCGTCAGATAGAACGGGACGTTCTTGTACGCCTGCTCGCTGCACGTGCCGCCGTCGGCCTGCCAGATGTCGACGACCTGGCCGTTCTTCACCAGCGGGCCGAAGCGCTCGCCGAGGCCGTAGACGGACGTGCCGACACCGAGGTTGAGCTGCTCGCGCAGGTAGTGCGCCCCGGTCGCGTCCCGCATGATGCCCATGCTCTTGGGGCCGCTGGAGGTGAGGGTGCGGCCGCCGGCCAGGAACTCGACGTGCCAGGAGCCGGTGCGGGAGACCCGGACCGACAGCGCGCCGGAGGTGAGGGTCGCGTGTTCGTCGTCGTACGAGATCTGCGGGGCGGTCTCGTCCGACTCGCTGATCTCGAACTCGGGCCCACGAGGCTGCTCGCCCGCGAAGTGGGTGAGGGTGAGCCCGATGACGTCGGGCATCGGGGTGTGGGCGTTGATGGTCATGACCGGTCCCGTCATCAGGTCGCCGCGTGAGCGGATGGGCCGGGTCGGCGCGTGGATCTCCAGGGCGCCGTCCGACTCCGTGACGTCGAGGACTTCGGCCGGGTGGGCGGCGGTGACGCCCTCGCGCAGCAGCCAGTAACCGTCGGTGAACTTCATGTGGGGGGTCCTTGTGTCACGGCACCCAGCGGGCGCGGTGGGCCGGAACGCTCAACACCGGACGACGGCCATGGCCGCACCAGGCCCTCGTCGTCGAATCCGTTCGTCGAATCGTTTCGATGCCTTTCGTCGAAGCGCTTCGACAGCCCGAAGGTATGTGCGGGCTTTGCCTCAGTCAATGCATCGGGCGGAATTACCCGGGTGAGGGGCGAGGGGTGAGGGGTGAGGGGGCGGCAAGCGGCAGCCGACTTGCGGCGGCCGGCGCGGACAAGGGTCACGCCGCGTCGCGGACGGGGCGTGCCACGAGGCAGATCAGCAGCGCCAGGGCCGCCGCCGTGACCGGTGGTGCTCCGTACCCCGCCGTCGGGGACAGGTGCTCCACCAGCCAGCCGCCGATCGCGCTGCCGCACGCGATGCCGCCGAGCAGCGCGGTCACCGCGAGCGTCATGCCCTCGTTCAGGCGTCCGTCCGGAGTGCGCCGCTGGACCAGGAACATGTTGGTGATCATGGTCGGCGCCGTGGCCATGCCGGAGACCAGCAGGGCGGCGGACAGCAGCGGGAGCGAGCCGGTGAGGGACGCGGCGAGCGGCGGCAGGGTCAGCAGCGCCGTCATCGCCGCTATGCACCACGGGTAGCGGTGCTCGGCGGGACCGGTGAGCCGGAGCCGGCCGTACCACAGGCCCGCCGCGCAGGACCCGGCCGCCTGGAGGGCGAGCATCGCACCCGCCGCCGTACGGTGGCCCCGCGCATCCGCGAACGCGAGGGTGACGACCTCCGTCGAGCCGAACACCGCCCCCATGGCGAGGCAGACCGCCAGCAGCGCGGGCATGCCGGGGGCGCGCACCGGCGATGGGGTGCCCGTGCCGGGGGTACGGCCCCGAGGCGGCGGCTCGGTCGACCGCTGCGCGGCGAAGACCAGCACGCCGGTCACGAGGAGCACCGCCCCCACCAGCGTCCCCGCCTCCGGGAAGAACGTCCCGCACAGGAAGGCCGCGAGCACCGGCCCCAGCATGAAGCACAGCTCGTCGGCGGCCTGTTCGAAGGAGTTCGCGGTGTGCAGCGACTCGGCGTCGCCCTGCAGCAGATGGGCCCAGCGGGCGCGGGACATGCCGCCGGTGTTGGGGGTGGTCGCGGTGGCGGCGTACGCGGCGAACAGCGTCCACGCGGGGGCGTCGTGGCGCACGCACAGCAGCAGCGCGAGGCTGCCCAGCGCCGCGAGGAGCGTGGCGGGTACGGCGACCCGGGCCTGGCCGTACCGGTCGACGAGCCGCGCGGTCCAGGGGGCGACCACGGCCGTCGCCGCGAGGCCGGTCGCGGTGACCGCGCCGGCGAGGGCGTACGAACCCCGCGAACCGGCGATCATGACGACCGCGCTCACGCTGAACATGCCCATCGGCAGGCGGGCGATCAGGTTCCCGACAGTGAAGGCGCGGGTGCCGGGGCGGCTGAGGAGCCGGCGGTACGGGCCGGGCGGGCGGTTCCTCGTGCGGGGACGGAAGTCGACGGCGACGAGGGTGTCGGCGGTGACGGTGACCAGCGGGGAGCTGCTGGCTTCCGGCGTGTTCCTGGCGGGCGGTCGCGGCATGGATCCACCGTCGCCCGGAGTGGATCAAGGGGTCCAACACCTGCTCGGAGGGGATTCACGCACCTGTGTTGTCAGACGCGCCGGGGGCTGTAGGTTCCCCGCATGCCCGCACCCGCTCACCTCGACCCCCGCCTCCTGCGCGCCTTCCTCGCCGTCGCGCAGGAACTGCACTTCACGCGCGCCGCCGCCCGCCTGTACGTCGCCCAGCAGGCGCTCAGCCGGGACGTACGGCGGCTGGAGCGGGAGTTGGGCGCCGAGCTGTTCGTGCGCACGACCCGGCAGGTGACGCTGACGGCCGACGGCGAGCGGCTGGTGCCGTACGCCCGCCGTGCCCTCCAGGCCCAGGACGATCTGCTCGCCGCCTTCGGGCAGGCCCGCCCCCTGCTGGTGGACCTGAACTCGCCGGGGCTGGACACCGGGCGCAGGGTTCTGCACCGGGCTCGCGAACTCGCCCCCGAGCACGAGTTCATGGCCCGCTACGAGAGCGGTCTGACGGGTGCGGCCGGAGAGCTGGCCGCCGGGCGGCTCGACGCGTCCTTCGGGCGGTTCGCGGGGCTGGACCCGGCCCTGCGCGCGGGCCTCGACCACCAGCCGGTCCGCTACGCGCCGATGGCCGTCCTGCTGCCCGAGGACCATCCGCTGGCCGAGCGGGAGCGGGTGCCGCTGGCCGCGTTGGCCGGCGAGACCGTGTACGCCGGTGCCGGAAACCCCCGTACACCGGAGTGGACCGACCTCGCCCGCCGGCTGTTCGACGGACGGGGCATAACGGTCGCCCCGCCCGCGCCGCTCGCCGTCGGTGACGAGGAGTTCCAGCGGGTCATGGCCAAGACGCGGACCCCCGTTCTCGCCGTCATCGACTTTCCGGCCATGCCCGGGGCGGTGCTGCGTCCCTTGACCGATCCCGTGCCCCTGTCACCCGTCTCACTGGTGTGGCGAAAGGGGCTGATCCATCCCGGGTTGGACGCCCTTCGACGGGCGGCGGCCCGGGTGGCGACCGAGGAGGGCTGGCTGCGGGAGCCCGCCGACGGGTGGATTCCGGCCATCGATTCGATCGTTATGGGCACGCACAATTGACACACGACAGCCATCAATAGGGCTGAATGGGCGGGTGGAACAATTCACCGACCGAGCTTCGCGCCGCCCTTGATTGCAGCCTATGCACCGTTATGCGCGTATTTGATATGTGGAGGGATTGTGAAGGGCGCTGGTAATTTGTAGGTGCGCCGCCGTGGGGTGACGGGCGCGCATGCGAAGGGGGTGCCGTGGCTCTGATGGGGCGCGAGGAGGGGGCTCAGGAGCCCGACGCCACTATGCGGTTGAAAGTGGCCAACGCGTTCAAGGCGGACGAGACCATGCAGTTGCGGGTGCCGCTGCCGGACATATCCAACACCGGAGAATACGCGGTATCCGAAATATCCGGTCATTCGGGTGAGACGTCATCCGGTCGAATACGCGCCGACAACGCGGCCGGCCGACCGCGGCGCCGGCCGCGACCGGCCGGCCGCGGAGACCGGAACCGTCGCAAAGCCCCTCGCCCCCGCCTCGCCGCTGTCCCCCGTCTGGCGCTCCTGCTGAGCGCCGGCGGCGCACTCGCCGCCCGCCTCGCGCCCTACGCCCGCCGCATGCGGCCGCGGTACCCCCGGCCCGGACGCACCGGTCTGCGCCGATGGCTGCCCTCCTGGCGGCAATGGCTCGGCGGCTCACTCGCCGGCGTGGGGCTCAGCGGCCTCTTCCTCGCCGTCGCCTACGCGGCCACCGACATTCCGGACAATCTCAACTCGTACGCCCTCCAGCAGGACAACGTGTACTTCTGGGCCGACGGGACGCCCATGGCCCGTACCGGCTGGGTGCAGCGGCAGGCGATGCCGCTGAAGGACATCCCCGCGGACGTCCGGTGGGCGGTCCTCGCCGCGGAGAACGAGAGCTTTTACAGCGACCCCGGAGTCTCCTTCACGGGCATCACCCGCGCCCTGCTGCGCACACTCGGCCAGGGAGACACCCAGGGCGGCTCGACCATCACCCAGCAGTACGTCAAGAACGTCTACCTGAACCAGGACCAAACGGTCCGCCGCAAGTTCACCGAGGCGATGATCGCCCTCAAGCTCGACAACCGGATGAGCAAGGACGAGATCCTCGAGAGCTACCTCAACACCAGCTGGTTCGGCCGCGGCACCTACGGCATCCAGCGCGCCGCCCAGGCCTACTACGGCAAGGACGTCGGCGAACTGAACGCGAGCGAGGCCGCGTTCCTGGCCGCCCTGCTCAAGGGCGCCGGCCTGTACGACCCGACCCTGAGCGGCGCCAACAGAGCGCGGGCGGTGGAGCGTTGGTCCTGGACCCTCGACCGGATGGTAGAGATCGGCAAACTCCCGAAGGCCGAGCGGGCCACGTACAGGGAGTTCCCCGAGCCGCTGGAGCGCAACCCGCTGTACGACACCGGCGAGCAGAGCGACTACCTGGTGGAACTCGCCTCCCAGTACGCCAAGAAGGCCGCGAGGATCTCCGACAAGGAATTCGACCTCGGCGGCTACCAGATCTACACGACCTTCGACAAGAAGAGGGAAACCCAGCTCACCGGCGTCGTCACCAAGGCGCGCAAGAAGGCCCTGGAGGACCAGCCGAAGACCGCGAGGACCGCGCGCTACGGGGCGGCCTCGGTGGCCGCCGACGGCCGGATCCTCGCCGTCTACGGCGGCCCCGACCACCGTGAGCAGGGCTACAACGAGTCGAACGCCACCACCGTCCCGGCCGGTTCGGCGTTCACGCCGTTCGTGTACGCGGCCGCTCTGGAGCACGGCGTCCGCAAGACCCGCGGCGGGGCGGCGACCCCGGTCACCGGGGACTCTCTCTACGACGGTGACGACGACGTGCCGGTGACCACACCGGAGGGGCCGTACTGGGACCGCAGCGGCCGCAAGGTGGCCGTCAGCAACGACGGGGACAGGTCCTACGGGCGGATCTCCCTGCACCGGGCGATGGCGTTGTCGGTGAACACGCCGTTCATGCAGCTCGGCATGGACACCGGCCTGGACAGGGTGCGGGCCACCGCCGAGGCCGCGGGTCTGCTGCGCTCCAGCATCGGTGCCCACGTGCCCGCGCTGTCGATGGGCAGCTCCACGCCCAGCGCCATCCGCATGGCCAGCGGTTACTCCACGTTCGCCGCGGCCGGCAGGCACACCGAGCCGTACTCGGTGCGCCGGATCACCCACAACGGCGCCCAGGTCCCCCTCGACCTGCCCCGCCCGCGGCGGGCGGTCGGCGCCGACGTGGCCGGTGAGGTCACCTCGGCACTCACGGAAGCCTTCCGCACCGCCCACCCCGACGACGCGCCCGCCACCACGAAGGTGGCCGGGAAGGCCGGGACCACGCAGAACGACACAGCCGCCTGGTACGTCGGCACGCACAAGTCCGTCTCCACGGCGGTCGTCGTCTATCGCATCGACCTCGCCAAGAGCCTGGAACCACTGCCGTTGAAGGGCATCGCCGGCACCGCCGACGACAGCGTCCCCTACGACATCTGGTCCGGTGCCGTGAGCCCGCTCGGCTGACCACCGACCAGGCACCACAGTCCTCCACCGTCTCGAGAATGAGCCGCACATGAAGCCACCGTCGGGGCGCCGTCGCAGGGCCCGGGCTCCGCGCCGCACCACCGCTCTCCGCCCGGGCTTCCTGGCCCTGGCGGCGCTCCTCGTCGTCGCCTCGCTGACGGCGGGGTATCTGGTCCTGAACCACACGGACGACACCCGGCCGACCGCGTCCTCGGGGGCACGGCGGACGGCGCCGGAGAGGGCCGCCGAGGAGCCGGAGTGGGACGGCAGGACAAAGGTCCTGGGGGACGGCTCCACCTCCTACACCGGCCCGCAGAAGGGCCAGTTGAAGCCGGAGCGGCTCAAGCCCGGGCAGAAGCCGCCCCAGTTCGTCGTCTTCTCCTGGGACGGCGCACTGGAGGGCGACGACCGGCTGTTCTCGCACTACCGGGAACTGGCCAAGAAATACGACGCCCACATGACGTTCTTCCTCACGGGGATCTACCTCCTGCCCAAGGACAAGAAAACGCTCTACGACCCGCCCCAGCACGACAAGGGAGCGGCGGCGATCAGCTACCCCACCGACGAGCACATCCGCACCACGCTGGAGCAGCTCGGCAAGGCATGGAAGGAGGGGAACGAGATCGGCACCCATTTCAACGGGCACTTCTGCGGGGAGAAGGGCGGCGGCGACTGGAGCGTCGCGGAGTGGAAGAGCGAGATCGACCAGTTCAACTCCTTCGTGGCGAAGTGGAAGACCCACACCGGCTACACCGATCTGCCCCCGCTGCCCTTCGACGTCACCAAGGAGGTCACCGGCGGCCGAGCCCCCTGCCTGGAGGGTCAGAAGAACCTGCTGACGGCTGTCAAGGACTACGGCTACCGCTACGACGCCAGCTCCGCCGGCGACTTCCAGATATGGCCGGTCAAGAAGAACGGCATCTGGGACTTCCCGTTGCAGATGCTGCCGTACGAGGGGGGCAAGTACCAGGGCCTCTCCATGGACTTCAACTTCCTCTACAACCAGTCCGAGGGCGAGACGGACGGTGATCCGGCCGAGTACCCCCGGTGGGAGGAGGAGACCGTCGAGACCTACATGGCCGGGTTCAACCGCGTGTACTACGGCAGCCGGGCGCCCCTGTTCGTCGGCAACCACTTCGAGGACTGGAACGGCGGCATCTACATGAGAGCCGTGGACCGGATCATCGAGAACGTGTGCACCAAGAAGGACGTCAAGTGCGTGTCCTTCAAGGAGCTCGCCGACTGGATGGACGTGCAGCGCCCCGAGACCCTGGAGCGGCTGCGCACCCTCGACCCGGCCCAGTCCCCCGACTGGTCGACCGTCGTGCAATGACGTGTCTGTAACATCCTTGACTCGCATGGTCATCTGTCTTCACAAGAACCACACATCTCATGCGAAGATGCGCTTCCCCCGGCATCCGTCCGCCGTGGGCAAGAGGGGAATCATCAGTGAAGTCAAGGAAATTGAGCCGCACGCGGCGCCGCGCCACCATAGTCGGGGCGGCCGCCGCCTCGGTCGTCGCCGGAGCGGCGCTGCTGCCCAACTGGAGCGCGGGCGCGGCGGCGGTCGACGATCCCACCGTGGACGCCAGGACCCGGGCCACCTTCCAGCGACTGGCGGACGCGGTCTTCACCGATCGTACGAACGCTCTGGTCGACGGCAGGCGGGCTGACCGGGAGAAGCCGCTGACCGACGGCTTCTCCGGGGACGTCCGACTGTCCTTCGGCCTGGCCCGCAGCGAGGACGCCGCGAAGTCCGCACTGAATCACCGCAGGGACGAACTCGCGGAACTGGGCGAGAGGTACAGCAAGGCAAGCACCACCGTCACTGTGGACGCCACGAGCGTGACGGGCCGCAAGGCCAGGGTCGCGGTCACCGAGACCACGACCCTCACCTACAAGAAGGTCCGCGGCGACGCGCCGCCGAGCACCTCGTTCCAGGCGCACCACGAGCTGACGTTCAGCGCCGACCGGCACGGGGACTGGCAGCTGACCACCATCCGCGCGACCGACGAGGGCGACCTCGCGGTGAACCAGACGGCCAGGCCGGCCGTCGAGCCGATGGCCGCGAGGAGCGCCGGCACCACGCCCTCGGCGCCCAGGGCGTCGACCTCGTACCCGGGCCCGGCCCACGCGAAGGACTTCACCGCCAGTGGGCTGGACTACAAGGCGATGGCCGTCTACGCGAAGCAGTACTGGTCCCGGTACAACCCGGCCTACCCGGACTTCAACGGCCAGGGCGCGGGCGGCGACTGCACCAACTTCGTCAGCCAGGCCCTGAAGGCGGGCGGCTGGAAGCACGTCCCCGGCTATGTGTACGACTACACCAGGTGGTTCGGCAACGCCGACATCCAGTCGCACTCGTTCGTCGGCGTCAACGAGTGGTCCTGGTTCGCCCAGAACTCGAAGCGGACGACCAGCCTGGCCAACGTCTACCAGATGGACGTCGGCGATGTGCTCCAGATCGACTTCGACAAGGACGGTTCGAAGGACCACACCATGATCGTCACCTCCCGCAGCCGGGGCGTGCCGTATCTGACGTACCACTCCACCAACACCTACAGCAGGTCGGTGGCGAGCATCATCGCGTCGTACCCGAACGCCCTGTACTACGCCTACCGCACCTGATCCGACCGTCCCCGACGCTCCGGCCCCCGGCATTCCCTTCCGTTCTGGTGGTCGTCGCAACACCCCAGCTCAGGGGATGCGTTGGACTTCGAGATTCGTCAGGACCGGACACCGCGGGGGCCCCGTAAGTTGGCCGCCGAGCGGGCCGCATACTTCCAGCTCATGGAGCAGGGTTACAGCACCCGGGAAGCGGCCCGCATCGTCGGCATCAACCTGCGGACCGGCAAGAAGTGGCGCAACGGCCACCACTCGCCGGGCAAGGGGCTGAAGCCGGTTCCCCCGGTCTGCCCGGTCCCCGGGCAGCAGCCAGAACGGCCGGGTGGCCAGGATAAAGCCGCTCCTCACCCGTCGAGGTATCTCCGCGAGGAAGATCGCATCCACATCGCCGACCGGCTGCGGGAGAGGGCGTCCGTCCGGCAGATCGCCGCCGAGCTGGGTCGCAGTCCGTCGACCGTCAGCCGGGAGATACGCCGCAACCGCCGGCCGATGCCCAAGGGCGGCTTCTCCTACCGGCCCTTCCACGCCGACAACCGGGCGCGACACAGACGAGCCCGCCCCAAGGTCGGCAAAATCGGCCAGTGCCCCGAGCTGCGGGACTTCATCCAGGAACACCTGACGATGCGGTGGAGCCCGGAACAGATCTGCCAGGCTCTGCGGACCCGCTTCCCCGACCGGCCGGAGATGCACGTGGTCCACGAGACGATCTACCAGGCCCTCTACGTCCAAGGCCGCGGTGAACTCCGCCGCGAACTGACCCGCTCGCTGCGGACCGGCAGGGCCGTGCGGCGGCCGCACCGCCTTGCCACCAAGCGCGTCAACCGGCCGATCAAGAACATGGTCATGATCAGCGAGCGCCCCGCCGAAGCGGCTGACCGAGCCGTCCCCGGCCACTGGGAAGGCGACCTGATCATCGGCAAGAACGGCCGGTCCGCCATCGGCACACTCGTCGAACGCTCCACCCGCTACCTGATGCTCGTCCACCTGCCGACCGGCCACAGCGGCCTGGCCACCCGCGACGCTCTCGCCACGACCGTCCAGACCCTCCCGCGTCACCTCTGGCGGTCCCTGACCTGGGACCAGGGCTCGGAGCTGTCCGCCCACCGGTCCTTCACCACCGCCACCGGCATCCAGGTCTACTTCTGCGACCCGGCCAGCCCCTGGCAGCGAGGCTCGAACGAGAACACCAACGGCCTGCTCCGGCAGTACTTCCCCAAGGGCACCGACCTTGCCGCCCACACCCCCGAGGACCTGACGGCCGTCGCCACCGAACTCAACAGCCGCCCACGCAAAACGCTCGGCTGGCAAACCCCAGCCGAGCGCCTCGCTAAGCTCCTGGCGACAGCCAGTTGATCACTGTGTTGCAACGACCCCTGGAATTCGCCTCCCGCCGGGGGCCGGAGTCGCCCAGAACGCCAGCCGCCGCACCCCCGGCAGAACCCCCACTGGCAGCCCCCGCGGCGCTGACCACCGAGCCGACCTCTCATCCGTCCTCCCCGCCGGGTGAGAGCAAAGTTCCCTTCCGGTCACTCGGTGCCACAGTCCGGAAACGAGCCCTCCCTACCTTCGGGACAAGCCACTCGTAGGACCCGAGCCCGAAGACCGTGGAGGCGTCATGACAGCCCCTAGCACAGCCCCCGCTGCGAGCAGGGGAGGCCGCTGGATCGATCACTGGGACCCCGAGGACGAGACCTTCTGGAACGAGACCGGGGAGAAGATCGCCAAGCGGAACCTGTTCTTCTCGGTCCTGTCCGAGCACATCGGGTTCTCGATCTGGACCCTGTGGTCGGTGATGGTGCTCTTCATGGGGCCGGAGTACGGGCTCACCCCGGCCGACAAGTTCACCATCGTCTCGATGGCCACGCTGGTCGGCGCCGTCGTCCGCGTGCCGTACACCTTCGCCGTCGCCGTCTTCGGCGGCCGCGCCTGGACGGTGATCTCGGCGAGCCTGCTGCTCCTGCCGACGGTCGCCGCGTTCACCGTGATGCAGCCGGGAACGTCGTTCACCACGTTCCTGCTCTGCGCGATGCTGGCCGGCGTCGGCGGCGGGAACTTCGCCTCCAGCATGACCAACATCAACGCCTTCTTCCCCCTGCGCAAGAAGGGATGGGCGCTCGGGCTCAACGCCGGCGGCGGCAACATCGGCGTGCCCGTCGTGCAGCTGATCGGTCTCGCGGTCATCGGCGCCAGCGGCGGCCCGCGCCTGCTGCTCGGGATCTACATCCCGCTCATCGTGGTCGCCGCCGTCCTCGCGTGGCTGAAGATGGACAGCATCTCGTCCGTGAAGAACGACACCGGCGCCGCCAAGGACGCCGCGAAGGACGCCCACACCTGGATCATGTCCTTCCTCTACATCGGTACCTTCGGCTCCTTCATCGGTTACAGCTTCGCCTTCGGTCTCGTGCTCCAGACCCAGTTCGGCCGTACGCCGCTCCAGGCCGCCTACGTCACCTTCATCGGCCCGCTGCTCGGCTCCCTGATCCGTCCCGTGGGCGGCTCGCTCGCCGACCGGTTCGGCGGCGCGAAGATCACGCTGTGGAACTACGTCGCCATGGCCGCCGCCACCTCGGTCATCATCGTGGCCTCGATGCAGAAGTCGCTGCCGCTGTTCACCACCGCGTTCATCGCCCTGTTCGTGCTGTCCGGCCTCGGCAACGGCTCGACGTTCAAGATGATCCCCGGCATCTTCCACAACAAGGCCCTCGCCAAGGGACTCACCGGTGAGGAGGCCGCGTCCTACGGCCGCCGGCTCTCCGGCGCCTCCATGGGCCTCATCGGCGCGGTGGGCGCGGTCGGCGGGCTCGGCATCAACCTCGCCTTCCGCCAGTCCTTCCTCACCGTGGGCTCCGGCACCGGCGCCTTCGTCGCCTTCCTCGCCTTCTACGGCGTCTGCTTCGTGGTCACCTGGGCCGTATACCTTCGCCGCCCGGCCGCCCCGGAGACCCACACCACACCGGCCGCCGACGCGAAACCGCAGCTCAGCTACGCCGAAGTGTGACGTAACACCGCCGACATCAAGCCGAACCGAGCCTGTCACGCACCGTTGACAGGCTCGATCGGCATGCAGGTGTAACCACCAAGGGTGCGATCAGGGACCCCTTCGGTGCGGCAACCTGGGGCAGGCACCACGACTCGAGTGCGGGACGAGTGTTATGTACGACGAACAGCAGCAAGCCGAACACGGGCCGCTCGCGGGGTTCACCGTGGGCGTGACCGCCGCGCGCCGGGCCGACGAGCTGGGGGCGCTGCTCCAGCGGCGCGGCGCGGCCGTCCTGCACGCCCCCGCCCTGCGCATCGTGCCGCTCGCCGACGACAGCGAACTGCTCGCCGCCACCAAGGAGATCATCCAGCGGACCCCGGACGTCGTGGTCGCCACCACCGCGATCGGCTTCCGGGGCTGGATCGAGGCCGCCGACGGGTGGGGACTGGGCGAGGACCTGCTGGCACGGCTGCGCGAGGTCGAGCTGCTCGCGCGCGGGCCCAAGGTCAAGGGCGCGGTACGGGCCGCCGGGCTGACCGAGCAGTGGTCGCCGTCCAGCGAGTCCATGGCCGAGGTGCTGGACCGGCTCCTGGAGGAAGGCGTCGACGGGCGCCGTGTGGCCGTACAGCTGCACGGTGAGCCGCTGCCCGGGTTCGTGGAGGCGCTGCGGGCCGGGGGAGCGGAGGTGCTCGGGGTGCCGGTGTACCGGTGGCTGCCGCCGGAGGACATCGGCCCGGTCGACCGCCTGCTGGACGCCACCGTCTCCCGTGGCCTGGACGCCCTCACCTTCACCAGCGCCCCGGCCGCGGCGTCCCTCCTGGACCGGGCCGAGGAGCGCGGGCTGCTGCCCGAACTGCTCGCCGCCCTCAGCCATGACGTCCTGTCGGCCTGCGTAGGGCCGGTCACCGCGCTGCCCCTCCAGGCGCGCGGCATCGACACGGTCCAGCCCGCGCGCTTCCGGCTCGGCCCACTGGTGCAGCTCCTGTGCCAGGAGCTTCCGGGCCGGGCGCGGTCGCTGCCGATCGCCGGCCACCGGGTGGAGATCCGCGGGCACGCGGTCCTGGTGGACGGGGAGCTGCGGCCCGTGCCGCCGGCGGGCATGTCCCTGCTGCGGGCGCTGTCCCGGCGGCCGGGGTGGGTGGTCTCCCGGGCGGAGCTGCTGCGGGCCCTGCCGGGCACGGGGCGGGACGAGCACGCGGTGGAGACGGCGATGGCTCGGCTGCGGACGGCTCTCGGGGCGCCGAAGTTGATCCAGACGGTGGTGAAGCGGGGGTACCGGCTGGCGCTGGACCCGGCGGCCGACGCGAAGTACGCGGACGCCTGAGGCGGCACCCGACGCCGTCGCGGCGCCGTTGCCGCCGTTACGGGGGGTCTTGCAGCCCCGGCCCCCGCTTCCGCCCTGAACCGGCCTCGTCCCCGATCCCCGACGGGCTGACCCCAGCCGACCGGCGCGCAAAGCCCGCCCCCGCCACGGCGGCTGCGCGCCCAGTTCTGCTCCGGTGACCTTGTTGCCCTGTGCCATGCCCTCCAGCCCACGCCCATGCGGCGGTGCCCGGGACGCGGGCGGTCACTCGGCTCGACCACCCGCGGCCGTCCGCGGCCGTCCGCCCGGCCGCGCGCGCTGTCGTCCGGTGCCGCCTCCGGTGCGAGGGGTTCCGGCCCCGCCGTCGGACGGGCACTGTTAGAGGGAACGGTTCCCCCAGCTCTCCTCACGGCATCTCACCGACCCCTCCTGACCGGGGTGACCCCTAGGCGGTGACAGGCACATGGCACTGGGTACGGCCACGGGCGCGTACGAGCCCCGGTTCGACGCGGGGCGGATCTGTCTGGACCTCCTCGCGACCACGCACCCCGACGAACGGTTCGACTCGGTGGAGGTGCTGCGCACCTGGATCGCGCGGTCCGGACTCGTCCCACCCGGCACCCCGCTCGTCCACGCCGACGCCTCCTGGCTCGTCGCGTTCCGTGAACTGCGCGGACGTATCGGACAGTTGGTGCGCGGAGGGCCCGCCCTCGAGCCCTGGCCGTCGTACGACATCGCGCTCGCCCATGTGAACGACATCGCCCGCGCGGCACCCCCGGCACCCCGTGCCAGGCGGGGTGAAGACGGCGCGCTCGTCCGGGAGTTGGACCACCCGCCCGAGTGCGCCGCGCTGCTCGGCGCCATCGCGCGGGACGCCGTGGACCTGCTCACCGATCCGGTCGCGCGGGCCGGCCTGAGGGAGTGCGAGGGCGACAACTGCCCGATCGTCTATCTGGACACGTCCCGTGGACGCAGAAGGCGTTGGTGCTCCAGCGAGGTCTGCGGAAACCGTGAAAGAGTCGCCCGGCACCGCCGCCGCGCGGCCCTCACTCGCGCCTGACAGCCCGTTATGCGGCTTCTGCGAAACGGCTGTCGAAGTGATTTCGATTACATGCCGTTTACCTACGCACCCGTAGGGAAAAGTCGAGTCGATCTTGCCGATGTGGTGGAAATGTAAAGATCGCACGGTGGGAATGTGCTGCCATGTCCTGCCTCGTCACGTCACTCCGCAGAAAACTGTCGCCCCACGTTGAACACTCAACGCGCCCGTTCCGTACGGGTAGTCGAGCGACCGACTGGGGGAACCCCCGGACATCGGAGGTGGGCGTGCGCAAGGATTCCGTCGTGGCCAATGAACGTGGATCGAGGGCCCGACATCGCATGTCCCAGCCCTCGGAACCTGATGAGGAGCTGATGCGTGCGCTGTACAGAGAGCACGCCGGACCCCTCCTCGCCTATGTCCTTCGGCTGGTCGCCGGTGATCGGCAACGAGCAGAGGACGTCGTGCAGGAGACGCTCATCCGTGCCTGGAAGAACGCCGGACAGCTCAATCGAGCGACCGGATCGGTACGCCCCTGGCTGGTGACGGTCGCCCGGCGCATCGTCATCGACGGCCACCGCAGCCGGCAGGCCCGGCCGCAGGAGGTCGACCCGTCGCCGCTGGAGGTCATCCCCGCGGAGGACGAGATCGACAAGGCGCTGTGGCTGATGACGCTGTCGGACGCGCTCGACGACCTGACCCCGGCTCACCGGGAGGTTCTGGTCGAGACGTACTTCAAGGGGCGTACCGTCAACGAGGCGGCCGAGACCCTGGGCATACCCAGCGGCACCGTCCGCTCCAGGGTGTTCTACGCCCTGCGGTCGATGAAGCTGGCTCTGGAGGAGCGGGGGGTGACGGCGTGATGAGTGTTTACGGGGGTAACCAGGGATTCGGGATGGGCGGTTCGGGTATGTCTGGACCCATGCAGGGACATCCGGTTCCGAGCGAGCACGAGACCGTCGGCGCCTACGCCCTCGGAATTCTCGACGACGCCGAGGCAACCGCTTTTGAAGCCCACCTCGCGACCTGCGAATGGTGCGCCCAGCAACTCGACGAGCTCGCCGGGATGGAACCGATGCTGGCCGCGCTCGCGGACCTGCCCGGTGCCGGCACCCCCGCCATCGGCGACTCCCTGTCGGCGAAGCCCAGCCCGCGCCTGGTGAACAAGCTCGTCGACGAGGTGGCCGAGCGGCGTGCCCAGCGGCGCCGGCGCAGCTTCTACATGGTCGCCGCGGCGGCCGCGCTCATCGTCGGCGGTCCGTTCGTGGCCGTGGCGACGAACGGCGGCGACGGCGGCGGTGGCAGTGAGGGGAACCGGACCGTGCAGGCGGCCAACCCCGCCAAGGACCTGTTCACCGGCATCGAGCACAAGGTCTCGGGGACCGACCCGTCGACCGGCGTCTCCGCGACCGTCGCCATGGAGGGCAAGCTCTGGGGTACCGAGACGGGCCTCGAACTCAAGGGGGTCAAGGGGCCGCTCAAGTGTTCCCTGATCTTCGTCAGCAAGGACGGCGAGCGCGAGACGGCCGCCTCCTGGTCCGTCCCGAAGTGGGGCTACGGCATCCCGGACGCCAAGACCGAGCAGGCCAGGAACCCGCTCTACGTCAGCGGCGGCGTGTCCATGTCCCCGGACGACGTCGATCACATCGAGATCATGGACTTCGACGGGAAGAAGCTCGTCGAGGTCGACGTGTAGTCGTGCCGTAGCTTTTCCGGGCCCCCTTCGCGTACGGTTGACGGCTGCCCAGCACGTCAGAAGGGGGCCCGGTGGCCGCTCAGGCGCAACAGGAAGCCGCGCTCGAAGACTCTCTGAGAGATCGAGAGATCGGCGTCGAACAAGAACACCTGGACCGGGTGTACCGGCGCCTTGAGGAGAAGATCCACGAAGCCGAGTTCCTGATGAACGACGCGGCCAAACGCGGCCAGGTAGGCACGCCCGGCGCGCTCGCCGAACGGGACGCGCAGGTGTTCAGGGCCGGCGTCCACCTCAACCGGCTGAACAACGAGTTCGAGGACTTCCTCTTCGGCCGTATCGACCTGCTCCTCGGCAAGGACGGCAAGAAGGGGCCGGACGGCGCCTACACCGCCGTCGAGCCCGCCGAGGGCGCGGTCCGCGAGGACAACACCGCCGACATCGCCGAGACCCTGCACATCGGCCGTATCGGGGTGCTCGACCAGGACTACGCCCCGCTGGTCATCGACTGGCGGGCCCCGGCCGCGGCCCCCTTCTACCGCTCCACGCCGGTCGATCCGGGACGGGTCGTACGGCGCCGGGTCATCCGCTCCAAGGGGCGCCGCGTGCTGGGCGTCGAGGACGACCTCATGCGCCCCGAGCTCAAGGCGTTCCTGCACGGCGACGAGCTGCCCGTCATCGGCGACGGCGCCCTCATGGCCGCCCTCGGCCAGGCGCGCGGCCACACCATGCGGGACATCGTCGCGTCCATCCAGGCCGAGCAGGACCTGGTCATCCGCGCCCCCGCCGCCTCGGTGACGTACGTCGAGGGCGGCCCGGGCACCGGCAAGACGGCCGTGGCGCTGCACCGCGCCGCCTACCTGCTCTACCAGGACCGGCGCCGCTACGCGGGCGGCATCCTGATCGTCTCGCCGACCCCGCTGCTGGTGGCGTACACCGAGGGCGTGCTCCCGTCGCTGGGCGAGGAGGGACAGGTCGCCATCCGGGCGATCGGCTCGCTCGCCGTGGACGCCGTCGGTGCCGAGGCCACCCTGTACGACTCCCCGGCGGTGGCCCGTGCCAAGGGCTCGTACCGCATGCTCAAGGTGTTGCGGAAGGCCGCCCGGGGAGCCCTGGAGCTGAACGATTCGCCGACCCGGCTCAGGGTCGTCGCCTTCGGCCGCCGGCTTGAACTGGAGGCCGCGGAGCTGGAGCGCATCCGCCGCAACGCCCTGGGCGGTACGGCACCCGTGAACCTGCTGCGCCCGCGCGCCCGCAAGCTGCTGCTCGACGCCCTGTGGGCGCGCTCCGGCGCGGCCGGCCGCCACACCGACCCCGAGCTGGCCGCCGAACTGCGTTCCTCCTTCGACGAGGACGTCAGCTCGGAGGACAGCTTCCTCGACTTCCTCGATGCCTGGTGGCCCGAGCTCACCCCGAAGGCCGTGCTGGCGGCGATGGCCGACGACCGGCGCCTCGGCCGCTTCTCGCGCCGGATCCTCAACCCCGGCGAGGTGCGCAAGGTGGCCCGCTCCCTCAAGCGGGACGGCTTCTCCGTGCACGACATCGCCATGCTCGACGAGCTCCAGGCGATCATCGGCACTCCGGCCCGCCCGAAGAAGAAGCGCGAACTGGACCCGCTCGACCAGCTCACCGGCCTGGAGGAGTTGATGCCGGTGCGCGAGGAGTCGCAGCGCGAGCGCGCCGAGCGGCTGGCGGCCGAGCGCACCGAGTACGCCCACGTCATCGTCGACGAGGCCCAGGACCTCACGCCGATGCAGTGGCGCATGGTGGGCCGCCGCGGCCGGCACGCCACCTGGACGATCGTCGGCGACCCGGCCCAGTCCTCCTGGTCCGACGTCGACGAGGCGGCCGAGGCCCGCGACGAGGCCCTCGGCAGCCGCCCGCGCCGCCGCTTCCAGCTCACCGTGAACTACCGCAACCCGGCCGAGATCGCCGAGCTGGCCTCGAAGGTGCTGGCCCTGGCCATGCCGGGCTCCACGGCCCCGTCGGCCGTCCGCTCCACCGGCGTCCAGCCCCGCTTCACCGTCGTCCGGGACTCCGTCGCGCAGACGGTCCGGGACGAGGCCGCCCGGCTGCTGGACCAGGTCGACGGGACGGTCGGCGTGGTGGTCGCCATGCAGCGGCGCGAGGAGGCGGCCAAGTGGATCGCCGGGCTCGGCGACCGGGTCGTGGCGCTCGGCAGCCTGGAGGCGAAGGGCCTGGAGTACGACGCCACGATCGTCGTCTCCCCGGCGGAGATCGCGGACGAGTCGCCGGCCGGGTTGCGCGTGCTGTACGTCGCGCTGACCCGGGCCACCCAGCGGCTGACGGTGGTGTCGGGGGAGCGCGACGAGCCGGACGCGTCCGGAGTGCCGGACCTGCTGCGGGACTGACGGGGACCGACGGGAAACGCCGGGCACCGACGACCTGACCGGGGCCGAACGGGGGCACTCTCGGCGGCCCGGAAAGCAACTCGCGGTACGGGAATGGCCTTACGGGATCTGTTTGTTAGCCTGGGTGTGGCACCGGCTCGATCCAAGCCCCCGGGCCCAACCTTCGTCGCTACGAGCGACCACTTGCCGCGAGGCGAGCATGGCGGGTCGGTGTCATGAACGTTGAGGAGACCCACGTCACCAAGTGACGTGGGTCTCTTTTCATGCGAAGGCGTGGCGAACAATACGTTCGCAATCCACGACCGGCTAACTGCTACTCGGCGGTAGGTGCGACGATCGGACGGCACAACTCAGCTAAACGGTGAAAGCAGAGGAAGTCGGCCATGGCAACGGCGCCCAGCGTCTCCTACTCGATGACGGTCCGGCTGGAGGTGCCCGCGAGCGGAACCGCGGTCTCCCAGCTCACCACGGCCGTCGAGTCCCACGGAGGCTCGGTGACCGGCCTCGACGTGACCGCGTCCGGTCACGAGAAGCTCCGGATCGACGTCACCATCGCCGCCACCTCCACCGCGCACGCCGAGGAGATCGTCGAGCAGCTGCGCGGCATCGAGGGCGTCACGCTGGGCAAGGTCTCCGACCGTACGTTCCTCATGCACCTCGGCGGCAAGATCGAGATGGCGTCGAAGCACCCCATCCGCAACCGTGACGACCTGTCCATGGTCTACACGCCGGGTGTGGCCCGGGTCTGCATGGCGATCGCCGAGAACCCCGAGGACGCCCGCCGCCTGACCATCAAGCGCAACTCCGTTGCGGTTGTGACGGACGGTTCGGCGGTGCTGGGCCTCGGCAACATCGGCCCGAAGGCCGCGCTGCCCGTCATGGAGGGCAAGGCGGCCCTCTTCAAGCGGTTCGCCGGCATCGACGCCTGGCCGATCTGCCTCGACACCCAGGACACCGACGCCATCGTCGAGATCGTCAAGGCGATCGCCCCCGGGTTCGCCGGCATCAACCTGGAGGACATCTCCGCCCCGCGCTGCTTCGAGATCGAGGCGCGGCTGCGCGAGGCCCTCGACATCCCCGTCTTCCACGACGACCAGCACGGCACCGCGATCGTCGTCCTGGCCGCCCTCACCAACGCACTTCGCGTGACGGGCAAGGCCATTGAAAACATCCGCGTCGTGATGTCCGGCGCCGGCGCGGCCGGTACGGCCATCCTCAAGCTGCTGCTCGCGGCGGGCGTGAAGAACGCCGTCGTCGCCGACATCCACGGCGTCGTGCACGCCGGTCGCGAGGACCTGCGGGAGGCGCCCGTCGACTCGCCGCTGCGCTGGATCGCCGACAACACCAACCCCGAGGGCCTGACCGGCACGCTGAAGGAGGCCGTGCGCGGCGCGGACGTCTTCATCGGCGTCTCGGCCCCGAACGTGCTCGACGGTGACGACGTGGCCGCCATGGCCGAGGGTGCCATCGTATTCGCGCTCGCGAACCCGGACCCGGAGGTGGAGCCCGCAATCGCCCGTCAGACGGCGGCAGTTGTGGCCACGGGTCGCTCCGACTTCCCGAACCAGATCAACAACGTGCTGGTCTTCCCGGGTGTCTTCCGCGGTCTGCTGGACGCCCAGTCCCGCACGGTCAACACGGAGATGATGCTCGCGGCCGCGAAGGCGCTGGCCGACGTGGTGACCGAGGACGAGCTGAACCCGAACTACATCATCCCGAGCGTGTTCAACGACAAGGTCGCCGGCGCCGTCGCCGGTGCCGTACGGGAAGCCGCCAAGGCGGCGGGGGCGGCGACGGCCGGCCCGACCGGAGTCTGAGGACAAGGCCCGTTCAGGGCTTCGGCCGCGGCCCGGGAGCGACAGCCGCCCCCGGGCGCCGGCTGTGAGGATCACCACGGCAAGCCCTTGTGACGGCGCGTCGTGGAACCAAGGGCCTGGGGCGGCCGTTTATGGTGACGGCCAAGCTCGGGCCCTCTCTTCGTGTGACTCCCAAGGGTGTTCTCACGACTCCTCCGGGTGCCGGATTGGCTTTCCCGCCGCAGGTAGGGGCAGGATGCGTCTCTGGGCGCGAGGGTCTGACGACGGACCCGGGTCCGGGGACTGTCCGAGGACCCTGGCAGCATCGACTTCGCTGTGCCCGATATGCGGCTCCGCCGCGTGGCACGCCTCAAAGGCAAAAAGAACACGGGAGTAACAACATGAACCGCAGTGAGCTGGTGGCCGCGCTGGCCGACCGCGCCGAGGTGACCCGCAAGGACGCCGACGCCGTGCTGGCCGCGTTCGCCGAGACCGTCGGCGAGGTCGTCGCCAAGGGCGACGAGAAGGTCACCATCCCTGGCTTCCTGACCTTCGAGCGCACCCACCGTGCCGCTCGCACCGCGCGCAACCCGCAGACCGGCGACCCGATCCAGATCCCGGCCGGCTACAGCGTGAAGGTCTCCGCGGGCTCCAAGCTCAAGGAAGCCGCGAAGGGCAAGTGACCTTGCCGTCTGTACGCCACGAGACGGCGTACGGCTCGTAGAGAACGCCGATGGGGCGGCACCCGGACTTCGGGTGCCGCCCCATCGTGGTTGCGCTCACACGTGGCTTCCAGCGGCGGCGGGGCTGATCTCCCCGGCGCCGAGAGCCGCGGTCAGCCCAGTGCCTTGCCCGGCAGCTCCACCTTCGCGCCCAGTTCCACGAGCTTCTCCATGAAGTTCTCGTAGCCGCGGTTGATGAGGTCGATGCCGTGGACCCGGGACGTGCCCTGGGCCGCCAGGGCCGCGATGAGGTAGGAGAAGCCGCCGCGCAGGTCGGGGATGACCAGGTCGGCGCCCTGGAGTTTGGTGGGGCCGGAGACGACCGCGGAGTGCAGGAAGTTGCGCTGGCCGAAGCGGCAGTCGGAGCCGCCGAGGCACTCGCGGTAGAGCTGGATGTGCGCGCCCATCTGGTTCAGCGCGGAGGTGAAGCCGAGGCGGGACTCGTAGACCGTCTCGTGGATGATGGACAGCCCCGTGGCCTGGGTGAGGGCCACGACCAACGGCTGCTGCCAGTCCGTCTGGAAGCCGGGGTGCACGTCCGTCTCCAGGGCGATGGACTTCAACTGGCCACCGGGGTGCCAGAAACGGATGCCCTCGTCGTCGATCTCGAAGGCACCGCCCACCTTCCGGTAGGTGTTGAGGAACGTCATCATCGAGCGCTGCTGGGCGCCACGGACGTAGATGTTGCCCTCGGTCGCGAGCGCCGCGGACGCCCAGGAGGCGGCCTCCAGACGGTCCGGAAGGGCACGGTGGGCGTAACCGCCGAGCTTGTCCACACCGGTGATGCGGATCGTCCGGTCGGTGTCCATCGCGATGATGGCGCCCATCTTCTGCAGGACGCAGATGAGGTCCTCGATCTCGGGCTCCACGGCCGCGTTGGAGAGTTCCGTGACACCCTCCGCCAGCACCGCCGTCAGCAGCACCTGCTCGGTCGCGCCCACGGACGGGTACGGCAGCCGGATCTTCGTGCCGCGCAGCCGCTGCGGAGCCTCCAGGTACTGCCCGTCCGCCCGCTTCTCGATCCGCGCGCCGAACTGCCGCAGCACCTCGAAGTGGAAGTCGATGGGCCGGCCGCCGATGTCGCAGCCGCCGAGGCCGGGGATGAACGCGTGCCCGAGGCGGTGCAGAAGCGGGCCGCAGAACAGGATCGGGATCCGGCTCGAACCCGCGTGGGCATCGATGTCAGCGACGTTCGCGCTCTCCACGTGGGACGGGTCCATCACCAACTCGCCCGGTTCCTCACCCGGGCGGACCGTCACCCCGTGCAGTTGCAGCAGACCACGTACGACACGAACGTCACGGATGTCCGGTACGTTGCGCAGTCGACTTGGCGCGCTGCCCAGCAGGGCGGCGACCATGGCCTTCGGTACGAGGTTCTTCGCACCGCGGACACGGATCTCGCCCTCCAGCGGGGTTCCGCCGTGGACAAGCAGGACATCGTCGTTGACGGTCATGTATCTCGCGTTCCGATGAGTTGGGCAGGGGCCGGAGAGAAAGGGTAATCGCCGCCGACCCCCCTTAAGTAAGCCCGAGTACGGCTCAGGAACGTCATAGCTGTGTCACAACACGAACCGTTCGCTGTCGGGCACGAGCGGTCACCATTGCGTTCGTGCGCCGGGCGGCGCTCCTTTCCGCCCTGAGCTGCATTCACTCCCGAACCGGGATTGCCTCCCCACGCGAAGGGAAGATGCGGGATCATGTCTGGCATGACCGAGGTGTCCTCGCTCACAGGGCGGCTGCTCGTGGCAACGCCCGCCCTGGCGGACCCGAACTTCGACCGCGCGGTGGTGCTCCTTCTCGACCACGACGAGGAGGGCTCCCTCGGTGTCGTCCTCAACCGTCCGACCCCCGTGGACGTGGGCGACATCCTGGAGGGCTGGGCGGATCTCGCCGGCGAACCCGGCGTCGTGTTCCAGGGCGGCCCGGTGTCCCTCGACTCGGCGCTCGGCGTCGCCGTCATCCCCGGTGACGCGACCCGCGAGAGCGCCCCGCTGGGCTGGCGCCGGGTGCACGGCGCGATCGGGCTCGTGGACCTGGAGGCACCGCCCGAGCTGCTCGCCTCGGCCGTCGGCAGCCTGCGGATCTTCGCCGGGTACGCCGGCTGGGGACCGGGCCAGCTCGAGGACGAACTGGTGGAGGGCGCCTGGTACGTCGTCGAGTCCGAGCCGGGAGACGTCTCCTCGCCGTCGCCGGAGAGACTCTGGCGTGAGGTGCTGCGCCGCCAGCGCAACGAGCTCGCGATGGTGGCGACGTACCCGGACGACCCTTCGCTCAACTGATACACGTCAGCTTCAGCGGGGTCCTTGCGAGCAACTCCGGGCGTTCACGCCCGGGAGGAATCGTCCATGAGGGACGGTGCGGAGCACCGCAGCAGCGTCGAGTGCGGAAGACGTCCGTGCAGGCGGCGGCACTTGAGGTGACCCTGCGCGCGTGCGACGAGGCGGCCACGTGGGCCAGCGGCGTGGCCTTCGAAAAGGATGTGAAGAAGAACTTCGCGCTGCGCGAGCGCACCTACGGCGAGATCAAGGCCCGGTGGCGGCTGGGTGCCCAGGCCGCCCAGCACGTGATCAAGAAGATGTGCGACGCGTACGCGACGCTGAAGGCCAACCTGAAGGCCGGAAACCTGGGAAAGCCCGGCTCGACGCGGTACCGGAAAGCCATCGGGAAGCCGATCACCTTCCGCCCGGAGGGTGCGCAGCCCTCGCCACCACCAGTGACGGCGAGATCATGGCCGGGCGGGAGATCAACCGCGTCCGGGCACGCGAGCGCGGGCTGCGGGCCAAGCTGCAGAAGAAGAACACTCCGTCCGCCAAGCGCCGGCTGAAGAAGCGGCGGGGCAAGGAGGCGCGGCGGGCGAAGGACATCAACCACAAGATCGCGAAACATGTGGTGGCCGAGGCGGAACGCACCGGTCGCGGGATCGCCCTGGAGGATTTGACGGGCATCCGTGAGCGGGTACGGCTTCGAAAGCCCCAACGGGCCACTCACTCCAGCTGGTCGTTCGCACAGCTGCGCCGAGTGCGGGCACATTGACAAGGCGAACCGGGTCAGTCAGGCCTGGTTCGCGTGCCGGTCCTGCGGATTCGTTGATCACGCGGACCGGAACGGCTCCCGCACCATCCGCGCGCGTGCGTGGGAGTTGTGGCGACGCGGGGCCCAGTCAACGGCCCCTGCCCCACCACCGCGTCAGCGGGGTGTGACTGGACGCAAACGCAGCATCACCGCCAGTGGTGCCCGTTGTGCGAGCCCGTCGCTTCAGCGACGGGCGGTTGACTACTCTTGGCGTCATGAGCACTCTTGAGCCCGAGCGCGGGACTGGTACCGGGACCCTCGTAGAGCCGACGCCACAGGTGTCCCACGGCGACGGTGACCACGAGCGCTTCGCCCACTACGTCCAGAAGGACAAGATCATGGCGAGCGCCCTCGACGGCACCCCCGTCGTGGCGCTCTGCGGCAAGGTTTGGGTGCCTGGTCGCGACCCGAAGAAGTACCCCGTGTGTCCCATGTGCAAGGAGATCTACGAGTCCATGGGCGCGGGCGGCGACGACAAGGGCGACGGCAAGAAGTGACCCGCTCACAGCCGGACCTCTGAAGGCATCCGGGGCGCTTTTGGCGTGCCCGACAGGGCAGCGCGAAGACCTCTGCCGAAATTCTCGGTGGAGGTCTTCTGGCGCTCAGAAACCCGTAGGGGTTGCGAGGTCTGGCAGGCGGGGCAGTGCTCCAGCAGGCGCCGGTACGCGGCCCCCTCGGGATTGTCGTTGTCGACGACGAGGGCCTTTTGCATGTGGCCGTAGCCGCTGCCCTCGTCTCTCCGCTGCCGCTCGATACGGGATGCCATGCTCAGCCCCCGCACAGGTTCGCGTAGTGGCCGCACAGGGCGTTGGTGGAACGGGCGAGCCGTCCGGAGCCCTCAGCTGTACTCCCGCTTGGCTTCCAGGAACGGTTTGTACTCGTGCAGCGTCGGCTGGTGTCGGGGCTGGGCGGGGCGGTAAAGGACTGACGTGACCGAACTGATTCCGACGCCCCGGTACGCCCACACCTATGGCGGCCACTTCGAACTGGGACCCGACACCCGCCTGGTGGCGGGCGAGGGCGGCGGGGCGAGCGAGCGCTGGCTGCGCGGTGTGCTCGGGGCGGCCACCGGCCTTCCACTGGCCCCGGGAGACTCCCCCGAGAACGGCATCCAGCTGTACCTCCACCCCGCGGTGACCAAGGACCTCGGTGAGGAGGGCTACCGCCTGATGGTCCTGCGCGACACCGTGCATGTGGCCGGTGGCGGTCCGGCAGGACTCTTCTGGGGCGCCCAGACGCTACGGCAGTTGCTCGGCCCGGACGCCTACCGTCGCGCCCCCCTGCCGGGACGGCGGTGGCGGCTGCCGGCGACACACCTCAAGGACGCGCCCCGATTCCGGTGGCGTGGCCTCATGCTCGACGTCGCCCGGCACTTCATGCCCAAGGAAGGCGTCCTTCGCCACCTCGACCTGATGGCGGTCCACAAACTCAACGTCTTCCACTTCCATCTGACGGACGACCAGGGCTGGCGCATCGAGATCAGGAAGTACCCCAGGCTCACGGAGGTCGGCTCCTGGCGGGCGCGCACCAAATTCGGCCATCGGGCCTCCCCGCTGTGGGAGGAGAAGCCGCACGGTGGCTTCTACACCCAGGACGACATCCGCGAGATCGTCGCCTACGCCGCCGAGCGGCATATCACCGTCGTCCCCGAAATCGACGTACCGGGCCACTCGCAGGCCGCGATCGCCGCGTACCCGGAACTCGGCAACACCGACGTCATCGACACCACCACCCTCTCCGTCTGGGACAACTGGGGGATCTCTCCGAACGTACTCGCCCCCACTGACAACACCCTGCGCTTCTACGAGGGAGTCTTCGAGGAGGTCCTGGACCTGTTCCCGTCGCCGTTCGTTCACGTCGGCGGTGACGAATGCCTCAAGGAGCAGTGGAAGCGGTCGCCGGCCGCGCAGGCCCGTATCAGGGAACTCGGGCTCACCGGCGAGGACGAGCTCCAGGCATGGTTCATCGGCCACTTCGACAAGTGGCTCGCCGCGCGCGGGCGCAGGCTCATCGGCTGGGACGAGATCCTGGAGGGCGGGCTCGCGAAAGGGGCGGCGGTGTCGTCCTGGCGCGGATACGCGGGCGGGATCGCCGCCGCGCGGGCCGGGCACGACGTCGTCATGTGCCCCGAGCAGCAGGTGTACCTGGACCACCGTCAGGACGCGGGCTCCGACGAGCCGGTGCCGATCGGATACGTGCGCACGCTGGAGGACGTCTATCGGTTCGAGCCCGTCCCCGCGGAGTTGACGCCGGACGAGGCCCGGCACGTGCTCGGCGCGCAGGCCAACGTGTGGACCGAGGTGATGGAGGACCAGGCGCGCGTGGACTACCAGACGTTCCCGCGCCTCGCGGCCTTCGCCGAGGTCGCCTGGAGCAGCCTGCCCGCCCCGGCGCAGCGGGACTTCGCCGGCTTCGAGCGGCGGATGACCGCCCATTACGGGCGACTTGACGCCCTGGGAGTGGCGTACCGCCCGCCGACGGGACCGCGGCCGTGGCAGCGGCGCCCCGGTGTGCCCGGCCGCCCGATCGACGGGCCGCCCCCGAACAGGTAATGGAAAAAACCCGGCAAGGGGTCACCGAAGAGTGTCAATCGGTACGCATCGGCGATGCCGTGCGAAAACGGACCATCTCCCCGGTGAGGTGGGCGAATGCCTCCTAGCGGACCCGTGTCCTCGGCTCCTGCGAAGATGTGCCAGAGTTGCCACGTCCGCCCTGTCAGCACGTACGGTACGGCAACACAGGTGGGACAAGGTGGGGCAGCGGGAAGGGGCAGTCGGTTTGACCACGAGCGCACCGCAGGCGGCGCAGGCCGTGACGCTGCCCACGACGCTGGACGAGGCCGTGGCGGCACTCGGCGCCATGCCCGCCGCCGTTCCCGTCGCGGGCGGCACCGACCTCATGGCCGCCGTCAACTCCGGGCAGCTCCGGCCCGCCGCCCTGGTGGGCCTCGGCCGGATCAGCGAGATCCGTGGCTGGCAGTACCAGGACGGTCACGCCCTGCTCGGCGCCGGCCTGACGCACGCCCGCATGGGCCGCCCCGACTTCGCCGCCCTGATCCCGGCGCTCGCGGCCGCCGCGCGCGCCGCGGGCCCGCCGCAGATCCGCAACGCCGGCACGCTCGGCGGCAACATCGCCTCGGCGTCCCCGACCGGTGACGCGCTGCCGGTCCTCGCCGCCCTCGAAGCGACCCTGATCGTCGCGGGCCCGGGCGGAGCCCGCCGGGAGGTCCCGGTGTCGCACCTGCTGGCCGGCATGGAGATGCTTCGCGCGGGCGAACTCATCGGCTACGTGCGCGTGCCGCTGCTGCACGCCCCGCAGGTCTTCCTCAAGGCCACCGGCCGCACCGGCCCGGGCCGCGCGATGGCGTCCGTCGCGGTCGTCCTCGACCCCGCCCGGCGCGGAGTCAGGTGCGCCGTGGGCGCCATAGCGCCGATGCCGCTCAGGCCCCTGGAGGCCGAGCACTGGGTCGCCCAGTTGATCGACTGGGACAACAACCGCGCGATCGTCCCCGAGGCGCTGCACGCCTTCGGGGAGTACGTCGCCGCGGCCTGCATCCCCGACCCGGCCCCGGCCGAGGACGGCTCCGTGACTCAGCATCCGCCCGCCGTACTGCACCTGCGGCGCACCGTCGCCGCGCTGGCCCGACGAGCACTGGGGAGGGCGCTGTCGTGACCGACGACCAGCACGGAGAGGACACGCCCCAGGGCGGGAGTCGCTGGGACCCGCTGCCCCAGGGTGACTACGACGACGGCGCCACCGCCTTCGTCAAGCTCCCCGAAGGGGGCGTCGACGCCCTCCTGGCCTCCTCCGACAGTCCGCTCGCCGCGCCCGGTCACGGGTATGTGCCGCCGCGGATAACGGTCGCGCCGGGATCGGCCGAGGGCACCGACCCCGCGGCCCCCGGTGGCTGGCCGGTCGCGGGCGCGCCCGCCGAGGGCGCCCGGTGGCCCGACCCGAACGCCGCCGGACAGGACACGGGCGGCGACCGGTTCGCGTACAACCCCGGGGCCACCCAGCAGTGGAACTTCTCGGAGACCGGGACGGGTCAGGAGGCCGCCGCGGCGCCCGGTCACGACGTCACCGGACAGTGGTCGATCCCCGTCGCCGACGGCGACCTTCCGGACGAATCGGGCGAGTTCACCACCTCGTCACTCGTCGAGCAGTGGGGCGGAACCCCTCCCGCCACGCTCCCGGGCGGCGCGCCCGCGCCGTGGGCGACGCAGGCGACCGGGGAGCCGTGGGGGCAGCAGGCGCAGGCCGCGCCGGCCCAGGAGCGGTCCGTGGCGCACGGCGGCGACCAGCCCGCCGTACGGCCCGACGCGCAGGCCCCGACGCACCCGCGGCACGCGCACGACCAGCACCTCCACGAGCAGCCCGCGGCGGCCGCGCAGGCGCCGGGGCACCCGGACCCGCAGGAGCACACGCCCGCCGCACCGGGCTCGGACCCGCACGCGCGCGTGACGGCCGCCGAACTCGCCCCGGACGCGCACCCGCACGAGCGGCCCGCCGAGACCGCCGGGCAGGTGTCCGTGGAAGCCTTCACGCGGCCGCGCGACGAACCCGGCGCCGAGCCCCCACAGCCCGCTCCTGAGGCCCCTCAGGCCGCGGACGACACCCAGGGCGCCCCGGGCGCCCCGGACCCCGCAGAGGCCGCTGACGCCCCCGCCGAGCCTCCCGCGGACACCGCTCCGGACAGCGCGGCGGACGCGGAGCCCGAGGCGGAAACCGCCGGGGAGCCCGCGCAGACGGCCCCCTCCGACGACGTACCGCCGCCTCCCGGCGAGGAACACCCCCTCGCCTCCTACGTCCTGCGCGTCAACGGCGTCGACCGGCCCGTCTCGGACGCCTGGATCGGTGAGTCGCTGCTCTACGTGCTGCGCGAGCGGCTCGGCCTCGCGGGCGCCAAGGACGGCTGCTCGCAGGGCGAGTGCGGGGCGTGCAACGTGCAGGTCGACGGACGGCTCGTCGCGTCCTGCCTGGTGCCCGCCGTGACCGCCGCCGGCAGCGAGGTCCGCACGGTCGAGGGCCTGGCCGCCGACGGACACCCCTCCGACGTGCAGCGGGCACTCGCGCGGTGCGGCGCGGTGCAGTGCGGCTTCTGCGTGCCCGGCATGGCGATGACCGTGCACGACCTGCTGGAGGGCAATCCGGCGCCGACCGAGCTGGAGACCCGCCAGGCGCTGTGCGGCAACCTGTGCCGCTGCTCCGGCTACCGGGGCGTGGTGGAGGCAGTCAAGGAAGTCGTCGCCGAGCGCGAGGCACAGACGGCGTCCGAGGGCGAACGGGACGGGGACGAGCCGCGTATCCCCCACCAGGCGGGTCCGGGCGCCGGTGGCGTCAACCCGTCGGCGTTCGAGGCACCCGGGGCCATGAACCCGCGGCCCACGGGACCGCATGACCAGGCGTACGGACAGGACGGAGGCCAGGCGTGAGCAACGAAGCCGCCACCGCGACCACAGCCGCGGAGGCAGCACCCGCCCCCGAGTCGATCCCGCACGGCATCGGCGCCTCCCTGCCGGCCGCCGACGCCGGCGCCAAGACCGAGGGCACCTTCCCGTACGCGGCCGACCTGTGGGCCGAGGGCCTGCTGTGGGCGGCCGTACTGCGCTCACCGCACCCGCACGCGCGCATCACGTCCATCGACACGTCCCACGCGCGCGAGATGCCCGGCGTCCGGGCCGTCGTCACGCACGAGGACGTCCCCGGCAACCCGGTGTACGGCCGCGGCCAGGCCGACCGCCCGGTCTTCGCCTCCGAGGTGGTACGCCACCACGGCGAGCCCATCGCCGCCGTCGCCGCCGACCACCCCGACACCGCACGCCTGGCCGCCGCGGCCGTCATCGTCGAGTACGAGGTACTCGACCCGGTGACCGACCCCGAGCAGGCCTTCGAGGCCGAGCCGCTGCACCCCGACGGCAACCTGATCCGCCACATCCCGCTGCGCCACGGCGACCCCGACGCGGCCGGCGAGATCGTCGTCGAGGGCCTGTACCGCATCGGCCGCCAGGACCCGGCCCCCATCGGCGCCGAGGCGGGCCTCGCCGTACCGCGCCCCGACGGCGGCGTGGAGCTCTACCTGGCCTCGACCGACCCGCACACCGACCGCGACCGGGCCGCCGCCTGCTACGGCCTGGAGCCCGAGCGCGTCAAGGTCGTCGTCACCGGCGTCCCCGGCGCCACCGCCGACCGCGAGGACCAGGGCTTCCAGCTCCCGCTCGGCCTGCTGGCGCTCAGGACCGGCTGCCCGGTGAAGCTGACGGCCACGCGCGAAGAGTCCTTCCTGGGCCACACGCACCGGCACCCCACCCTCCTCCGGTACCGCCACCACGCGGACGCCGAGGGCAGGCTGGTGAAGGTCGAGGCGCAGATCCTGCTGGACGCGGGCGCGTACGCCGACACGTCCTCCGACGCCCTGGCCGCCGCGGTCGCCTTCGCCTGCGGCCCGTACGTCGTCCCGAACGCCTTCATCGAGGGCTGGGCCGTCCGCACCAACAACCCGCCCTCCGGCCATGTGCGCGGCGAGGGCGCCATGCAGGTGTGCGCCGCGTACGAGGCGCAGATGGACAAGCTGGCCAAGAAGCTCGGCGTGGACCCGGCGGAGCTGCGCCTGCGCAACGTCATGGCGACGGGCGACGTGCTGCCGACGGGCCAGACGGTGACCTGCCCGGCCCCCGTGGCCGAACTGCTCCAGGCCGTACGGGACTACCCCCTCCCGCCGCTGCCCAAGGACACGCCGGAGGACGAGTGGCTGCTGCCCGGCGGCCCCGAGGGCGCGGGGGAACCGGGTGCCGTGCGGCGGGGCGTCGGCTACGGCCTGGGCATGGTGCACATGCTCGGCGCCGAGGGCGCGGACGAGGTCTCCACGGCGACGGTCAAGGTCCACGACGGCGTGGCGACGGTGCTGTGCGCCGCCGTCGAGACCGGCCAGGGCTTCACGACGCTGGCCCGGCAGATCGTCCAGGAGACCCTGGGCATCGACGAGGTGCACGTGGCACCCGTCGACACCGACCAGCCCCCGGCGGGAGCGGGCTGCCGCGGCCGCCACACCTGGGTGTCGGGCGGCGCGGTGGAGCGGGCGGCCAAGATGGTCCGTACGCAGCTGCTCCAGCCGCTGGCGCACAAGTTCGGCATGTCCACCGAACTGCTCCAGATCACCGACGGCAAGATCACCTCGTACGACGGCGTGCTGTCGACCACCGTCACCGAGGCGCTGGACGGCAAGGAACTGTGGGCGACGGCCCAGTGCCGCCCCCACCCCACCGAACCGCTGAACGAGACGGGCCAGGGCGACGCCTTCGTGGGCATGTCCTTCTGCGCGATCCGCGCGGTGGTGGACGTCGACATCGAACTGGGCTCGGTACGGGTGGTCGAGCTGGCGCTCGCCCAGGACGTCGGCCGCGTGCTGAACCCGGCCCAGCTGGAGGCCCGCCTGGAGGCGGGCGTGACGCAGGGCGTGGGCATAGCGCTCACGGAGAACCTGCGCTCGGCACGCGGCCTGATCCGCCACCCGGACCTGACGGGCTACGCACTGCCGACGGCCCTGGACGCCCCGGACATCCGGATCGTGAAGCTGGTGGAGGAACGGGACGTGGTGGCGCCGTTCGGCGCGAAGGCGGTGAGCGCGGTGCCGGTCGTGACCTCGCCGGCGGCCATCGCCTCCGCGGTACGGGCCGCGACCGGCCGCCCGGTGAACCGGCTGCCGATCCGGCCGCAGGCCGCGGTGGTGACGGGGCAGTGACCGAGCCGGATCCGCCGCGCTACGAACCCGCCCCCGGTGTGGGCAGGCTGGCGCTGTGGATCCTGCTGTTCCTGCTCGCCGCGATCGTCGTCGTCCTGGGCGGCGTGTACCTCACGTGATGCGCGCGGTGGTGCTCGTGACCGGGGACGGGGTACCTCCCGCGCCCTTTGGGCCGCGGGGGAGCCGGCCGGGAAGTCCGCGGTCGGGGACGTCTTCCGGCGCATGATCGTCTCCGGACGCGGGGAGTACGAACCGGGCACGGCGGACGCGAACGCGGAGGCAGGGCGGGCGAAGACGGGCTACGGGGACCGGACCGTCGAGCGGTTGGACGGGGAGCTGCGGGCGCGGACGCCGCGCGTCGGGCTGTGGGTGGACTCCTCGGAGCCGACCGTGGGGGAGACGGGCGACGCGATTCTGGCGGGGCGGGAACGGGCGGGGGTGCGCCGACGTCTTGTGGGGTGGACCGGCGGCGCGGTGTTCGGGCGTGGCCGGATCCGCGCTCGTCCGGCGCGTTGTCAGTGGTGGCGCGTAGTGTTCTGGGCAGTGGGACGGCCGCCGAGCCCGGTGGGCTGGTCGATCGGCTGTGTCCCGCCCGGGGCTGTGAGCGAGCACATGCGGGGGAGTCCATGAGCACGACCATTACGACCTGCGCCGGTGACACGGCGGTCATCCTGACCGAGACCGAGCTGGATCCGTACGTCACGCACGCGTCGACGCGGCGATGGCTGACGGGCCCCGGATTGCCGTGCGACAGCGGTGTGTTGAGCTTCGCCGAGCTGTGCCGTGAGGGTCTGCGGACGGTGGCGGACTCGACGGGCGACGCGGAGGACCGACTGGCCGCCCGGCTGCGGGACCAGTTGGTGATAGGCGGGCTGCTGGGCCCCGGCGCCCTGGAGACGGAGTCGGTCCTGCTGGACGGTGCGACGGGCGAGATCTCGACGACGTACGTCCTGCACGACCGCCCCGACCTGATGGACCGCCGCCCCCTGGCATCGTCCCTGCGGACGCTGGTCCGCTTCGCGGAGGCGACGGACGAACTGGCGGGCCTGCGCGGACAGTTCGCCTCCTACGTCGGCCGTTACGGCCCGCAGGCGGTCGCGGAGGCGTCGCGGCAGCTGCTCACCGTGTTCGAGGAGGGCGCGCAGGGCGAGCCGGCGCCGTTCTGGAAGATGGCGGCCCTGATCCGCCCGCTGGCGCTCGTGGCGGGCCGGGCCGGGCAGTCCGGTCTGGCCCTGGACCTGCCATCGCGTCTCCTGGACCAGGAGTTCGGCCGGCGCGAGGTGGTGCGCTTCGAGGAGGTCGACTTCCCCGCCACGCTCACGCACGAGCCGACCCGCCGCTTCCTGCGCGAGGTGGGGCTGCCGGAGGACGGCTTCCTGTTCTGCCTCGACACGGACGTACCCCTGGCGACGCTGGCCGAGCACTACGCCGACGCCGACGCCTCGGCCGAACTCCCCGCCTGGGCCGACCACTTGATACGCCTCGGTCACCTTGTCGAGGACCACAGCCTGGTCGTCGACGGCGAGACGGGCGCGGTCCTGAACTGGAGCGAGCCCGAGGCGAGGCTGTTCCCCCTGAACACGGACGTCTCGACTCTCGCCTTCACGCTCTGGCTGCTGCACCGCGAGCAGGCGATCGACGAGGAGTCGGGCCACGAGCTGACGACCGACACCTACGACCAACTGGCCATGACGATGCTCCAGGTCCTGTCGACGGTCGACCCGACCGGCACCGAGGCAGGGAGAAACGGCCGGCACTACTGGACGGAGGTGTTCCAGGACGAGGCGAGTGGGGTGCTGGAAGCGGTGGGCGCGGGGCGGTGAGGTGACCGGCGGGCGAGGCGTGGCGTGGTCCGATTCAGGTGCCGGGCGCCCCTGATGGGGCGATGCACGGGCGGCCTGTGAGGGGGAGATCGACAGTGCCCGCATGGACACCCTCACCGGTCCGCCCGGCCGAACCGGGCGAGTTGGCCGTCGTCGCCGGACTGCGCCGGCAGTGGATCCTGGAGACCGACGGCGCGGCGCCGGCGGCCGTCGACGAAGAGGAATTCCTGCGGCACTTCCTCCCCTGGGCGGGCCGCAACGCCTCCTCGCACCGCTGCATGGCGCTGGTCCGCGGCACGAGATCATCGGCATGGCCTGGCCGGCGGTCGTCCCCCGCGTGCCGACCCCGCACGCGCTGCACCGGGCGTCCGGTGACCTCCCGTGCGCGTACGTGGTCCGGAGACGCGCGACGCGGGGCTGGGCGGCCGTCTGATCACCGAGACCCTGGCCAGGGCGGGGGAACTCGGTCTGGAGCGGGTCACCGTCCACTCCTCACCCCGGGCGATCCCCGCGTACGCCCGCCTGGGCTTCGAGAACTCGCCGCGCCTCCTTCAGCCGCATGTCCCGCGGGGGACGCCGTACTCCTGAGGCCGGGTGTGCGTGGCTGCCGGCCTCAGGGACGGGTGGCGGTGCCGTCAGGAGGACTTGGCGGCCGCGCGGCGGCGTACGGCCAGGACCAGGGCACCGCCGAGGGCGGCCGCGGCGGCTGCGGCTCCGGCGAGGAGCGGGGTGCCGTCGGAGCCGGTGCTCGCGAGGTTGCCGTCGACGGATCCGGTGCCGCCGGTCGAGGCGCCCGCCGAGGTGCCGGCCGACGTGGAGCCCGTGCCGCCTGAACCGCCGGTGCCGCCCGTGCCGCCGGTGGACTGGCCCTCGGGGTCGTTGCCGTCGCCGCCCGTGGTGGAGCCGCCGCCCGAAGAACCGCCGGTGGAGGAGCCGCCGGAGGTGGCGGGGCCGGGCTCGTTGTCGGTGGGGACGTCGATGCGGAGCCAGTCCTTGTCGTTGGCGGGGTTCTTGTCGAACGCCGGGCGGATGTCGTACACGGAGGTCGCCTTCACCTCACCCTTGATGGTGCCCTTCACATCGGCGCCGATCTTCAGCATGAAGGTGTGGGCGAGCGACTCGCCGACCTCGATGGTGTGGTCGTCGGGCCAGCAGACGTAGGTGGACTTGCCCGGCGTCCCTGCGGGCCCGGAGGGACCGTCGATGCCGAACGGAGCGCAGTCCTCGGGCACTTCCACGGCGGAGGCGCCCGGCGGGATCCGCACCATGAGCGCCGTCTGGTCGTCGCTCTCCTGGTTCTGGATCCAGCCGGGGCCGTCGTTGCGGAGCTTCACCGTGACCGACTGCCGGTCGCCGGCGAGCGCCTCGGTCCACTCGCCGACCGCGACGAGGTCGGCCGAACTGTCCGCGGTGAGGGTCAGGCGCCGGTGACTGTCGTCGAACCCCTCGCCCGGGGCCTCACCGGTGGGCCCGGTGCCGTACTCGACGGCTTCCATCAGCGCCTTCGGCAGCGCCTTGAACCGCACGGGCGTCTCGATGGAGGCGCCGGGTGCGATGACGGTGTCGAGCTCGCAGAGCGCCTGCCTGACCTGGTCCCCGATGGTCGAGTAGGCGCAGCCCGCCACGGGCTCGGGGAAGTCGAGCCCCCGGGTCAGCCGGATCCGGAAGGTGACGCCGTCGGCGGCCGCGGCGCCCTTGTTGGTGATGACGACGGACTCGTCGTACACGTCGCCCGGCTTGGGAGACGTACGCGGCAGGTTCGAGACCACCAGGGAGGGCTCGGCCTCCTCGGCGGACGCCACGGGAGCGGTGGCCACGGGGACGGCCGCGACGATCGCGGCAGCGGCCACGAGGGCTGCCGAGGGGCGGATGTGCGGGCGCGTGTGGTGGCGCACGGTTGGTCTCCTCGTCGGGACAGGAAGCACGGCGACCGGAGCTTTGCCGTCCAGTCATGTCCTGGACATCTGGAGGGGGGCCAGGGTTGTGCTGCCGTACGTGGAGACGGTGGGGAGGGGGATCGAACCACTGCAACTCCCCGGCGCGCGGAGCTCGTTGATGGGGGAACCCCGGTGGTCGTACGGCCAAGGTCGCATGGAGGGACCGTCTCTCGACAGGGGTCAATGTCGGTTGTGGCCCTTACGCTGGCGTCCATGACCGCCCTCGAGCCGCGCGACGCCCGTGTCGCGAAGACGTCCGACGACCCGTCACCGCGCGCGACCGAGGAGACCGTGTTGAGCCGGTCCTATCGGGCGCTCAGTGTCGGGATCGTCTCCGTCGTGCTGCTCATCGCCTTCGAGGCGACCGCCGTGGGGACGGCCATGCCCGTGGCCGCGCGGGAGCTGGACGGGGTCCCGCTGTACGCGTTCGCGTTCTCGGGGTACTTCACCACCAGCCTGTTCGGGATGGTGCTCGCGGGGCAGTGGTCGGACCGGCGCGGGCCGTTGGGCCCGCTGACCACGGGCATCGCCTCCTTCGGGGCCGGGCTGCTGCTGTCCGGGACCGCCGGCGCCATGTGGGTGTTCATCCTCGGCCGGGCCGTGCAGGGGCTCGGCGGAGGGCTCGTGATCGTCGCGTTGTACGTCGTCGTCGGCCGGGTCTATCCCGAGCGGCTGCGGCCGGCGATCATGGCGGCGTTCTCGGCGAGCTGGGTCGTGCCGTCGATCGTGGGGCCGCTGGCCTCCGGGGCGGTGACCGAGCATCTGGGCTGGCGCTGGGTGTTCGTCGGGATCCCGGTGCTCGTCGTGTTCCCGCTCGCCCTCGCGCTGCCGCAGATACGCCGCCGGGCGGGCGGACCGCTCGACGACTCCGCCCGCGCCGCCTCCTTCGACCGGCGCCGCATCCGGCTCGCCCTCGGCATCTCCCTCGGCGCCGGCCTGCTGCAGTACGCCGCCCAGGACCTGCGGTGGCTCTCGCTCGTCCCCGGCGTCGTCGGCGCCGCGCTCCTCGTCCCGGCGGTGCTCGGTCTGCTCCCGCGCGGCACCTACCGGGCGGCGCGCGGGCTGCCGTCCGTGGTGCTGTTGCGCGGGGTCGCCGCGGGGTCCTTCATCGCCGCCGAGTCCTTCGTGCCGCTGATGCTGGTCACCCAGCGGGGACTGTCGCCGACGCTCGCCGGGTTCTCGCTCGCGGCGGGTGGGGCGACGTGGGCGCTGGCGTCGTGGGTGCAGTCGCGGCCGCGGGTGGAGCCGTACCGGGAGCGGTTGATGACGGTCGGGATGCTGCTGGTCGCCGCCGCGATCGCCGCCGCGCCGAGCGTGCTGATCGACTCCGTGCCCGCCTGGACCGTCGCCGTCGCCTGGGCGTTCGGCTGCTTCGGGATGGGGCTGGTGATCTCCTCCACCAGCGTGCTCCTGCTCCACCTCTCCGCCCCCGAGGAGGCCGGCACCAACTCCGCCGCCCTCCAGATCTCCGACGGACTGTCCAACGTCGTCCTCCTCTCGGCGGGCGGCGCCGCGTTCGCCGCGCTGGGCGGGGGTGCGGTGGGTCATACGGCGGTGGGGGCGGCCGGGGCCGGGGCGCATCCGGTGGCGTTCGCGGCGGTGTTCCTGCCGATGGCGGGGGTGGCGTTGGTGGGGGCTTGGGTGACTACGCGGTTGCGGGGCGAATCTCGGTGACACCAAGTGGTACCACGCAGTACCATCGAGCCATGGCTGGACTGAACCTGCGGTTTACGGACGAGGAGCTCGACGCGCTGCGCGAGCGTGCGGCTGCAGAGGGACGCAGCATGCAGGCCTTCGCGCACGACGCCGTGATCGCGGCCATAAACGAACACTCGCGGCTGTTCAACGAGGCGGCCGAACACGTGCTCAAGGCCAGCGCCGAGCTGAACCGGAGGCTCGCCTGATGCACTACCTCACTCTGCCCGAGCTGCTGAACCTCGCGAAGCGGCTCGGGGCGGACGAGGTGCGCGACTACGGGCTCCTGGACTCCGCCCTGGCACGTCCGCAGTCGAGCGTGTTCGGGCAGGACGCCTACCCGGACGTGTGGCAGAAGGCCGCGGCGCTGATGGAGTCCCTCGCCCGCAACCGCGCCCTCGTAGACGGAAACAAGCGCATCGCCTGGTACGCGACCTGGGTCTTCCTGCACATGAATGGGCATCCCCTCGACGCGGACTTTGACGTGGACGAGGCCGAGCGGTTCGTGCTGGACGTCTGCCAGGGCGCCCTGAACGTGCCCAAGATCGCGGCTCAGTTGCCCCGCTTCGCGCGCTGACTGTGACCTCGGTCCCACCGGCGCGTGACCCGGCCCCGTCCGCGCGTTGACGCGACCGGGCCGCCGGTAGGGTGGCCCGGTTGTCATACGTGGCCGAGTGCCCTACGTAGCCCAGCCGCCCGACCCCGACGGAGACCGTGACTACCACCGCCGCCTCCTCCCATCACCTTTCCCCCGCCTTCCCCGGCCGCGCCCCCTGGGGCACCGCCAGCAAGCTGCGTGCCTGGCAGCAGGGGGCGATGGAGAAGTACATCCAGGAGCAGCCGCGTGACTTCCTCGCGGTCGCCACGCCCGGCGCCGGAAAGACGACCTTCGCCCTCACCCTCGCCTCCTGGCTGCTGCACCACCACGTCGTGCAGCAGGTGACCGTGGTCGCGCCGACCGAGCACCTGAAGAAGCAGTGGGCGGAGGCGGCCGCGCGCATAGGCATCAAGCTCGACCCCGAGTACAGCGCCGGACCGCTCGGCAAGGAGTACCACGGCGTCGCCGTGACGTACGCGGGCGTCGGCGTGCGGCCCATGCTGCACCGCAACCGCGTCGAGCAGCGCAAGACCCTCGTCATCCTCGACGAGATCCACCACGCCGGTGACTCCAAGTCCTGGGGCGAGGCATGCCTGGAAGCCTTCGAGCCCGCCACGCGGCGACTCGCGCTCACCGGTACGCCGTTCCGCTCGGACACCAACCCCATCCCCTTCGTGACGTACGAGGAGGACAACGCCGGCATCCGGCGGTCGGCCGCCGACTACACCTACGGCTACGGCTCCGCGCTCTCCGACGGCGTCGTGCGGCCCGTCATCTTCCTCTCCTACAGCGGCAACATGCGCTGGCGGACCAAGGCGGGCGACGAGATCGCCGCCCGGCTCGGCGAGCCGATGACCAAGGACGCCGTCAGCCAGGCCTGGCGCACCGCCCTCGACCCGCGCGGCGAGTGGATGCCCAGCGTGCTGCGCGCCGCCGACCAGCGGCTCACCGAGGTCAGGAAGGCCATCCCGGACGCCGGCGCCCTCGTCATCGCCTCCGACCAGGACTCCGCGCGCGCCTACGCCAAGCTCATCCGCGAGATCACCGGCACCAGGGCGACCCTCGTCCTGTCCGACGACGCCGGGGCCTCCGGCCGCATCGACGAGTTCAGCAACAACGACGACCGCTGGATGGTCGCCGTGCGAATGGTGTCCGAGGGCGTCGACGTGCCCCGGCTCGCGGTCGGGGTGTACGCCACCACCATCTCCACCCCCCTCTTCTTCGCCCAGGCCGTCGGCCGCTTCGTACGGTCCCGGCGGCGCGGCGAGACCGCGTCCGTCTTCCTGCCGACCATCCCCGACCTGCTCACCTTCGCCAACGAGATGGAGGTCGAGCGCGACCACGCCCTCGACAAGCCGAAGAAGGAGGGCGAGGAGGACCCGTACGCCGAGTCCGAGAAGGAGATGGAGGAGGCGAACAAGGAGCAGGACGAGGACACCGGCGAGCAGGAGCAGTTCTCCTTCGAGGCGCTGGAGTCCGAGGCCGTCTTCGACCGGGTCCTCTACGACGGTGCCGAGTTCGGCATGCAGGCCCACCCCGGCAGCGAGGAGGAACAGGACTACCTCGGGATTCCGGGACTCCTCGAACCCGACCAGGTGCAGCTGCTGCTGCAGAAGCGGCAGGCCCGGCAGATCGCCCACAGCCGCAAGAAGCCGGCCGAGGAGGCCGACCTGCTGGAGCTGCCCGCGGAGCGGCGGCCCGTCGTCTCGCACAAGGAGATGATGGAGCTCCGCAAGAAGCTCAACACCATGGTCAGCGCGTACGTGCACCAGAGCGGCAAGCCGCACGGGGTCATCCACACCGAGCTGCGGCGCGTGTGCGGCGGACCGCCCAGCGCCGAGGCCACGGCCGGGCAACTCAAGCAGCGCATCGCCAAGGTGCAGGAGTGGGCCACGCGCATGCGCTGACGCCGGGCGCCGGGCCTTCGCGATACGGCCCCGCGCGCCTGGGTCGTCTCACGCGCCGTACGTATGTCCCGCGGCCAAGTGGGAGCTGGGCCGCTTCGGCAAGCTCCACGTGCGCCATGGCAGGGGCGCCCGCGGCTCGGGCCCGCGTGACCGGATGGTGCCGCTGATCAACGGCGGGCCGCACCGCGGTGGTGCGTCGAGGACGTCTTGGGCCAGTTCGACGACGGCCACACTCATCCCGGTGTCCCGCTGCCCCCCTCCGAGCGCAAGAACTCATACGGCTCCTCGCACCGTGTCGGCGACGACGCCTTGCGCAACGGTCTGGCCGTCGCGGCGAAGGCCCATCTGCCTGCCTGGGCCGACATGCTCACGCCGCACGTCCTGCGGGACCCTTCCCCGGGCAGGCGAATGCCGCGTGAGTAGACCAGCCCTGCCCGGCCCGAGACCGCGGCAGCTGCCCCGCACGGTCGAACCGCTCCACCGCGAGACCTCCGGCTCCTACCTGGGACGCCTCGCCGCCGCGAACCGCCTCTCCCATCAGGGGCTGTCCGCCCACATCCAGGACCCCGACCGCATCCATCCGGGCAAGCTCACCACCCTGCACGCGATCCACTGCCTGTCCGGGCACCCCGTCGACCGGCTCCTGCGGGCCTTGCCCGACCTGCGGACCGCGGAGTTGACCGCCCGCTTCACCGCGCAGCCCCTCAAGCCGTTGCCTGCAAAGGCCGGACGACCCAGCCGGTCTGCACCCGCTGCCCGGCCGGCCTGGGCATCACCGCCCACGCCTCACACCACGTCCCGGTCAGCACCAACATCTGCCCGCGGCACGGCCGCTGGATCGGCCGATACGGGCAGCAGCTCGAACTGCGCACCGTCCCGGAGGCGATCCGTGCACAGCGAAGATCGCCCAGACCTTCAAGATCGGGTGTTCCACCATCTATGGCTACATCACGCCAAACGGTCGTGGTCGCCGACGCGCGTCGTCGACGTCAGCGTCTATCGGCCTCTGACCAGGCAGAACGGATGCCCAGCCGGATCGGCGAGGACCCGCCATCTGTCCTCATTCGGCTGATGGTCAGGCTTGCTCGCCCCCAGCTCAAGCAGCCGGGTCTCGGCTTCGTCCAGGTCATCGACCGCGAAGTCGAGGTGGGACTGCTGAGGAACAGTTTGGTCAGGCCAGCGGGGAGCCCGGTAGTCGTCGACCCGTTGGAAGCCGATGAAGAGTCCGTCCTCACAGGTGAGACCGGCGAAGTCGACGTCGGATTCCGGGTGAGGTTGGAGGCCGGTGGCCTGACGATAGAACGCCGCCAGAGCCAGCGGATCAGAGCAGTCGAGTGTTATCGCGCACAGCTTCATGTGCAGGGGCACGGCACCTCCGGGTCGGTCGGTGGACGTTCGCGATGCACACCATAGAGGCGGTCACCCACTGCCTTCGCGATCACAGCGATCAGGGCTCCGAGGATGCTTGCTTTCCTCGCCTACCGGCCGGTTGGCCCTCCTGGCTCTGTCCACACCGCCTACCGTGCGGCAGCCGGGACTTCAGAGCGCGGGTCGATCGGTGTCAGCACGCCGAGTCGGTCCTCGACCTCCTGTGCGGCGGCCAGACACAGGTCCTCCCGGAACGCGCGCCCGATGATCTGCGCGCCAGACGGCAGCCCATCGGTCACTCCGGTCGGCACGGCGACTCCGGGCACGCCCACGAAGCTGGTCACCGTGCACAGGCGCATGCCCGCGCCGACCCGTTCCCGTCCCGCTCTGTCGCGTGACTCCACCCCCGGCTCGACAGGCGGCTCGGTGAACACCGGCCCGAGCAGCAGTGGGTACTCGTCGAGGAACTCCGCCCAGGAACGGCGAATGCCCAGCCAGGCTCCCATCAGCTTCATGAACTCCGCGGCGGTCGCGGGCGGAGTCTTCTCCATTGCCATCTCGATGTAGCGGTCTCCGCCCTCGCCGAGCAGTGTGCGCACCACCGGCCACGTCTCAGCGAACTCGGTCACGGTGATCCGGCCGTACGCCTCGAGTGCCTCGTCCAGCCGCGGAACGTCCGCCACCTCCCGCACGTCGTACCCGGCGTCCCGCAGCGCATCGGCCGCGGCTGCGACAGCCCTGCGGACCGTGGGGTGGACGCCGTGGCCGCCGGGGTCAGTAACGACCGCGACCTTCATCGGCACCTGCAGCGGCTCGCCGTGGACGGGCACCGGTACGGCCCGCGGATCCCGTGGGTCCGTCCCGGCCAGCGCCTCGTATGCCAGTCGCAGGTCGGTGACCCTGCGGGCCAGGGGCCCGTCGGTGACCAGCATCTGCGAGGCCGGTCCGGGGTCGTCCGGGCCGAAGACGCGGTGATCGGCCGGGAACCGCCCGGCCGTCGGCTTCAGCCCCGTCACGCCGCAGAACGAGGCCGGGATCCGTACTGACCCACCGGAGTCGTTGCCGAGTCCGAGCGCGGCCATGCCGGTGGCGACGGCCACCGCGTCGCCACCGCTGCTGCCCCCCGGTGTCCGGCTTGGCTCCCACGGGTTGACGGTGTCACCGAACAGCTCGCTGCGTGAGTGCATCCCCGCCAGGATCAGGGTGGGCATATTGCTGTGCCCGATCGGTATGGCTCCGGCCGCACGTAGGCGAGCCACCGGGAGCGCGTCTGCAGGCGCGACCAGATCGCGGAAGCGTGCCGTTCCGAAGGTGGTCGGCACGCCTTCGATGGCGGTGGACTCCTTCACCGTGAACGGCACACCGGCCAGCGGCCCGAGCTCTCCGCCCGAGGCCCGCCGCCGGTCCGTCTGCGCGGCGGCCTCACGGGCACGCTCGGCCAACAGTTGCGTGACCGCGTTGACCTGCGGATTCACCTCAGCGATGCGTTCCAGGTGACTGTCGACCAGTTCGACCGCCGATATCTCTCCGTCTCGGACCGCCGCGGCCTGGGCGGCGGCCGGAAGTTTCCACAGAGCGTCTTGCATGATCCTTGGGCTCCCCGTCCCCATGTCGACGTGCTTGTGGCGGAACCCTACCCCGGAACCGATACGATCGTATTGAAATAAAGGGAGGTCCGAGCATGCCCAAGCAGGTGGACTACGAAGGCCGCCGCCGTCAGATCGCCGAGGCCGTCTGCCTCCTCGCCGACGAACACGGACCGGAGGGAGTGACCATGCGCGACGTCGCCGCCCGTGCGCAGGTCTCCCTGGGTGCCGTTCAGCGCTGCTTCCGCAGCAAGGAGGAGATGCTCCTGTTTGCCGTCGACTACGTCGGCGAACGCATCACTGAACGCGCGCGGGCCCGACTGACCCGGAGCCCGGCCCAGTCGGCCGGCACCGCCCTGGGGCACACGGCCACCGAGATCGCCCTGCTTCGCAGGGAACACCGCGCCGAAGCACGGATCTGGCTCGCATTCGTCGCCAAGGCCGCCGTCAGCGAGTCGCTCGCCGGCCCGCTGAGAACGAGCTACGCGGCCCTCCAGCGCCTCCTCGCCCGCCTCATCACGGAGGCGACCGAGAGCGGCCCGACCGACGAAGGCACTGTGCCGCCCGACCCGCAGCGCGAGGCTCGTACCCTGCTCGCCCTCGCCGACGGCCTCACCAGCCACGTGCTCATAGGCCACCTGACCGCGGAGGAGGCCGAGGACGTCCTGCATGCGCATCTGGTCGACCTCGGGGAACGCCTCCACACCACCCGCCCCGGAAAGGCCGTCTGACACTCATGGTGCTGATCGCGTGGTCCTTGTCCGGGCCCATCCTCGTTCGTGTCTCGGAGGTCCGAGGGAGCAGGGAGTCCAAGCCGACCGCCCGGGTCGCGTTTGAGGGATGCCAGCAGGCCAGCACCGCCGTCATCGTCCTCGGCGACGGGCCTCACCAGCCGGGCCCGGCCCGCATCGCCCAGGCGTTCGGCGGTCGGGTGCAGAACGACTTCTCCGCCCGGGTCTGGGCTGCGGTCACGAAGCGGTCGATCCGGCCGGGCGGCTCGACGCGGTCCGCACGGCACCGCACGGCCTCCGTCAGTCGGCCTTCGACACCACAAGGGCCCGGTCACCGTCCGCCGGCGTCCAAGGAGTCCGGGCCGTATCAGGGCAAACAGGGAGCCGTCCGTATCGGCCATTGCCCGGATTCTGGACGGAGCCTTCCGCTCAGCGAACCGGCTTCGCTAATGTCCCGCTACGCACACGCCCCGTGGCAGCGCCGCCGCGGAGCGCAGCCGTGAAGCGACGCGGTCCGGACAACGCCGGGCCGCCGGCCGATCGGCGGCCTCTGACGCGCGTCACTGACGGGACTCGGTGACGCACCCGCCACGACGGGGGCCCGCCGACCTCACCACTTAAGGAGTGGGCGTCGTGACCGCGGAGACCTCTCAGACGCTCGACCGGGGACTGCGCGTCCTCAAGCTGCTGGCCGACACGGACCACGGGCTGACCGTCACCGAGCTTTCCAACAAACTGGGCGTGAACCGGACCGTCGTGTACCGGCTGCTCGCCACGCTCGAACAGCACGCACTCGTACGCCGTGACCTCGGCGGCCGCGCCCGGGTCGGGCTCGGTGTGCTGCGCCTGGGCCGGCAGGTGCACCCGCTGGTACGGGAGGCCGCGTTGCCCGCGTTGCGCTCGCTCGCCGAGGACATCGGGGCGACCGCCCATCTGACGCTGGTGGACGGCACGGAGGCGCTGGCCGTCGCCGTGGTCGAGCCGACCTGGACGGATTATCACGTGGCCTATCGGGCCGGTTTCCGGCACCCGTTGGACCGCGGCGCGGCGGGCCGGGCGATCCTCGCCGCCCGGCGGCAGCCGCTGGAGGAGCCCGGTTACACCCTGACCCACGGGGAGTTGGAGGCCGGCGCGAGCGGGGCCGCCGCGCCGTTGCTCGGGGTCACCGGGGTCGAGGGCAGCGTGGGAGTGGTGATGCTGGCCGACGCGGTGCCGGAGCGGGTGGGGCCGCGGGTCGTGGACGCGGCACGGGAGGTGGCGGAGGCGCTGCGCTGAGGGGCGTGTCCGGTCGTAGGTGGCGTGTGCGCGTGCGCCCTAGGCAGGGTCGTCGCCGCCTGGCGACACTCGACTCATGACCTCACTCAGCATCCGCACCATCCATGACGTCGCCGGGTTCGCGGCCGTCGCCGACTACTTCAGCGACGTATGGAACACGCCGCGGAGCGCGCCGCCGTTACTGCCCGAGACACTGAACAGCCTCGCCCACGCGGGCGGGGCGGTGCATGCGGCGTACGACGGGACACGGCTGGTGGGGGCGTCGGTCGCGGTGTTCGGGCCGCCCGAGTCGAGACAGACGTACTCGCTGCTCACCGCTGCCGAGCGGGGGCTCGGATACCAGGTGAAGCAGGCCCAGCGGGCGTGGGCGCTGGAGCACGGGGCCCGGACCATGCGCTGGACCTTCGATCCGCTGGTGGGCCGCAACGCCCGCTTCAACCTGGTCAAGCTGGGTGCCGAGGGCACGGACTACCTCGTCGACTTCTACGGACCCATGGCCGACGGCGTGAACGACGGCGACGAGAGCGACCGGCTGGCGGTGACCTGGGACCTCACGGCGTCGTCCTCACGGCCGTACGGACAACCGGGTGAACCGGATGAAAAGGATGCACCGGATGCACCGGACGCACTGGACGCACTGGATGCACTGGATGCACCGGATGCACCGGATGCACCGGGCGGCGCGGCCGACCGCCACGCCGCCCCCACCACGCACACCGCCCCCGACGGTGCCCCGCTCGCCCGCCGTGACCTCGGCGACCGGGCCCTGTGGTGCCGTGTACCGGACGACGTCGTGGCGCTGCGGGCGGCCGACCCCGAGCTGGCGCTGCGCTGGCGGCGGGCCGTGCGCGAGGTGTTCACCAAGGCCTTCGCCGACGGATTCACCGCGACCGGGATGTCCCGGGACGGCTGGTACACGCTCACCCGCCCGGAGGCCACCCCGTGAGACTCAAGCGCGTCGAGATCGTCCACGTGGCGATCCCGCTGGTCACCCCCTTCCGCACCTCCTTCGGCACGATGACCGCCAAGGACACCTTCCTGCTGCACGTCGTCACGGACACGGCCGAGGGCTGGTCGGAGTTCGCGGCCGACCCCGAGCCGCTGTACTGCTCGGAGTTCGTGGCCGGCGCCGAGATCGTGCTGCGCGACTTCCTGCTGCCGCGCGCGGCCGCCCTCCCCGCCCTCGACACCGCCCACCTGGCGCCTGCGACGGCGAGGATCAAGGGGCACGAACTGGCGAAGGCGGCGCTGGAGACGGCCGTCCTCGACGCGGAGCTGCGGTCGTACGGGATGCCGCTGGCGACGTATCTCGGGGCGGTGCGGGAGCGGGTGCCGGCCGGGGTGTCGGTCGGGATCAAGGAGAGCGTCGGTGACCTGCTGGACGCCGTCGAGGGGTATCTCGCCGAGGGCTACGTCCGCGTCAAGCTGAAGATCGAGCCCGGCTGGGACCTGGAACCCGTACGGGCCGTGCGCGAGCGCTTCGGGGCGGACCTGCCGCTCCAGGTCGACGCCAACACGGCCTACACGCTCGCGGACGCCGGGCATCTGCGGCGGCTGGACGAGTTCGGGCTGCTGCTGATCGAGGAGCCGCTGGCGGAGAACGACCTGTACGCCCACGCCCGCCTCCAGCAGCGCCTGGCGACCCCGGTCTGCCTGGACGAGTCCCTGCACAACGCCCGTGACACGGCGTCCGCGATCGCGATGGACGCGTGCCGGGCCGTGAACGTGAAGCCCGCGCGGGTCGGGGGATACCTGGAGGCGCGGCGGGTCCATGACGTGGCGCACGCGCACGGGGTGCCGGTGTGGTGCGGCGGCATGCTGGAGACGGGCATCGGACGCGCACCGAACCTGGCGCTGGCGGCGCTGCCCGGTTGCACGCTCCCCGGGGACACCTCGGCGTCCAGCCGGTACTTCGCCGAGGACATCACGGAGCCGTTCGTGCTGGTCGACGGGCACCTTCCGGTCCCACGGTCACCGGGTATCGGGGTGGAGCCGCTACCTCAGGCACTGCGGCGCTTCACCAAGGAGCGGCGGGACCTGTACGTGTCGTGACGGGATCCGCGGGTGATCTGACGAGACCTGGACGTGACCTGCGTGGGGCACCCTTGGCAGCTCCGACCTGGACCCGGGCGGAATTCGCCGTCACGTTAGATTGATCCCGTGCTCTCTCGCCTCACGCGCCCACGGGCCGCCGCCGTCTGTGCCCTGCCGGTCGTGGCCCTGCTCGCCACGGCCGCGTTCGCGCCGCTGCCGTTCTCACTGACGCAGCCCGGCCAGACGACGAACGTGCTCGGCGAGGACAGGGGCGACCCGGTGATCACGATCTCCGGTGCGCCGACCCGTGACACCAGCGGCCAGCTACGCATGACGACCATCACGGCCACGTCGCCCGACACGGACGTCACGCTCGGCGACGTGATCGACGCCTGGTTCCGTACGGACCGGGCGGTCATGCCGCGCGACGCGGTGTACCCGAGCGGCCGCAGCACCCGGGAGATCGAGCAGTACAACACCGAGCAGATGAAGGAGTCCCAGGACGCCGCGACCGAGGCCGCGCTGAACCACCTGGGCCTGAACGGCAAGGACATCAAGGTCACCCTGAAGCTCGCGGACGTGGGCGGCCCCAGCGCCGGCCTGCTGTTCTCCCTGGGCATCATCGACAAGCTGAAGGGCGACGGCGCCGGCGGCGACCTCACCGGCGGCCGCACGATCGCCGGTACGGGCACGATCGACGCCACCGGCAAGGTCGGGGCGGTCGGGGGCGTGTCCCTGAAGACCCAGGCGGCCAGGCGGGACGGGGCGACGGTCTTCCTGGTACCGAAGGCGGAGTGCTCCGACGCGGAGGCGGAACTGCCGAAGGGCCTGCGGCTGATCCCGGTGACGACGCTGAAGGGGGCGGTGAGCGCGTTGCGGGCGCTGGAGTCGGGGAAGGGCGCGGTGCCCGGCTGCTAGTGCGCCGCCCCGAGTCGCCCGCTCCGGCGTGGGACGGGTTCCTTGGAGCGGGTTCCTTGGAGCGGGTCCTCGTGGCCCGCTATCGCACGAACCCCTCCTCCTTCATCCACTCCAACGCCACCTGATGCGGATCCTCCCCCTCCACGTCCACCTTCGCGTTCAGGTCCCGCGCCACCGAGTTGTTCAGCTTCTTGCTGATCGGGTCGAGGATGTCCGCGATCGCCGGCCACTTCTCCAGCGTCCTGGTGTTGATCATCGGGGCCGCGTTGTAGTTGGGGAAGAACTTCCTGTCGTCGTCCATCACCACCAGGTTCATCGACTTGATGCGCCCGTCCGTCGTGAAGACCTCCCCGTAGGCGCAACTCCCCTTCGCGGCCTGCGTGTAGATGATCCCGGTGTCCATCTGCGTGATGTTCCCCGTCGGCACGCTCATCCCGTACTCCCGCTGCATCCCCCGCAGCCCGTCCGCCCGGTTGGCGAACTCGACCTCCACGCACAGCGTCACGGCGCCCGTATCCGACTTCGACAGCGCGGCCACGTCGGACAGCGTGTTCGTGCCGTACTTCTTGTGGTTCGCCTGGTTCATCGCCAGGGCATAGGTGTTGTTCAGCGTGGAGGGCGCCAGCCAGGTCACCCCGTTCACCGCGTCGGCCTTGCGCACCGCCTCCCACTGCGCGTGCGGGTCGGGGATGGGCTCGCTGTGGCCCAGGTACGTGATCCAGGCCGTGCCCGTGTACTCGTACCCGGCGTCCGCGTCGCCCTTGACCACCGCCTCGCGGCTGCCGATGGAGCCCTGGATGCCGGTGCGGTCGAGCACCTCCGCGCCCGCCGCCTGGAAGGCGATGCCCATGATCGCGCCGAGGACGAGCTGCTCGGTGAACGACTTCGACGTCACCGTCAGGTTCGCACCCGCCAGCGGCTCACCGCGTCCGATCACGCCGGGTCGCACATCGTCGGCCATGGGGGAGCCGCTGGTCAGACCACAACCCGGGGCCGACGCCAGCAACCCCACCGCGAGCAGACCCGTAAGCCGCCGCCTCACGTCAACCCCCGTGGCCGCAGCAGCAGTTCGGCCAGGGACGCCAGCCAGTCCACCAGTAGGGCGAGGGCGACGGTGAGGATCGAGCCGAGTACCAGCACCGGCATGCGCTGGTTGGTGATGCCGGCCGTGATCAGTACGCCCAGGCCGCCGCCCCCGCCGAACACCGCCAGGGTCGCCGTGCCGACGTTGAGGACCAGCGCCGTTCGCACGCCCGCCAGGATCAGTGGTACGGCCAGCGGCAGCTCCACCCGCGTCAGCACCCCCGCCGGTGACATGCCGATGCCGCGCGCCGCCTCCAGCAGGGTCGGGTCGTTCGCCTTGAGCCCGGCGATCGTGTTGGACAGCACGGGCAGCACGGCGTAGCCGATCATGCCGATGAGGGCGGCCCGGCGGCCGATGCCCAGCCAGATCACCAGCAGGGCGAGCAGCCCGATCGCGGGCGTCGCCTGGCCCATGTTGGCGACGGCCATGGCCACCGGGGTCGCTTTGCGGAACGTCCGCCGGGTGAGCAGGATGCCCAGCGGGATCGCGATGACCAGCACGAAGAAGGTGGAGATCGCCGTCAGTTCGATGTGCTCCCACAGGGCCTGGGAGACCTGGCCGTCGGACAGCGCGTTCTCGGAGACCGGGTCGAGGTCGGCCTGCTGGAACCACAGCCAGGTCGCGAGCAGCAGAGCGACGAGGAAGGCCGGCAGGAAGGTCAGCTTCTGCCGGCTCAGCCTGCCGGCGGGGGCTTGCGCCGCAGCGGGGGTTCCGGCGGTCTCCTCCGTCTCCTCCAGGTCGGGGGCCTCAGGAGCGCTCACGCCTTCTTCTCCCCTCCGTCGCCCTCCTGCTCGGCATGGGTGCGGTCGCTGCGGGCGACCTCCAGCTCGTGCTGGGCCTCCAGCGCCTCCAGCCGGTCGGCCTCCAGCAGCTCGTGCACGGAGTTGATCAGCGTCTCCATGTCGACGACGCCCGTGTACTCACCGCGCCGCCCGGTCACGGCCACCCGGCCCGCGCTGTCGGTCAGCACGGCCTCCAGGGCGTCGCGCAGGGTCGCGTCCCGGGTCACCGTGTCGTGCACGAGCGTGCCCGCCCGCGCCAGCGAACCCTTGGCCCGCATCATGTCGCCGCGCCGGAGCCACTTGTAGGGCCGTCCGCGCCTGTCGAGCAGCAGGACCTCGTTGGTGCCGCTCGCCCGCAGGCTGGTGAAGATCTGCTGGAGCGGCTCGTCGACGGTCGCCGTCGGATAGTCGGTGATCTCCACGTCCCGTACCCGGGTCAGATTCAGCCGCTTCAGCGCCGCGCCGGCCCCGACGAACCCCGACACGAAGTCGTCCGCCGGGTTGGTGAGGATCGCCTCCGGGGTGTCGAACTGAGCGATGTGCGACCGTTCGCGCAGCACGGCGATACGGTCACCGAGCTTGATCGCCTCGTCGAAGTCGTGCGTGACGAAGACGATCGTCTTGTGCAGCTCGTGCTGGAGCCTGATCAACTCGTCCTGGAGGTGATCACGGGTGATCGGGTCGACCGCCCCGAACGGCTCGTCCATCAGCAGCACCGGGGGATCGGCCGCCAACGCCCGCGCCACGCCCACGCGTTGCTGCTGGCCGCCGGAGAGCTGACGCGGGTAGCGGCCGTGGAACTCGCCGGGGTCGAGCCCGACGAGGTCGAGCAGCTCCTCGATCCGCGCGCTGATCCGTGCCTTCGGCCAGCCGATCATCTTCGGCACGAGGGCGATGTTCTGCGCGACCGTCATGTGCGGGAAGAGGCCGGCGGACTGGATGGCGTAGCCGACCTTCCGGCGCAGCTTCACCGGGTCGATGTCGGTGACGTCCTCGCCGCCGATGCGGATACGGCCGGCGGTCGGTTCGATCAGCCGGTTGATCATCTTGAGCGTGGTGGACTTCCCGCAGCCCGAGGGGCCGACGAAGACGACGACCTCGCCCGCCTTGATCTCCATGCTCACGTTGTCCACGGCCGGCTGCGGATTGCCCGGGTACCGCTTGGTCAGGTTCTCCAGCTCGATGGAGGCGCCGTGATGACCGTCCTGACGGTCGTCATCACGGCCGTCCTGACGGCCGTCGTGACGGGTGCCCTGAGCGGTGGTCTCAGACACGGATCCCCCTCGGTATCGTCAGCCGCCCGATCAGCACGTACGCGGCGTCGAACAGCAGCGCCAGGACGATGATGGCGAGGGTGCCCGCGAGGACCTGGTTGAGCGCGTTCGCGCTGCCCAGCGAGGCGAGACCGCGGAAGATCACATTGCCGAGGCCGGGTCCGGAGGCGTACGCCGCGATCGCCGCGATGCCCATCAGCATCTGCGTCGCGACCCGGATCCCGGTCAGGATCGGCGGCCAGGCCAGCGGCAGCTCGACCCGCAGCAGCCGGGCTGGGCGCGACATGCCGATGCCGCGGGCCGCGTCCACCAGCGACGGATCGACCCCGCGCAGGCCGACGATCGCGTTGCGCACGATCGGCAGCAGCCCGTACAGCGTCAACGTGATCACCGTGGGCGCCACCCCCAGCCCCACGATCGGGACGAGCAGACCGATCATCGCGAGCGACGGAACGGTCAGAACGGTCGAGGTGGACAACGCGGCGAGGTTGCCGGCCCAGGCGCTCTCATACGTGGCGACGCCGATCAGCACCCCGAGCACGGCCGCCACGACCATGCACTGGAAGACGGCACTGGCGTGCTGGTAGGCGTCGGTGAGCAGCTGCTGGTGACGGTTGTCCAGGTACTCCCAGAAGGTCACATCCGCTCACCCCGCTCACCACGTCGGCTAGCTCGTCCTCTCCCGGTCCTCGGCCGCCTGCTCCACCAACGGGATGATCCGCAGCGGCACGGGGTTCTCCATCACGATCGCGGTGGAGGCCCGGACGATCCCATCGAAACCGACGACCCGGTCGATCACACGCTGGAGATCGGCGTTGGAACGCGCCACGAGCCGGCACAGCATGTCCCCGGTCCCGGTGGTCGTGAGCAGCTCCAGCACCTCCGGCACGGTCGCCAAGTGGGCCCGTACGTCGGCTCCTTGCCCCTGCCTGATCTGGAGCGTGGCGAAGGCGGTGACCGGGTAGCCGAGCGCGGCCGGATCCACCTCGGGACCGAATCCGCGGATGACTCCGTTCGACTGAAGCCGGTCCAGCCGCGCCTGCACGGTCCCGCGGGCCACGCCCAGCCGCCGGGACATCTCCAGCACCCCGATCCGCGGCTCCCGCGCCAGCAGCACGATGATCCGCCCGTCCAGATGATCGATCGCCACGACAGCCCGCCCTCTCTCCCGCTTCCCGGTGGTCATCCTGCACAGAAAGCCCGCGCGCACCGGCCCGACACTGAACAGATTGCCCAGTGATCACGCAAACTATTGCGCACCTTGCCGCACCGGAGTGAGGCTGCGCCTATGACGCAGACCACACACCACACTCCCGACACCGCCCGGCAGGCCGACCCCTTCCCGGTCAAGGGAATGGACGCGGTCGTCTTCGCCGTGGGCAACGCCAAGCAGGCGGCGCACTACTACTCGACCGCCTTCGGCATGCGCCTCGTGGCCTACTCCGGACCGGAGAACGGCAGCCGCGAGACCGCGAGCTATGTGCTGGAGAACGGCTCCGCCCGTTTCGTCCTCACCTCCGTCATCAAGCCCGCCACCACCTGGGGCCACTTCCTCGCCCGGCACGTGGCCGAGCACGGCGACGGCGTCATCGACCTCGCCATCGAGGTGCCGGACGCGCGCGCCGCGTACGCCTACGCCCTCGAACACGGCGCCCGCTCGGTGGCCGAGCCGTACGAGCTGAAGGACGAGCACGGCACCGTCGTGCTGGCCGCCATCGCGACGTACGGCGAGACCCGCCACACCCTCGTCGAGCGCACCGGCTACGACGGCCCGTACCTGCCGGGCTACGTCGCCGCCGCGCCGATGGTCCAGCCGCCCGCCCAGCGCACCTTCCAGGCCATCGACCACTGCGTCGGCAATGTCGAGCTCGGCCGCATGAACGAATGGGTCGGCTTCTACAACAAGGTCATGGGCTTCACGAACATGAAGGAGTTCGTGGGCGACGACATCGCGACCGAGTACAGCGCGTTGATGTCGAAGGTCGTGGCCGACGGCACGCTCAAGGTCAAGTTCCCGATCAACGAGCCCGCCCTCGCCAAGAAGAAGTCCCAGATCGACGAGTACCTGGAGTTCTACGGCGGTGCCGGCGTCCAGCACATCGCGCTGAACACCAACGACATCGTGCAGACGGTCCGCACCATGCGCGCGGCCGGCGTGCAGTTCCTCGACACCCCCGACTCGTACTACGACACCCTCGGCGAGTGGGTCGGCGACACCCGCGTCCCCGTGGAGACCCTGCGCGAGCTGAAGATCCTCGCCGACCGCGACGAGGACGGCTATCTGCTGCAGATCTTCACCAAGCCGGTCCAGGACCGTCCGACCGTCTTCTTCGAACTCATCGAGCGGCACGGCTCGATGGGCTTCGGCAAGGGCAACTTCAAGGCGCTGTTCGAGGCGATCGAGCGGGAGCAGGCCAAGCGCGGCAACCTCTGAATCCGTAGAAAGCGCAACCATCGCGGGCCGGTCGGGTATCTCCGCTCGTGCGGGCGCCACGGGGGCGTCCGCACGAGCGGAGGAGGCAGGAGTGACCGACCGCTTCGACCTGACCACACCGGCCGAGCGGTGGCTGTGGAAGAAGGACACGCTCAAGGAGCCCACGCTCCTTCAGTCGTTCGCCTTCGACGAGGTCCACCAGCACCTGTACGTCCTCCAGCTCCGCCGGGGCGGCGGCGCGGCCGGCGACCTGTGCCTCAACCGGCTCGACTACCGGGGCAAGCGGCTGGGCCACATGTGGCTGCGGGGCTTCGGACACGGGGTCAGCATGGGCGTGCAGCACGCGTCCGACGGCACGGTGTGGATCTGGACCGAGGCCGACGCCAGGGACGGCTACGGCAGGGGCGTCACCCGCTTCCGCTTCTTCGACGGCGCCGTCCGCACCCGCGAGCACGTCAAGGTCCGCCACCCGATCCCGGGCTCCACCTCCAACCAGCCGTCGGTGTGCATGGCCTCGCACCGCATCGCCGTGCGCCACCGCGTCGACGGCGCGCCCCGCTACCGGGTCTGGGACCTCGACGCGTTCGTCGCCCGTGACTACTCCACTCCGATCGCCGACTTCCCGCAGACCGGCGCGCATCCCGACCCGAGGATCCCGTTCCAGGGGTACGCCCTGTACGGCGACCACGTCTACCAGCTGGCCGGGACCGCGTACGACGCCAAGACCAACCCGCCTGCCCGGCGCGGCAACGCCCACCTCTCCTGCCTCGACATCCGCACCGGCGAGCTGATCGACCGGCAGCGCACCGTGGCCGGCTACTCCCTCGACCACCGCGAACCGGAGGGCCTCGCCGTGCGCCACCGCTCCGGGGCACGGCTGTGTCTGGGGCTCGGCTCGGGGAGGGTGGGGGAGCGCAGGTTCTCGATCTACTTCAAGCCGCGCGCGTCCTGAGCGGTGGGCCATACGCTGACCCCATGGCCAGGATCAACGACGTCGGCGGCGTCGAGGGCTTCGGTCCCGTCGACACCACCGACGACACCGAGCCCTTCCGCGCGGACTGGGAGGCGCGGGTCGTCGGTCTCTCCAACGCCCTGCGCGCGCAGGGCGTCTTCAACACGAACGAGTTCCGGGACGCGATCGAGTCGATGCCGCCCGCGGAGTATCTGGCGGCGTCGTACTACGAGCGCTGGTTCACCGCCATCTGCGCGCTGCTGGAGCGCAAGGGCGTGCTGGCGCCGGGGGAGCTCGACGAGCCGGGTGAGCCGGATGACTGACCGCTTCCCGCCCGGCACCCGCGTGCGCACCTTCCGCCACGACCCGCCGCACCACACTCGGCTGCCCCGGTACGCGCGCGGCAAGCGGGGCGTGGTCGTCGAGCCGGAGGGGCCGGCCGAACTGGCCGACGTCAGCGCGCGGGGGCGAGCGGACGCGCCGGTGGAGCAGATCTACGCGGTCCGCTTCGAGGCCGGTGACCTGTGGGGCGTGGGTGACCATCACGTCGTACTGGACCTGTGGGAAAGCTATCTGGAAGAGGACCGTGACGATGAGCGGTGACCACCACACCGATGCGGCGATCGCCCGGCGAGTACGGCGGCTGGAGACCCTGCTGGAGGAGAAGGGCCTGATCTCGGGCGACAAGGTGGACGAGGCGATCGACGCGTTCCTCGCGGAGTCGTCCCCGGCGAACGGGGCGCGCGTGGTGGCACGGGCCTGGACCGACGGGGCGTTCAAGGACCGTCTGCTGCGGGACGCAACGGCGGCGGTCCGGGAACTCGGGTACATGGAGGGCTCGTATCAGCGCCTGCGCGTGGTCGAGAACACGGCCACCCTGCACAACGTCATCGTCTGCACCCTCTGCTCCTGCTACCCCCTGCGCCTCCTCGGCCCGTCCCCGAGCTGGTACAAGTCCGAGGCCTACCGCTCCCGGGTGGTCCGCGAACCCCGGGCGGTGCTGGCGGAGTTCGGCCTGGAGCTGCCGGCCGACGTGCGGATCACGGTGTGGGACTCCAGCGCCGAGACCCGCTACATGGTGCTGCCGTGCCGCCCGGAGGGCACGGAGGGGATGAGCGAGGAGCGACTGGCGAGCCTGGTACCGCGCAACGCACTGATCGGCACGGCGGTGGTGTGAGGGCGGGGCGCGCGGCCACCCCGGCAGGCCCGGCGGACCCGGCGGGGCCGCGCTCACCTCTTCCGCGGCTTCGCGTCCTTCGCGTGCATGTCCGGTACGTCCTCCACGGACGGCTCGCCCAGTTCCTCCAGCGCCGCCTCCGCCACCGGCGTCCGCGTCGGTGAGAAGTGCGGGTTGATCCGCAGCGCCTCCCGCAGATGCCGTCGCGCGGGCCCCGCCAGCTCCAGTTCCCGCTCGATCATCCCCCGGTGATACACGTACAGCGCGCTGCGCACCGCACCCCCACGCGCCCTGTCGGTCGCCACCCTGGCGAACTTCAGCGCCTCCTTGTGCTCCCCGGCCCGGTGCAGCGCCCAGCCCAGCGCGTCGGCCACCGCGATTCCCGGCTGGCGCCGCCACTCGGCCCGCAGCCGGCGTACGGCGGACCGCGCGTCCCCGTGGTCCGCCTCGAAGCGGCCCAGCACCAGCTCCTCGTCCACCCCGCCGGCCGCGGCCCGCGCCGCCCGCTCCCGCAGCAGGTCGTACTGCACCCGCGCCGCCTGCCCCAGCCCCAGCGACTCGTACAACTCGCCCAGTTCCAGGGCGTACTCGGGACACGGCTGCTTGGCGAGAGCCACCCGGTAGGCGTTCAGCGCCTCCGTCGTGCGGCCCATCGCCGCCAGCGTCCGCCCCTGCCCGGCGAGCGCGGCCCGCTGGTCGGGGTCGAGGCGCACCGCCTCCTGGAAGTGGCGCAGGGCCACGTCCAGGTCGCCGCGCTCCCAGGCGAGTTGCCCGGCCCGTTCGAGATACGCCGCCCGTTCCGCCGGGGCCTCGGCCGCCGCCGCCGCGTCGGACAGCGCCGCCGCCGCGTCCTCACGCCGGCCCCGGTCCCGGTAGACGGCCGCCGCCCGCGCCCGCACCGCCGGCCCGGAACGCAGCTCCAGCAGCCGGTCCAGGGTCCGCTCGGCCGCCTTGTACTTCCCCAGCCCCAGGTAGGCGTCGATCAGCTGCGGATACGTAGTCCACCGCCCGCGGTCCGCCCTGAGCGCCGCCTCGGCCCAGGTCCGCGCCGCCCGGAAGTCCCGCCGTGCGTTCGCCAGCGCCGCCATGCCGTCCAGCGCCTCGGCGTTCCCCGCCCGCACCTTCAGCGACGTACGCAGCGCCTTCTCGGCCTTCGGGTAGTACACCGGCTCCGCGGTCCGCCGCCCCTGCTCCACATACGCCGCCCCCAGCACCGCCCACGACGCCGCGTCCTTGGGATGCGTCCGCAGCCGGGCCTCCCGCTCGTCGATCAGCACCGCCAGATCGGGCAGCGCGGCCGGAACCCCCGTGGTGACCGCGGCGAGCGCCTGCGCGCCCGGCGCCGGCGCCACCTCCCGCGTCCCGGTCGACTCCCACGGCAGCAGCACCAGTACCCCGCCGAGCACGGCACACCCCGCCACGGAGGCGATCAGCACCCGCCGCCGGACGCGCGGGCGGCCGTCCGGTGTGCGCTGTCCGTCCTGCAAGGCGTCTTCCTCCATGGCGCTCACTGTGCGTCAAGCCAGGCGTCCCATACGACAACCACACCCGCCTTACGGCGGCTGCCGTACACGGGGTTCACACCGATGGCCCCGGATGTCACGCTGTGATCATGAGCCGTATCGAAGCCGCACCCCACCAGGCCCAGGGTGACCTCACCGAGCGGCTGCTCGCGGGCCTGCCCGACGAGGCCGTCCTCACCGACCCCGACGTCATGGCCTCCTACGCCAACGACATGGCGAGCTTCTGCCCGGCCGGCGCCCCCGCCGCCGTCGTGCTGCCGCGCACCGTCGAACAGGTCCAGCACGTCATGCGCACCGCCACCGAACTGCACGTCCCGGTCGTCCCGCAGGGCGCCCGCACGGGCCTGTCGGGCGCGGCCAACGCCTCCGACGGCTGCATCGTGCTGTCCCTGACCAAGATGGACCGCATCCTGGAGATCAACCCCGTCGACCGGATCGCGGTCGTCGAGCCCGGCGTCGTCAACGCCGCCCTCTCCCGCGCCGTCGGCGAACACGGCCTGTACTACCCGCCGGACCCCTCCAGCTGGGAGATGTGCACCATCGGCGGCAACATCGGCACCGCCTCCGGCGGCCTGTGCTGCGTGAAGTACGGGGTGACGGCCGAGTACGTCCTCGGCCTGGACGTCGTCCTCGCCGACGGACGCCTGATGTCCACCGGCCGCCGTACCGCCAAGGGCGTCGCGGGCTACGACCTGACCCGTCTCTTCGTCGGCTCCGAGGGCTCGCTCGGCATCGTCGTCCGGGCCGTCCTGGCCCTGAGGCCGCAGCCGCCCCAGCAGCTCGTCCTCGCCGCGGAGTTCGCCTCCGCGGCCGCCGCCTGCGACGCCGTGTGCCGGATCATGGCGGGCGGCCACGTGCCGTCGCTGCTCGAAATCATGGACCGTACGACGGTCAAGGCCGTCAACGACATCGCCGACATGGGACTGCCGGAGACGACCGAGGCCCTCCTGCTGGCCGCCTTCGACACCCCGGACCCCGCCCCCGACCTCGCCGCCGTCGGCGCGCTGTGCGAGGCGGCCGGCGCCACCCAGGTGGTCCCGGCGGACGACGCGGCCGAGTCCGAACTCCTCCTCCAGGCACGCCGGTTGTCCCTCACCGCGCTCGAAGCGGTGCGGGGCGTGACGATGATCGACGACGTGTGCGTGCCCCGGTCCAGGCTCGGCGACCTGATCGAGGGCGTCGAGCGGATCGCCGAGAAGCACCAGCTCACCATCGGGGTCGTCGCGCACGCGGGCGACGGCAACACCCACCCGACCGTCTGCTTCGACGCGGCCGACGCCGACGAGTCCCGGCGCGCGCGCGAGTCCTTCGACGAGATCATGGCCCTCGGCCTGGAACTCGGCGGCACGATCACCGGCGAGCACGGCGTGGGCGTCCTGAAGAAGGAGTGGCTGGCGCGCGAGATCGGCCCCGTCGGGATCGAGATGCAGCGGGCCGTCAAGCAGGTCTTCGACCCGCTGGGCATCCTCAACCCGGGCAAGCTGTTCTGACCCGCGTCCCGGCCCCGACTCCCACGGGTCACCGGGCGAGCAGATGGTCGAGCGCGTCGTCGATCCCCAGCTGCTCGCCCTCCGACCCCGGGGGCACCATCCGCAACGTCCGCTCCAGCCAGGCCGACACCTGGGCCGCCGGCGCCTCCAGCAGGGCGTCCCCGTCCGGCGAACTCAGCGCCATCAGCACGACGCCGCGGCCCTCGGCCCTCGTCGGCCACACCCGGACGTCCCCGTGCCCGCACGGCCGGAACACCCCCTCGATGAGCAGATCGCGGGAGAAGGTCCAGTGCACCGGCTGGTCGGAGTTGATGTGGAAGGTGACGTGGACGGCGTACGGATCGTCCCTGCGGTAGCTCAGCCGGGCCGGGACGGCGATGCTGCGTTCCGGCGACAGGATGAGCTTCAGCTCCAGTTCGCGCTCGATGACGGTGTGATGCATGGCGTGTGTGTCCTCTCCCGTGACGCGTGCGGGTCCTTCGGGCGGGCCCGTACGAGTGGAGAGGAAGAGGCGGGTGGATCATTACGCGGGTTCGCCGAAAAATTTTCCGGGCCTGTTCTCCGGGCTGTTCTCCGGCCTGTTCTCCGGGCGCTTCCACTGTTGTGAAGTACGTGTACGAGGTTGCCCGGAAAGGGGTGGGTCCGGCGGGACTGGCGGTGCGCGGTGCGTCGGTCTGATAGATGTGGAGGCCCCCAATCGACCCTCGAGCAGATACCGGACGACGGACATGAGCGCCCCAACCCCGGCCCCCGGTGACGACAGGCCCCGCGAAGGGTATTACCCGGACCCGTCCATTCCTGGATATGTCCGGTACTGGAACGGTGCCTCCTGGGTGCCGGGCACCAGCCGTCCGGCACCGACCGACGGCGAAACGCTCAGCCCACCGCCGGGCGCGGCCGCTCCGGCCGCCTCGGTCGAGGAGACGGGCCCGCACTTCTTCGACGAGGAACCGGCCGGGGAGCCCGCCGCGGACGCAGCGCACGGCAGCCGCCCCGAGCCGGCGTCCGCCTGGGGCGCCGACCCCTCCCGGCAGTCCGGTTTCGGCGGTGACCAGGACCACCGCGTCTCCTGGGGCGCCCAGGGCGGCGACCCAGGGGACCCGCGCGCGGCGGCCGGCCAGGCCCGGCCGGACGGCGCCTCGCCCGGCCGGCCGGACACGGACGCCGGCGACCTCGACTCCGGCAACACGTTCATGATCCGCCGGCCCACCGCGACGCCCGGGGAAGCGTCCGCGGCCGGCACCCCGGGCCAGGCCACACCGCACATCCCGAGCCCCGGCGGCCCCGCGCCCGCCGACGGCACCATGGCCATCCGCGCGCTGTCCCCGCGCACGGAGCGGCAGGGCGGGGCGGCCGGGTCGCAGGCCGGGAGCACGGGCGCGTCCGCCGGTTCGGGCGCCGCACGTCCGGACGCGAACCGCCCCTCGGCGGCCGGCGCCCCGCAGGGCCCCGGCTTCGGTGCCGGGAAGGCCGCCGCCGAGCGCGCCGCGGCGGCCCAGGGACAGGCTCAGGCGGGCGCCCAGGCCGCGGCCGCCGGCCAGGCCGCCACCGCCGCTCCCACGGCCCCCTCCGGCCCGCAGCAGGCTCCCCCGAGCGTCCCCCAGCAGGCCGGCCCGCAGTCCGCGGCCGCCGGGTCCGCCGCGCCCGTGACCTCCGGGGCCGGTGGCGGTCAGTCCTCCTGGGCGCAGCAGGTCCACCGGCTCGCGGGCCCGTCCGGCGACGACCAGCCGGTCGCGCCGTGGAAGCCCCCGCGGGAGGACCCTTTCGCGGCTGCCGTCCTGCGCCAGGCGTCGGCCCGCCCGGCCGGCCTCGGCAAGCGGCTGGCCGCGCGGCTGGTGGACACCGTGGTGCTGGCCGCCGTGACCGCGGTGGCCGCGGTGCCGCTCGGCACCAAGGCGATCGACCACGTCAACGACAAGATCGACGCGGCCAGGCTCTCCGGCGAGACGGTCACCGTCTGGCTGCTGGACGGCACGACGTCGGTGTACCTGGGCATCATCCTGGCCGTCCTGCTCGTGTTCGGCGTCGTCTACGAGGCGCTGCCCACCGCCAAGTGGGGCCGCACGCTGGGCAAGAAGCTGTTCGGCCTGGAGGTGCGGGACATCGAGGCCCACGAGCCCCCGGAGTTCGGGGCGGCCCTGCGCCGCTGGCTCGTCTACAGCATCCCCGGCCTGCTCGTGATCGGGGTCGTCGGTGTGCTGTGGTGCCTGTTCGACCGGCCGTGGCACCAGTGCCTGCACGACAAGGCGGCGCGTACGTTCGTCGCGGGCTGAGCGCCTACGGCGAACGGCCCGGATGATCCGGTACCCCGGACGGCCCCGCGCCGGATGCGAAGCCGCGGGGTTCGCGGTCGACTCGGGCCATGAGCAGCGAACCGCCTCCCGGCTCCGGTCAGCAGCCCCCGGAAGACGACCCGTTCAGGAAGCACCCCCCGCCGACGGGGGGTTCGGGTTCGCCGTACGGTGATCAGCCGCCGTACGGCAGCCAGCCCCCGCCGCCACCCGGTGGCGGTGGCCCGTACGGTGGCGGCCCGTACGGCGGCGGTGGTCCCTACGGGGGCGGTGGCCCGTACGGGGCCGGCCCCACCGACCCGCTCGCCGGGATGCCGCCCCTCGCCGACAGCGGCAAGCGCACGCTGGCGCGCATCATCGACATGATCCTCGTACTCGCCGTCGTCTGGCTGCTCACATGGGGCCTCGGCGTCTCCGAGTACGACGTCGACACCAACGAGGTGGAGTACGGCAAGTCCGTCGGGCAGTCGCTGATCGCCGCCGTGCTCTTCATCGGCTACGACACCGTCATGACCGTCCGGTCGGGGCAGACGTTCGGCAAGAGGCTGCTCAACATGCGGGTGGCCAACCTGGAGAACGGCGCCACGCCCTCCGTGCAGACCGCGCTGATCCGTGCGGCGGTGCTGTGGATCCCGTTCGCGTTCTGCTGCGCCTGCATCTGGACCGTCATCTCCGGCGGCTGGAGCTACTTCGACCGGCCCTACAAGCAGGGCCTGCACGACAAGGCGGCGAAGACGGTGGTGGTCAGCACCGGGAGCTGACGGATGGCGGTCAGGACTGCGTCAGCACGGGTTCCTCGGCCTGTTCCCGGTCCGCGGTGGCGGGCTTGCGCATCGCCACCACGCGGGACCTGGCCGGCATGGGCACCGTCATGGCGACGAGCAGCCCGAGCAGGAGCGCCGCGACGGCGATGACCGCGATCCCCGCGCCCGAACTGGTCTGGGACAGCAGCAGCATGGCGAGCGTCGAGAAGATCACGGTGCACGAGCCGTAGGCGAGCTGTGCGGCAGTCGGACGAGGCATGATCATCGTGTCCTCGGAATCAGGGGTGCACGGGGGTCTCGGCCTGGCTTTCCGCCGACGTCCGGGCGTTCCGCCATCCGACTCTAACCGCGTGCATGCCCGAGGGGAACAAACCGTAAGCGTGACCTGACCAACAGTGCCGGTGCACGGGGGGCGCACGGAGTCATGCCGTCCACCAAGTGGACGGTGCCACGCGCCCGTTGGCAAAAGATCGTTGTTCGTTAAATGAACATCGACTCCGCATAGTGCAATTGACCTGTTCAAGTCAAGGTCTGTTTTTTCTGGTTAACCTCTAGTCAAATGTCGTCACTTGACTACACGCGTTGATCGGCGCGCGCGGACCCTCCGAGACCTGGATCCCTCATTCCGCGCGCCCGCACGCGGGGGAGGAAGCAAGTGACCAGCAGACCCTGGACGTTCAGAGCGGCGGCTACCACCGTCGCGCTCGCGACGGCCGCGGCGACTTTCTCGACCTACGCGGTGGCGCAGGCCGACGAGGGGACGTCGAAGGCTTCCGTGGAGCGGCACGACCCGGCGGAGCACACTCACGTCGACCACGACCTGGAAGGGCCCCTGAGCAAGACTCAGGAGGCGCAGCGCGAAGAAGCCCTGAACCAGGTCATATCCGGCAAGGCCAAGGTGACGAAGCGCGACGGCTCGCAGGTCGTCCAGCTCAAGAGCAAGAAGGGCGACAGCAAGTACGTCGAGCTGGGCCGTGAGAAGACCGACAAGATCTTCACGATCCTGGTCGAGTTCGGCGACAAGATCAGCGAGTTCGGCGGCACCCCCGGCCCCCTGCACAACCAGATAGCCAAGCCGGACCGCACGAAGGACAACTCCACGGCCTGGAAGGCCGACTACAACCAGAAGCACTTCGAGGACCTGTACTTCGGCACCGGCAAGAAGACCGAGTCGGTCAAGAAGTACTACGAGAAGCAGTCCTCCGGCCGCTACTCGGTCGAGGGCGAGGTCTCCGACTGGGTCAAGGTCCCCTACAACGAGGCCCGTTACGGCAACAACGCCTGCGGCCAGACCAACTGCTCCAGCGTCTGGAACGTCGTCAGCGACGGCCTGGACGCGTGGGTCTCCCAGCAGAAGGCAGCTGGGAAGACCGACGCCGAGATCAAGGCGGACGTCAAGCAGTTCGACCAGTGGGACCGCTACGACTTCGACGGCGACGGCGACTTCAACGAGTCCGACGGCTACATCGACCACTTCCAGATCGTGCACGCCGGTGAGGACGAGTCCGCGGGCGGCGGCGCCCAGGGCGAGGACGCGATCTGGGCCCACCGCTGGTACGCGTTCGGCACCGACGCCGGCGCCACGGGCCCGGAGAACAACAAGCTGGGCGGCGCGAAGATCGGCGACACCGGCATCTGGGTCGGCGACTACACCATCCAGCCGGAGAACGGCGGACTCGGCGTCTACGCCCACGAGTACGGCCACGACCTCGGTCTGCCGGACCACTACGACACCGCGGGCGGCGAGAACTCCACCGGGTTCTGGACCCTGATGTCCTCGGGCTCCTGGCTCGGCACCGGCAAGAACGAGATCGGTGACCTGCCCGGCGACATGACCGCCTGGGACAAGCTCCAGCTCGGCTGGCTGAAGTACGACACGGCCAAGGCCGGCACGAACTCGTGGCACAAGCTGGGCGTCGCCGAGTACAACACGAAGCACAAGCAGGCCCTCGTGGTCGAGCTGCCCAAGAAGAAGGTCACCACTCAGATCGTGGAGCCGGCCCAGGGCGCCAACCAGTGGTGGAGCGGCAGCGGCGACAACCTCTCCCACACGCTGACCCGGTCCGTGGACCTCACGGGCAAGTCCGCGGCCTCGCTGACGCTCGACGGCTGGTGGGACATCGAGGCGGGCTACGACTACCTCTACACCGAGGTGTCCACCGACGGCGGCGCCAACTGGACGGCCGTCGACGGCACCGCCGACGGCGCGGCCCTCGGCCGGGACGCCAGCGGCAAGCCGGCGCTGGACGGCTCCTCCCAGACGTACAAGAAGCTGGTCTTCCCGCTCGACGCCTACGCCGGCAAGAAGATCGACCTGCGCTTCCGCTACCAGACGGACGGCGGCGTGGCCCAGAAGGGCTTCGCGGCCGACGAGATCACGGTGACCGCCGACGGCACGGCCGTGTTCTCCGACAACGCCGAGACCGCGGACGCCGCTTGGACGAAGAAGGGCTTCTCCCGTATCGGCGCGTCCATCACGGACGACTACGCGCAGTACTACATCGCCGAGAACCGTCAGTACGTGTCGTACGACAAGACCCTGAAGACGGGCCCGTACAACTTCGGCTTCTCGCAGTCCCTTCCGGACTGGGTGGAGCACTACGCGTACCAGAACGGCCTGTTGATCTGGAAGTGGGACACCTCCCAGCAGGACAACAACACCAGCCAGCACCAGGGTGTCGGCCTGATCCTCCCGATCGACTCCCACCCGGCCCCGCTGAAGTGGTCCGACGGCACGCTGATGCGCAACCGCATCCAGTCCTACGACTCGCCGTTCAGCCGCTACCGCACGGACGGCATGTGGCTGCACAACGCGGACGTCGCGACCAGGATCCCGTCGAGCGCCGGGGTGCCGGTCTTCAACGACCACACCAGCACGTACTACGACGCGTCGAACCCGACCGCGGGCGTCAAGGTCACTGACACCAACACCAAGATCAAGATCGTCAAGGAGGCCAAGGACGGCTCCACGATCGAGCTCGAGGTCGGCCCTGCGGTGAAGTAGTCAGCATTTTCGCAGGTCAGAGCATGATCGGCGGTGACCCCCTGGCGGGTTGCCGCCGATCGTGTTTAGGTGCACCGTGTGCTTCCCTTATTGACACCGGCCCTGGCGCCGGCCCTGACCCTGACCTCGACACCGACTCGCACGGGGGTGTGACCGCATGGCCGCAGGAGGTTTCTGCAAGCTGCCGACCGGCAGCGTGGTGGTGGCGCTGAACCTGCCCAGACCCACCGCCGACGGCACGGGATGTGTCCGTGTCCTCGTCCACGCCCAGAACCGCGCCCGAGCCCTGACCAGGCTCCGCAACCTGGGCATGCGCGCCGTCTACCTGCGGGGCAACGCCGCCCCGCCGACCCCGGACGAGATCACCGCGGTCCTGCACCACCCCGACGGCCTGATATGGCGCACGGCACCTGACAACGGTGTCGCCGTGAGCCCGGAACTCACCCAGGAGCTCTGGCGCCCGATCAGGGCGTTGCTGAGGAGGCCGGCGGCGCCCGCGTGAGTGAGGCGGCCCTGACGTCTGCGGCCGCGGTTCGGCGGCATCCTCAGGGGCGCGGGGAACTGCGCGACCAACCACCATGCGCCCGCGGCCGCCCGACGACCCATCGTGGCACCCCGCTACGCGACCACCGGCTTCCCGGTCAGCTCGACGCCGGCCTCCCGCATCTCTTCCAGCGCCCGCTCGGTGGTCTCCGCGGCCACCCCGGCGGTCAGATCCAGCAGCACCTGTGTACGGAAGCCCTCGCGCACCGCGTCCAGCGCGGTGGCGCGCACGCAGTGGTCCGTGGCGATGCCCACCACGTCCACCTCCCTGACCTCCCTGGCCCGCAGCCAGTCGGCCAGCTTCACGCCGTTCTCGTCGGCCCCCTCGAACCCGCTGTACGCCGCCGCGTACGCCCCCTTGTCGAACACGGCGTCGATCGCGCCGGAGGCGACGGCGGGGGCGAAGTTCGGGTGGAAGCCGACGCCCTCCGTGCCCGCGACGCAGTGGGCCGGCCAGGAGTGGGCGAAGTCGGGGTTGGTGGAGAAGTGCCCGCCGGGCGCGATGTGGTGGTCGCGGGTGGCGACGACGTGCTGGTAGCCGGACCCGGCGGCCTGCCCGATCAGCTCGGTGACGGCGGCGGCCACATCGGTGCCGCCGGCCACCGCGAGGCTGCCCCCCTCGCAGAAGTCGTTCTGCACGTCTACGACGATCAAGGCGCGGCGCATGGTCGGTGTCCTTCGGTTATGGACGCGGTGGTCGGGACGGTGAAACGGTGCGGGCCCGGCCGTGAACTTCCGAGCCTAGAGACTTCCCGTTCGGTGCGGGAGGGGGCACGGGGTGAGCACGCCGGGCGCGCTCACTTCACGCCCCCGTCTGGCTACCCGAGCGCCCGTTGACATACTCCGTCGGAATGACGGGTTCCCCTCGCGAGAGCTGGGTCGCGGACAGCGGCAGGTTCGCGCGGGCGGCCGTGTGCCGGTCCCGTACGACGTCGAGCGGCTCGCGGGCCACCACGTCACCGCCCTTGATCAGCTCGACCAGGAGCTGCCGTTCGGCGAGCTCCGGCGGAACCGGTCCCGTGCCGATGACCTCGGCCTCCGCGACGCCGTACGCGTCCAGGCGCCGCGCTGCCCACTTGCGGCCGCCGATGGAGGTCTTGCCGCCGCTGGACTTCTTCGCCACCGCCACCAGCGGCGCCCCGGGGTCGGCGGACTCGGCGCGGGCGACCAGCTTGTAGACCATCGAGCTGGTCGGGTGCCCGGACCCGGTCACCAGCTGGGTGCCGACGCCGTACGCGTCCACCGGCGCCGCCGCCAGCGAGGCGATGGCGTACTCGTCCAGGTCGGAGGTCACGATGATCTTCGTGTGCGCCGCGCCCAGCTCGTCGAGCTGCTGCCGCACCCGGTGGGCGACCAGCAGCAGGTCGCCCGAGTCGATGCGGACGGCGCCCAGCTCGGGCCCGGCGACCTCCACGGCCGTACGGACCGCCTCGGCGACGTCGTAGGTGTCCACGAGCAGGGTGGTGCCGCGGCCCAGGGAGTCCACCTGGGCCTGGAAGGCGTCCCGCTCGCGGTCGTGCAGGAGGGTGAAGGCGTGGGCGCTGGTGCCGACGGTGGGGATGCCGTAGCGGAAGCCGGCGGCAAGGTCGGAGGTGGAGGTGAAGCCGCCGAGGTACGCGGCGCGCGACGCGGCGACCGCGGCCAGCTCGTGGGTGCGCCGGGCGCCCATCTCGATGATCGGGCGCTCCCCGGCGGCCGACGCCATGCGGGAGGCGGCCGCGGCTATCGCGGAGTCGTGGTTGAGGATGGACAGGATCACCGTCTCCAGCAGTACGCACTCGGCGAAGGTGCCCTCGACGCGCATGATCGGCGAGCCGGGGAAGTAGACCTCGCCCTCGGGATAGCCCCAGACGTCGCCGGAGAAGCGATAGCCCGCGAGCCACTGGAGGGTCTCCTCGTCGACGATCCCCCGCTCGCGCAGGAAGCCGAGGACGCCCGCGTCGAAGCGGAAGTTCTCGACGGCGTCCAGCACGCGGCCGGTGCCCGCCACGACGCCGTAGCGCCGCCCGTTCGGCAGCCGCCGGGTGAAGACCTCGAACACCGACCGTCGCTCGGCGGTGCCCGCCTTCAGGGCGGCCTGCAGCATTGTGAACTCGTACTGATCCGTGAAGAGCGCCGTCGAGGGGACGTCCACCGGCAGCCCAAGGTCCGCTGTGTTCATGGCAGGGATAGTACCCCCATCTCGTCAGTCTGACGATTTAAGGGGTGGTCGACCGTCCCGCCTCAACGCGCGCGATTGCGCAGCCCGTTTGCGCGACCGCCCCCCTCGGGTGGCAGCATGGGCTGTGTGACGTCACCCGCTCCCCTAGAGATCGAACGCACCGAGTCGGCGGAGGAGGTCTTCGCCGTCCCCGAGCCGGACGTCCCCTGGGTCACGATCGTCCACAACGACCCGGTCAACCTCATGAGCTATGTGACGTATGTCTTCCAGACGTACTTCGGGTACTCCAAGGACAAGGCCACCAAGCTCATGCTCGACGTCCACCACAAGGGCCGGGCGGTCGTCTCCAGCGGCAGTCGCGAGGAGATGGAACGCGACGTGCAGGCCATGCACGGCTACGGTCTGTGGGCCACCCTCCAGCAGGACCGGAAGTAGCGATCGCCGCCATGCCAGGAACCTTCGAACCGCTCCCCGGCGGCGGCGCGGCCGTCGCCCTCGACGACGTCGAGATCTCCATCATCCGGTCGCTGGCCGTCCAGCTCCTGGAACTCATCGGTCCCGGCCCCGCCGAGGACGCCTCCGGCGACCCCCTCGCCGAGCTGTTCGCCGAAGGGCCGAGCGAACCACCGGCCGACCCGGTCCTCAGGCGCCTGTTCCCGGACGCCTACAGCGACCCGGAGGCGACCCCCGGCCGCGAGCGGGCCGAGGAGCAGAAGGCGTACTCCGCGGAGTTCCGCCGCTACACCGAGAACGACCTGCGCGCCGGCAAGCGCGACAAGGCGCTCGCGGTGATCCGCTCCCTGGACGCGCTGAGCGCCGCCTCCGCCGGTGAGGGTGGTGCGGTGCTCAAGCTCTCCCCCGAGGAGTCCCAGCAGTGGCTCGGCGCCCTGAACGACCTGCGCCTGGCCATCGGCTCCCGCCTGGAGATCACCGACGAGGACGACACCGACCTGCTCTACCGGCTCCCGGACGAGGACCCGCGCAAGCCGATGGTGATGGCGTATCTGTGGCTGGGCGGCCTCCAGGAGACGCTGGTCGCGACACTCATGCCGTGATCCGCGACGGTCTTGTGGGCCTATGTGACGATTCTGTGTTCGCTCAGAGGACGCTCAAATCCGAATAACGATCGCGTCAACGCCGCCGCCCGACATGGGTGGCGACGGTGCGTTTGTCCGGTTCTCCTTGTGGGATGCGCCACAAACCGCTGAGTCGATCACTGTGACCGCCGTGATAAATCTTCACGACGCCCGGGCGAACACCACCCGAATGTTCGGCCGGGTGCGCCATGCGGCCGGCGGATCGTCGGCCAGGCACAGCTCCAGCAGTCCGGGGGGATCGAGACCCGATCCGCGGCCGACGAAAGGCCCGGGTCGGCATGGAGAAAGGCGCACTACCCATGACCTCTTCGAAGGTCACTGACGCGAAGGCCGCGGACGTCCCCGAGGAGGGATACGAACGCGGCCTCGGCAGCCGTCAGGTCCAGATGATCGCGATCGGCGGCGCCATCGGCGTCGGTCTGTTCATGGGCGCCGGAGCGAACATCGCGAAGGCCGGCCCCAGCATCATCCTCATGTACGCCCTCGCGGGCGTCGTCATCTTCTTCATCATGCGGGCCCTGGGCGAACTGCTCCTCTACCGGCCCGTCTCCGGCTCCTTCGCCGAGTACGCCCGCGAGTTCCTCGGTCCGTTCTTCGGTTTCGTCACGGGCTGGACGTACTGGCTCATGTGGGTGGTCACCGGCATGGCCGAGCTCACGGCCGCCGCGATCTACATCCACTTCTGGTTCCCGGAGATCCCGCAGTGGGTCAGCGCCCTGGTGTTCCTGGTGGTGCTTTTCGGCGTCAACCTGATCTCCGTCAAGATCTTCGGCGAGGTCGAGTTCTGGTTCTCGATGATCAAGGTCACGGCCATCATCGGCATGATCGTCATCGGCCTCGGCGTGCTCACCCTCGGCTTCTCCGACGCCGGTGACACCGCCACCGTCTCCAACCTCTGGGCGCACGACGGCTTCTTCCCCAACGGCATCGGCTCCAGCCTGATGACGCTCCAGGGCGTCATGTTCGCCTACCTCGCCGTCGAGCTCGTCGGCGTCACCGCGGGCGAGTCCGAGAACCCCGAGAAGACCCTGCCCAAGGCGATCAACACCCTGCCCTGGCGCATCATCGTCTTCTACGTCGGTTCCCTGCTGGTGATCCTCTCCGTCGTCAAGTGGACCGAGTTCTCCGCCGGTGAGAGCCCGTTCGTCCACGCGTTCGGCAAGATCGGCATCCCGCTCGCCGCGGGCATCGTCAACTTCGTGGTGCTCACCGCCGCCCTGTCGTCCTGCAACTCGGGCATGTACTCGACCGGCCGGATGCTGCGCGACCTCGCCGCCAACAGCGAGGCCCCGCAGGCGTTCGGCAAACTCAACGCCCGCAGGACGCCGGCCGTCGGCATCGCGGTCTCCGTGGCGCTCATGGGCATCGGCGTCGTCCTGAACTACGTCGTTCCGGAGAAGGCGTTCCTCTACGTCACCTCCGTCGCCACCGCGGCCGGCATCTGGACCTGGATGATGATCCTCGTCAGCCACATCCGCTACCGCGCCGCGGTCGACGCCGGCCGGCTGCGCGCCTCGTCCTTCCCCGCCCCCGGCGGAGCGCTGTTCAGCTGGGTCGCACTCCTCTTCCTCGTCGGCGTGACCTGCATGATCGCGTACGACAAGGACGCGCGGATCTGCCTGTACGTCGCGGCCGGCTGGGCCGTCGCCCTGGGCATCGGCTGGGCGATCCTCAAGAGCCGCAACCCGCAGATCGCGGAGCGCCCCGGCGAGCCGGAGTTCGAGAAGGTCGGCTGACGTTTCGGCGACGGTACTCCGGGCGGCGGACGCCCAGCCGGGAGGGAGCACTCGTGGCGCCCCCTCCCGGCTGCCGCTCAGGGCGTCCGGTGTCCGGCATATGGGCCGTCCCGTACCACTCCTCGGTACGGGATGGCCCTTCTGCTTATCCTGACCGACATGCTGACCATCACCCAGGCCCTCGTCGACCAGATCGTCGCCCACGCCCGCAAGGACCACCCCGACGAGGCGTGCGGCGTCGTGGCGGGCCCGGCGGGCACGGACCGCCCCGAGCGCTTCATCCCGATGCTGAACGCGGCCATGTCGCCCACCTTCTACGAGTTCGACTCGGGCGATCTGCTCAAGCTCTACCGCGAGATGGACGACCGCGACGAGGAGCCCGTGGTCATCTACCACTCCCACACCGCGACCGAGGCCTACCCCTCCCGCACCGACATCTCCTACGCCAACGAGCCCGGCGCCCACTACGTCCTGGTCTCCACCGCCGACACCGACGGCCTCGGCGAGTTCCAGTTCCGCTCGTTCCGGATCGTGGAGGGCGAGGTGACGGAGGAGGAGGTCAAGATCGTCGAGGCGTACTGAGCCGGGCCTGAGCAGCGCGGTCTCACTCCCCGGCCCTGATGCGTCCGCGATGTGGGATCACATTCCAGGACCCGGACCGGGAATCGATACGATGACCCCATGGTTTTCCTCGACGTGAGCGAAAAGACGCCGGGCACGCTGCTCGTGGCGCGGCTGCACGTCGACCTGTGCAGGCTCGCCAGCGCCATCTGTTGACGCGAACACCTGCCGCCGTACGGCCGTGAGCCGCGGCGCCGCACCCCACGCACCACCCTGCTGAACTTGCGCTGCCGCGCGCCCGACTGACTACTCCCGACAGGAGCCCTGAGCCATGGCCATCGAGGTCCGCATCCCGACCATCCTCCGCCAGTACACCGACGGTCAGAAGGCGGTGGAGGGCAGCGGCGACACCCTCGCCGACCTGTTCGCCGACCTCGAGACCCGGCACGCGGGCATCCAGGCCCGCATCGTCGACGGCGACCAGCTGCGCCGCTTCGTCAACGTCTACCTGAACGACGAGGACGTCCGCTTCCTCGACGGCATCACCACCAAGCTGTCGGACGGCGACAACGTCACGATCCTGCCGGCCGTCGCCGGCGGCATGGCCTAAAGGGCCCTGACCACCGATGCGTTACGACTCCCCGTTGGCCGCGGTCGGCAACACCCCCCTGGTGCGCCTGCCGCGGCTGTCGCCGTCCGCCGACGTCCGCATCTGGGCCAAGCTGGAGGACCGCAACCCCACCGGCTCGGTCAAGGACCGCCCCGCCCTGCACATGATCGAGCAGGCGGAGAAGGACGGCCGTCTCACGCCGGGCTGCACCATCCTGGAGCCGACCAGCGGCAACACCGGCATCTCGCTGGCCATGGCCGCGAAGCTCAAGGGCTACCGCATGGTGTGCGTGATGCCCGAGAACACCTCGCAGGAGCGCCGGGACCTGCTCGGCATGTGGGGCGCGGAGATCATCTCGTCCCCCGCCGCGGGCGGTTCCAACACCGCCGTACGGGTCGCCAAGGAACTGGCGGCCGAGCACCCCGACTGGGTGATGCTCTACCAGTACGGCAACCCGGACAACGCGGGCGCCCACTACGCCACCACCGGCCCGGAGATCCTCGCCGACCTCCCTTCCGTCACCCACTTCGTGGCCGGACTCGGCACCACCGGCACGCTGATGGGCGTCGGCCGCTACCTGCGCGAGAACAAGCCGGACGTCAAGATCGTCGCGGCGGAACCGCGCTACGACGACCTCGTCTACGGTCTGCGCAACCTCGACGAGGGCTTCGTACCGGAGCTGTACGACGCCTCTGTCCTGACCACCCGCTTCTCGGTCGGCTCGGCCGACGCGGTCACCCGCACCCGTGAACTCCTCCAGCAGGAGGGCATCTTCGCGGGCATCTCCACCGGAGCCGCGCTGCACGCCGCCATCGGCGTCGGAAAGAAGGCGCTGAAGGCGGGGGAGAGCGCGGACATCGTGTTCGTCGTCGCGGACGGCGGCTGGAAGTACCTCTCGACCGGCGTCTACACCGCGGCGACGACCGAAGAGGCCATCGAGACGCTCCAGGGGCAGCTCTGGGCATGAGCCGGCCTGCCGGCTCCGGGGCCGCGAGGCCCTGACGGGGCGAGTGACGGCGCCCTATGTCGCGAGGTGACGGACCTGGTCCCACACGACCGGGTCCATCACCCCGACCCGCCGCCGGAAGTCCCACACCGGTACGTGCCGCAGCTCGCCCGTCTCCAGGAAGCTCGCCCGCCCACGGGTGTCCCCGACCGAGCCCGGCGGCAACGGAATCACCCCACCGCGCTCGTCCCGGTACTTGCTGGTGATCTTCGCGACGGTGACCTGCTGCCCCCGCACCGCCAGCACCAGACACGGCCGGTCCTTGGCACCCGGCCCGTCCTCGAAGGGCACGTTCGCCCACCAGATCTCCGCGGGCTCCGGCCGCCGCGCCGGAGCACGCGCCCCGGCACGCCCCTGAGGCCGCCCGGGCGGCCGAGTCCGCCGCCCCTCGGGCCGCCGCCCGCGCCCCCACCCGTCGACGAGCGCGGCAACCAGCGCGAGCAGTACCACCGCCGCGAGCGCGAGCCACCAGGACGTGTCCATAGGGACGAAGGTACCGGCGCGCACTCACCCGCGCGCGCCTTCGTATGTGCCCTCGCGTACCGCGGGCGACACTGGACCTATAGCCCGCGAAGAAGATGATCACAGTGAAGATTCGTACCGTCGCCCACCACCTCGGTCTGCCCGTCCGGCGCGACCCGCAGGAGATAGCAAAGATCATCGAGGGACTTCGCCCCACTCTGGACGAGCTTCCCGACGACAGGCGGGAGCGGCTCGCCGCCGAGTGGACCAAGGTCCTCAGCGAACGCCACTGGCACCGGCCCTACCTTCGGGACTGAGCGCTCTGTGGCGGTGCCTGGGGGCAACCCGCGATCTGCCGAAGGACACTCGGCCGCACGATCTCAGGAACACGATGATGCGCCCCCGATGCGCCCCTGGGGCTCGGTCGAACGGCTGAGCGCCAGGTAACCCGGATGGCAGCGCCGCACAGGTGAGTTCGCCCACAACAGCCCTTGGCGGAGGAGCGACCGGAGGTTTTGCGCCTTACGCTCGACAAACCGCACGACCCCCGAAGCCACAGTCCTCGATCTTCTCATTTTCCGCCAGCGGAGGTTTCTGTTTCATGAAGCTCACCGTCGTCGGCTGCTCGGGGTCGTTCCCGTCCGCGGAATCGGCCTGCTCGAGCTACCTCGTCGAGGCCGACGGCTTCCGGCTGCTTCTCGACATGGGCAACGGCGCCCTCGGCGAGCTGCAGCGCCACTGCGGTCTCTACGACCTCGACGCGATCTTCCTCAGCCATCTGCACGCCGACCACTGCATCGACATGTGCGCCTACTTCGTGGCGCGCTACTACCGGCACGACGGCGGCCGCTGCGCCCCGATCCCGGTCTACGGACCCGAGGGCACGGAACAGCGCCTGACCACCGCCTACGCCGACACCCCCACCGCCTCGTCCATGAGCGAGGTCTTCGACTTCCACACGGTCAAGCCGTGCACCTTCGAGATCGGCCCGTTCACGGTGCACACGGAACGCGTGGCCCATCCGGTGGAGGCGTACGGCATCCGTATCGAGCACGGTGGCAGGATCCTGACCTACTCCGGCGACACGGGCGTCAGCACCGCCCTGGACGAACTCGCCCGCGACGCCGACCTGTTCCTGTGCGAGGCCGCCTTCACGCACGGCAAGGAGAACATCCCCGACCTGCATCTCAACGGCCGTGAGGCGGGCCAGACAGCCGCCCGCGCGGGCGCTCGCCGTCTGGTCCTCACCCACATCCCGCCGTGGACCGACCCGCAGGTCAACCTGGCCGACGCGCGCGCGGTGTACGACGGGCCGGTGGGGCTGGCGGCGCCGAGGCAGACGTACGAGATCTAGCGCTGGTACGGGGTTCAGGCCCGTACGTGCGCGAGGGCCCCGGAACCTTCCCGGTTCCGGGGCCCTCGTACGTCCGTCCGCGGGCCGTCGGCGTACTTCGCCTACTTCGCCTCCGCCTTCTGGAGCTCGGCGAGTTCCTCGTCGGACTCGCGGCCCGGCGTCGGCAGGTTGAACCTGGTGATCGCGAAGCGGAAGATCACGTAGTAGACCGCGGCGAAGCACAGGCCCACCAGGGCCAGGCCCCACGGGTTGGTCGCGATGCCCAGGTTCAGGCCGAAGTCGACCACGCCGGCCGAGAAGCCGAAGCCGTTCTTCATGCCGAGCGCCCAGGTCAGGGCCATCGACACACCGGTCAGCACCGCGTGGATCGCGTACAGCACCGGGGCGATGAACATGAAGGTGAACTCGATCGGCTCGGTGACGCCCGTGACGAACGAGGTCAGCGCGAGGGAGAACATCATGCCGCCGACGACCTTGCGGCGCTCGGGGCGGGCGCAGTGCACGATCGCCAGGCAGGCGGCGGGCAGCGCGAACATCATGATCGGGAAGAAGCCGGTCATGAACTGGCCGGCGCTCGGGTCGCCGGCCAGGAAGCGGGCGATGTCGCCGCTCTTGCCCTCGTACTCGCCGGCCTGGAACCACGGGAACGAGTTCAGCAGGTGGTGCATGCCGATCGGGATCAGCGCACGGTTGGCGACGCCGAAGATGCCGGCACCGACGGCCCCCGAACCGACCAGCCACTCACCGACGTTGTGCAGGCCCGTGCCGAGGACCGGCCAGATGTAGCCGAAGACGATGCCTATGAGCAGGCCGGCGAAGGCCGACAGGATCGGGACCAGGCGGCGGCCGCCGAAGAAGCCCGCCCAGTCCGGCAGCTTGGTGCGGTAGAAGCGCTGGTAGAGGAGGGCGACGACGATGCCCATCACCACGCCGCCGAGGACCTTGGCGTCCACCGGCGCGTCGACCATCACGACCTTGCCGTCGACGGCCGTCGCCACCTGCGGCACGTTCGGGTCGGTGAACGTGGCGAGCACGTTCTTGAAGACCAGGTAGCCGACCACGGCCGCGAGCGCCGTCGAGCCGTCCGACTTCTTCGCGAAGCCGATCGCGATGCCGACGGCGAACAGCAGCGCCATGTTGTCGAGGATCGCGTTGCCGCCGGCCGCCATGAAGCTCGCGATCTTCGTGAGGAACGCGGGGAACTCCGGGTCGCCCAGCATGTCCTCGTTGCCGAAGCGGACCAGGAGGGCGGCTGCGGGCAGCACCGCCACCGGCAGCATCAGGCTGCGGCCGATGCGCTGCAGTACAGCCATCACAGCGGCGCCCTTTTTCTTGTCGGCCGCGGGAGCGGCGCTGGCCGTCGTCACAACTTCCTCCAGGGGGTCCCCCAGGCCATAGGCTGGGGAGGGCATGGCGCCGCCCGGGACAGAAGGAAGACGGCGGCGTCTGGTCTACACCACTCAGTGGTGTAGACCTGTTGTAGCACGGTGCGGGCGATATAAGGAACCCGTGAATTCCGCGACCGGAGCGCTACACGCGGTGCCGCGTTTCGTCAGACCTTGGTGACGTCCTCGACCTCGTCCTCCGGCTCCCTGCCCGGAGTCCTGAGATCGAACTTGGTGATCGCGAAACGGAAGATCACGTAATAGAGGACCGCGAAGCACAGCCCGATCGGAATGATCGCCCAGGGTCTCGTCGCCAGGTTCCAGTTGATGACGTAGTCGATCAGCCCGGCCGAGAAACTGAAGCCGTCGTGCACGCCGAGGCCCCACGTCACCGCCATCGAGACACCCGTCAGCAGCGCGTGCACCGCGTACAGCAGCGGGGCGACGAAGAGGAACGAGTACTCGATCGGTTCCGTGATACCGGTGACGAACGACGTCAGCGCCACCGACAGCATCAGGCCGCCCACCTCTTTGCGGCGGCTCGGCTTCGCGCAGTGCGTGATGGCGAGGGCCGCCGCCGGCAGGGCGAACATCATGATCGGGAAGAAGCCCGAGGTGAACTGACCGGCGTCCGGGTCGCCCGCGAGGAACATGTTGATGTCGCCGTGCACCACCTCGCCGTCCGGCGCGGTGTAGCTGCCGAACTGGAACCAGATGGGCACGTTCAGGAACTGGTGCAGACCCACGACCAGCAGCGCGCGGTTGGCGACGCCGAACACACCCGCGCCCCAGGCGCCCAGGTCGCTCATCCAGTCGCTGAAACTCTCCAGCGCGTCACCGATCGGCGGCCAGATCCACAGACACAGCGCCGCGAACACGATCGCCACGAACGCCATGATGATCGGGACGAGCCGCCGCCCGTTGAAGAAACCGAGCCAGTCCACCAGCCTCGTGCGGTGGTAGCGCTGCCAGAAGAAGGCCGCCAGCAGACCGATGACGATGCCACCGAAGACGCCCGGGTTCTGGTACTCGTACGCGCTCACCGTCCCGTCCGCCGCGGCGCAGCCGATGCCGGCGACCTCCCTCGCCCCGTCCGGGCAGTCCTCCGGGAACTCGCGCAGCACGCTGTAGTAGACGAGGAACCCCGCCACCGCCGCCAGTGCCGTCGAACCGTCCGACTTCTTCGCCATGCCGATGGCCACGCCGACGCAGAACAGCAGCGGCAGCCCGAGCGAGCCGTCCAGCAGCGCGCCGCCCCCACCGCCCATCACCTTCGAGACGTTGTCCCACCCGAGACCGTCCGCCCCGAACACATCGGGCTGGCCCAGCCGGTTGAGGATGCCGGCGGCCGGCAGTACGGCGATCGGGAGCTGAAGGCTGCGGCCCATCTTCTGCAGGCCCTGGAACGCGGTGTTCCAGCGGGCGCGCGCGGGGCTGACCGCCCTGTCGGCGCTGTCGCCGCTGTCGGCGCTCATGGCGTCCCTCCCGGCTCCCCCGCAGGGCTGGGTTTGTCGGCCGTCCCGGTGGTGGTGTAGACCAGTCGACGGACGGTTCCGCTGTCGTGAACGCCATCCTTCGGCACGTACGACATGACCGCTCGCGAAGATCGGCCAACTGTGGGTTACTGCGACAAAGCGGTTCGGATCAGGGAGAAGGAACATGGCCAGCAAGGCTGAGAAGATCGTCGCCGGGCTCGGCGGCATCGACAACATCGAGGAGATCGAGGGCTGCATCACCCGGCTCCGCACCGAGGTCAGCGACCCCTCGCTGGTCGACGAGACCGCCCTGAAGGCCGCCGGCGCCCACGGCGTCGTGAAGATGGGCACCGCCATCCAGGTCGTCATCGGCACCGACGCCGACCCGATCGCGGCGGAGATCGAAGACATGATGTGAAGCTCCGGCATCATCCCGGGCTTCACACCCTGAGAGACCACGGCCTCACGCCTTGAGAGACCACGGCCTCACGCCTTGAGAGACCACGGCCTCACGCCCTGAGGGGCCCCGCCCACCACGGGCGGGGCCCCGTCCCCGTCTGCGGCTAGGCTCGACGCCATGTCAGCCACGTCAGCCACGTCGTCAACCCCTCGAATCGACGGCCGCACCCCCGAACAGCTCCGCCCGATCACCATCGAACGCGCCTGGAGCAAGCACGCCGAGGGCTCCGTCCTCGTCTCCTTCGGCGACACGAAGGTCCTGTGCACCGCCTCCTTCACCGAAGGCGTCCCGCGCTGGCGCAAGGGCAGCGGTGAGGGCTGGGTCACCGCGGAGTACGCCATGCTGCCCCGCGCCACCAACACCCGCGGCGACCGCGAGTCCGTCAGGGGCAGGATCGGCGGCCGCACGCACGAGATCAGCCGCCTCATCGGCCGCTCCCTGCGCGCCGTCATCGACTACAAGGCGCTCGGCGAGAACACGATCGTCCTCGACTGCGACGTCCTCCAGGCCGACGGCGGCACGCGCACGGCGGCCATCACCGGCGCCTACGTCGCCCTCGCCGACGCCGTCTCCTGGGCCCAAGGCAAGAAGCTGATCAAGCCCGGCCGCAAGCCGCTCACCGGCACCGTCAGCGCCGTCTCGGTCGGCATCGTCGGCGGCGTCCCGCTCCTCGACCTCTGCTACGAGGAGGACGTGAAGGCCGAGACCGACATGAACGTCGTCTGCACCGGCGACGGCCGCTTCGTCGAGGTCCAGGGCACCGCCGAGGCCGAACCCTTCGCCCGCGAGGAGCTCAACGCCCTGCTCGACCTCGCGGTCGCCGGCTGCGGGGAGCTGGCCAAGGCGCAGCGCAAGGCACTTGATACCGTCCTCGAAAAGTAAAGAACACACCAAGAACAACCGCAGCTTCAGGGCAACCGCGCGGCCTTCCCTGGCGTCACTAGAAGTACGGGCGTACGGCACACCGCTGTACGCCCGGCCAGTGCACAACGGGGGCCCGCAAGGCCTGAGCAGGGAAGGGACGTCAACCATGGCCACGAGCCGACGCCGCCGGAGCCGTATCGCCACAGCCGCCGCAGCCATCGCGGCTGTCGGACTGACGGCCGGGCTGACCACCGGCTGCGACGCCGTCAGCAAGGCGATGGACTGCGTCCAGACCGCCGACGCCATCGCCGACAGCGTGACCGAGCTCCAGCAGGCCGTGGACAGCGCCGCGAACGACCCGACGCAGCTCGAGGAGTCCCTGAACTCCATCGACAAGAACCTCGACAAGATCGGCGACAAGACGGACAACGCCGACGTCAACAAGGCCGTGGACGACCTCCAGCAGGCCGTGACCAACGTCCGCGACTCCGTCAAGAACGGCGACGCGACCCCCGACGTCAGCCCGATCACCGACGCGGCCGGCGAACTGACCCAGGTCTGCACGCCGTAACACCCGGCGCGGACAGGCGGCGCGGGCAGGCGGCGAGGACAGGCGGGGCGGGCGAGGCCGGGATACTGGACGCCATGACCCGCTTGATCCTCGCCACCCGCAACGCCGGAAAGATCACCGAACTCAGGGCGATCCTCGCCGACGCAGGCCTCGACCACGACCTCGTCGGCGCGGACGCCTACCCCGACGTCCCCGACGTCAAGGAAACCGGCGTCACCTTCGCCGAGAACGCCCTGCTCAAGGCCCACGCCCTGGCCCAGGCGACGGGACTGCCCGCGGTCGCCGACGACTCCGGCCTCTGCGTCGACGTCCTCAACGGCGCCCCCGGCATCTTCTCCGCCCGCTGGGCCGGCCGACACGGCGACGACCAGGCCAACCTGAGCCTGCTCCTGGCCCAGCTCTCCGACATCGACGACGCGCATCGAGGGGCGCACTTCGCGTGCGCGGCGGCCCTGGCGCTCCCGGACGGCACGGAACGGGTGGTCGAGGGACAACTGCGGGGCACCCTGCGCCACACCCCCGTCGGCACCAACGGCTTCGGCTACGACCCGATCCTCCAGCCGGAGGGCGAGACCCGCACCTGCGCCGAGCTGACCCCCGAGGAGAAGAACGCGATCAGCCATCGGGGGAAGGCGTTCCGGGCGCTGGTGCCGGTCGTGCGGGATTTGTTGGGCTGAGAACGACGAAGGCCCACCCGGTTGCTGATTTCGGGTGGACCTTCGATTCAAAGGCGTGCGGCCGGAGGGACTCGAACCCTCAAGGGATTTCTCCCACAACATCCTAAGTGTTGCGCGTAGGCCAATTCCGCCACGGCCGCGTGCACGGCCATGGTACCGGTCAAGCGGGGTGCGTTTGACGGGAACGTCGGCGGCCGCCTCGGCACCAGGTGCTGGTGGCTGCGTGGCAGTTGGGGCACAGCAGCCGCAGGTTCTCGCGCCGGTCGTCGCTCCAGTCCCCGCTGATGTGGTCGATCTCCAGCGTCATGGGCTTGCCGAGCCACTCGGGGCCGATGCCACACTCGGCACACTGCTCGGGCACGCCCAGCTCGTGAAGGGCGCGGCGTAGCAGGTGGGTTCTCGTCCGGCGCTTGCCGTCGTGCCGCACGAGAATGTCCTCGGCGTGCCTTGTGGGGCCCACGCCTGGCTTTCCGCGCTGATGAGCCTGTCCCAGGAAGTGAGAGGTGTCGAGACCGTCCTCGGCAACCCACTGGCCGAACAGGGTGCGCAGTCGGCCGTTGTAGGGCTCCATCCCCAGAGCGCGAAGGGCGGCGGCGACGGAGGTCGCTCGTGCGACGGCATGGCGGAGTTCGTCGGCGGCTGGTTTGGAGGGGGCCGCATTGGCTCGCTTCCTGCGTGGCATATGGGAGACGTTGATCCCGAAGTGATCGAAACGCCCAAAGAGGTGGCGCCGGAGGTTGCCGTAGGGTCGTGTGCCGAAGAAGGCGATCACTTCGTCGATGTCGGAACACTGCGCAGCGGCTTCAGTCAACCGCTCGCGGGTGTACTGCACGCCATTGCTCATACGGCGCCAGCCCTGGTGCGCCCCTTGCCGCGCCCACGGTAATTGTCCGTCGTCGAGTGACAGTTGGGGCAGAGGAACCGCAGGTTCTCACGCCGGTTGTTGCGCCAGTCGCCGTCGATGTGGTCGACCTCAAGGGGGAGTGGGTGCCCCCGCCAGGTCGCCTCCGTGCCGCAAAGGGCGCACCGCTCCGGCATGCCCAAAGCTGTCATCGCCCACTTGAGACGATCGCTCGGGATGCGCCGGGCGTGATCGGCCGACTGCTCGACGAGTAACCCTTCCGGTGTCCGGGGGCGCCGGGGTTTGCCTCGTCGGGTGGGTGCCTGGAAGTGCGAGGTGTCGATGCCGTACGCCTGGATCCTGCGGCTGATGTGCGTGTGATGCCCGCCGACCACCTCAAGCCCGAGGTGGCGCAGCACCTCGCACATGTTGGTCGAGGCCGATACCGCCGCCTGGAGGATGTCCCTCGTCCACTTGACCCCCTCCCGCTCGAAGTGTGAGACATCCACCCCGAGCTTCTTCATACGCTCACACACATACCGGCGCTTCGAACTCCCGGGATCCACCCCCAACCTCACCAACGCCTCGGACAACGTCCGCGCCCCCCGAGCGGCCTCCTCCAGCCGCTCCCTGCTGTACGCGCCGGCCCCCATCGAGCCCCTCCGTTCTCGACCGCCCGTTCGCGATCTCGTACGAAGTAACGAACCGCTTATCGGACAGTCACGCCCGACACGCGAAGCGGCCCGGACCAGGTCACCCCGGTCCGGGCCGTACGCGGTCGACAAGAGGTCCTCAGATCCCCAGGTCCTTGATGATCTTCGCGACATGGCCGGTCGCGCGCACGTTGTACAGGGCGCGTTCGACCTTGCCCTCCTCGTCCACGACCACCGTGGAGCGGATGACGCCCAGGTACGTCTTGCCGTAGTTCTTCTTCTCGCCGAAGGCGCCGTAGGACTCGGTGACGGTCTTGTCCGGGTCGGCGAGCAGCGTGACCTTCAGGGACTCCTTGTCGCGGAACTTGGCGAGCTTCTCCGGCTGGTCGGGGGAGATGCCGATCACGTCGTAGCCGGCGCCGGCCAAAAGGTCCAGGTTGTCCGTGAAGTCGCAGGCCTGCTTGGTGCAGCCGGGGGTGAGGGCCGCCGGGTAGAAGTAGACGATGACCTTGCGGCCCTTGTGGTCCGAGAGGGACACCTCGTTGCCGTCGGCGTCGGGCAGGGTGAAGGCGGGGGCCACGTCCCCCGGCTGGAGTCGCTCGCTCATCGGACCAGCGTAACCGGGGAGCCTGACCGTGCGGTCCGGCGTGGAACTGACAGACTGTCCGCAAACAGCATCAGCTTCACTTCGGAGGCCGTACGGTGGCGGACACGTCGGACACCAGAACACCGGCGCAGATCGAGGCGGACATCAAAGCCCGCCGCGCAGTGCTGGCCGAGACGCTCGACGAGATCGGGGTGCGGGTGCACCCGAAGACGATCGTCGGCGACGCCAAGGCCAAGGTCGTCTCGAACATCGACCACACGCTCGGGCGGGCCTACGTCGGGGTCAACCGGGCCGTGAGCGATGTCAAGGCCAAGTTCACCGACGAGGAGGGCGCGCCCCGCATGGAGCGGATCGTGCCCGTGGCGCTCGTCGCCGTCGGGCTCGTGGGCCTGCTGGCGCTCGGCACCCGGCGCCGCAAGGGCTGAGTGACGGTGAGCGACGGCGGACCCACCGGCGTACGGCCGCGGCGAAGGCAGGTAGGTTCAAAGGCGTGAGCGCCAACAGAAACGAGCACAGCACCCATCACGACAAGCTGCCCATCCGGATGCTGCACGACCGTGTACTCGTGCGGCAGGACACGAGCGAGGGTGAGCGGCGTTCCGGTGGCGGCATCCTGATCCCGGCCACGGCGGCCGTGGGCCGTCGGCTGGCCTGGGCGGAGGTCGTCGCGGTGGGGCAGAACGTACGGACCGTGGAGCCCGGTGACCGGGTGCTGTACGACCCGGAGGACCGGGCCGAGGTCGAGGTGCGCGGGGTCGCGTACATGCTCATGCGCGAGCGCGATCTGCATGCCGTGGCGGCCGACCGGTTCGAGGGGTCGGAGGACTCGACGGGGCTCTACCTGTAGTTCAACGGTTCGAGGGGCCGGTGACCATCGTCACCGGCCCCTTCTGTCGTTCGCTTGCTAGGTTTGAAGGAGCCCGACGAGACGCGCCGTACCGGGATGCAGGAAAAGACGACGCACCCCCGTTCAGTGTCGCTACGTCTCGGAGGTGCCCGTCATGGCCTGGGTTCTGCTCGTCGTCGCCGGTCTGCTGGAGGTCGGCTGGTCGGTCGGCATGAAGTACACCGACGGCTTCACCCGGCTCGTGCCCAGTCTGCTCACCGGCGCCGGCATCGTCGCGAGCATGCTGCTGCTGTCGTACGCCGCGAAGTCCCTGCCCATCGGTACCGCCTACGGCGTGTGGGTGGGGATCGGGGCGGCCGGCGCGGCGGTGTTCGGCATGGTGGTGCTGGGGGAGCCGGTCACCGCCGCGCGGATCTTCTTCGTCTGTCTGCTGCTGGTCGCCGTGGTGGGGCTCAAGGCGACCAGCGGTCACTGAACCGGCCCGCCGGTGTTCCCCGAGGTCTCGCCGCCGCCGGTGTCCGTTCCTCCGGTACTGGTGTCGCCCGTACCGCCTCCGGGGTCCGTTGTGCCGCCGCCGGTGTCGCCCGTGGTGCCTCCGTCGGTGGTCGTGCCTCCGTCGGAGGTGCCGCCGGTGGTGGTGTCGCCGCCGGTCGTGCCGCCGTCGGCCGTGCCTCCGTCGGTGGTGCCGCCGCCGGTCGTCGTGTCGCCCGTGGTGCCGCCGTCCGTCTGGCCCGGCGTCTCACCGCCGGTCTGGCCCTCGGTGTCCTGGCCGCCGGTGGTGGTGTCCCCGGTGGTGCCGCCGTTGTCCTGGCCGCCGCTGCCCTCGTCGCCCTGGGTCGGGTCGGTCGTCGGGTACTGGGGCACGTCGGCGCCCTCCTGGAGTTGCAGGTCGAAGTCGGTGACCGGCTTGCCCTTCAGGGCCTCCTTGGTGAACTGGGCCCAGATCGCGGTGGGCGGGCCGCTGCCGTTCACGCGGTTCAGGCCCAGCGCGCCGTACAGGGGCTTCTGGGCGGCCGTGACCGGGTCCTGGCCCATGACGGCGACGACGGTGGCGAGTTCGGGGGTGTAGCCGGCGAACCAGGCGGCCTTGTCCTCCTCCGCGGTGCCGGTCTTGCCCGCCGCCGGGCGCCCGGCGGCCTGGGCGGGGGTGCCGGTGCCGTTCTCGACGACGCTCTGCAGGACCGAGGTGGTGGTGTCGGCGGCCTCGCGGCTGATGACCTGGGAGGTCTCGCGTTTCGGCAGGTCGATGACGTCGGTGCCGTCCTTGGTGATCTTCTCGATCATGGTGTACGTGCCGTGCCTGCCGTGGTTGGCGAGGGTCGCGTAGGCCTCCGCCATGTCCAGGACGCTGGCGGTGGCGGTGCCGAGCGCGATGGACGGGTATGGATTGAGGTCGGGCGTGGCGGAGGGGAGGCCGAGTTCGACGGCGGTGTCCTTGACCTTCTCCGGGCCCACGTCGACGGCCATCTGCGCGTACACCGAGTTGACGGACTTGTCGGTGGCCTCGCGCACCGTGATGTCGCCGTAGGAGACGTCGTCCTCGTTCGCGGGGTCGTAGGCCTTGCCGGGCCAGCCCTGCACCGGGCGCTTGTTGGTGCCGTCGTAGATGGTGTTCGGGGTGATCGGGCGGCCGTCCTGGGTGGTCGAGCCGTTCTCGACCGCCGAGGTGAACACGAACGGCTTGAAGGTGGAGCCGACCTGGTAGTCCCGGCGGGTGGCGTTGGGGGTGTACTGCTTGACGTAGTCGATGCCGTTGTACATCGCGACGACCTTGCCGGTCCTCGGGTCGACGGAGGCGCCGCCCGCGCGGACGTAGGTGTCGACCTTGTTGTTCTTCTTGTCCAGCTTGGACATCAGCTGGTCGTTGACCGCGTCGACGAAGGCGTCCTGCTTGTCCTTGTGCAGGGTGGTGGTGATGCGGTAGCCGCCGGACTCGAGATCGTCCTCGGTGGCGATCCTGTTCTGGATCAGGTAGTCCTTCACGATCCGCACGATGTAGCCGCGCTGCCCGGACAGGTTGGTGGAGGTCGTGGCCTCCTTGGGCATCGGGAACTTCATGCCCGCCCGCTTGCTCTCGGACAGCCAGCCCTTCGTCACCATGCCGTCCAGGACGTAGTTCCAGCGGGCGACGGCCGCGGACTTGTTCTCCGGGTGGGCGACGACGTCGTACTCGCTGGGCGCGTTGACCAGCGCGGCCAGATAGGCGGCGCGGGCCGGGTCGAGGTCCTTGGCGTCCATGCCGTAGTAGGCCTGGGCGGCGGCCTGGATGCCGTAGGCGTTGCGGCCGAAGAAGCTGGTGTTGAGGTAGCCCTCGAGGATCTGGTCCTTGCTCTTCTCGCGGTCCAGCTTGATCGAGATGAAGAACTCCTTCACCTTGCGGGTGACGGTCTGCTCCTGGCGCAGGTAGTAGTTCTTCACGTACTGCTGGGTGATCGTGGAGCCGGACTGCTTGCCCTTGCCGGTGGCCGTGTTCCAGGCGGCGCGCAGCATCGCCTTGGGGTCGACGGCGGACTCGGTGTAGAAGTCGCGGTCCTCGGCGGCCAGGATCGCGTGCTGGGCGCCCTTGGAGATCTGCGCGAGGGTGACGTTCTCCCGGTTGACCTGGCCGTCGCGGGCGATCACGGAGCCGTCCGCGTACAGGTAGACGTTGGCCTGCTTGGTGGCGAGCGCGTTGGCCGGCGGGATCTTGACCATGGAGTAGCCGAGGAAGAACAGCCCGAACAGCAGCAGCGCGCCGATGACGAGGGTGCCGAGCACCGTGCGCCAGGTCGGGATGATCCGTCGCCAGCCCGTGCGTCTGGGCCGCCCGGCCTTCGGGGTCGGCTGCTGTGGCGGCTGCTGCTCGTCGCTCATGTCGTGCCCGAACTCCTGTTTCGCGTCGTACGTTCCCGTACGCCTCGTACGCCTACTGCGCCCCCATTGAAGACTCTCGCACCCGGCGTTCCGTTCCCGGAAAACGACGCGTGCCCGCGAAAGTGAGCAGGCTCTCGCGCCCGGGTGGTTCCCGCCGAAATCGGCTGGCCGTGCCCGTCGCCCGGGCACTAGGCTCCTGCGCTTCGGTGCCGGTGGGGCGAGGAGGGCTGTGGATGTGGGCTCGGGGCGGTTGTACCTGGCCGTCGCGGCAAGGGGGTTCAGACGGTACGCGACCTATCGGGCGGCGACGGCGGCCGGGGTGTTCACCAACACCGTCTTCGGCGTGATCCTCGTCCACACCTACATGGCGCTGTGGGACGAAAGGCCGCATCTGGGCGGGTACGACCAGGCCCAGGCCGTCACCTATGTGTGGCTGGGGCAGTGCCTGTACGCCACCCTCGCCATCCAGGGCGGCGGTGCCGAGAAGGACCTGATGGAGCGCATCCGCACCGGGGAGATCGCCGTCGACCTGTACCGGCCGGCCGATCTCCAGCTGTGGTGGCTGGCGGGCGACGTGGGCCGGGCGCTGTTCCAGATGCTGGGGCGGGGTGTGATCCCGTTCGTGTTCGGCGCCGTCTTCTTCCCGATGGCGCTGCCGACGGACGTCACGCCCTGGGCGGCGTTCGTGGTGACGCTCCTGCTGGCGACGGTCGTCAGCTTCGCGATCCGCTACCTGGTGGCGTTGAGCGTGTTCTGGCTCATGGACGGCACGGGCGTGAACCAGGCCCTGATGATCACCGGGATCTTCTTCTCCGGCATGGTGCTGCCCCTGAACGCCTTCCCGGGCGTGCTCGGCGACATCGTGCGGGTGCTGCCCTGGGCGGCGCAGATCCAGATGCCGGCGGACGTGCTGATGGGGGAGACCGACCCGCTGCGGGCGTACGCCTTCCAGGCGGTCTGGGCGGTGGTGCTGCTGGTGGCGGGGCGGCTGCTCCAGTCGGCCGCGACCCGGCGGGTGGTGGTCCAGGGTGGCTGAGCGGGCAGTGCTCCGCGAGGGGCTGCGGGCCTACGGGCTGATCGCCGGGATGTGGGTGCGGTCGAGCATGACCTACCGCACGTCCTTCGTCGTCACGGTGCTGGGCAACCTGCTGGTGACCGGCCTGGACTTCGTGACGATCCTGCTGATGTTCTCGCAGGTCGACTCGCTGGGCGGCTGGTCGATGCCCGAGGTCGCCCTGCTGTACGGGCTGTCGGCGACGGCGTTCGGGATCGCCGATCTGGTGCTGGGCTCGATGGACGTCATGGGCGGCCGGATCCGGGACGGCTCGTTCGACACGCTGCTCGTGCGGCCCGCGCCGGTGCTGGCCCAGATCGGCGCGGACCACTTCGCGCTGCGCCGCCTGGGCCGGATCACGCAGGGCGCGGTGGTGCTGGGCTGGGCGCTGGTGGCGGTCGACGTCGACTGGAGTGCGGCGAAGGTGCTGCTGGTGCCGGTGGTGGTGGTCAGCGGTGCGGTGATCTTCTCGGCGTTCTTCGTGGCGGGCGCGGCCTTCCAGATCCTGGCGCAGGACGCCGCCGAGGTGCAGAACGCGTTCACGTACGGCGGTAACACCCTGCTGCAGTATCCGCCGACCGTGTTCGGCAACGACCTGGTGCGCGGCGTGACCTTCATGCTGCCGCTCGCCTTCGTCAACTGGGTGCCCGCCGCCCACCTGTTGGGGCGGCCGTACCCGATCGGCCTGCCCGGGTGGACGGCCTTCGCGTCGCCGCTGGTGGCGGCCGGGTGCTGTGCGCTGGCCGGTCTGGCGTGGCGGTCGGGGCTGAGGTCATATCGGAGTACGGGGAGTTAGCGAGCAGTCGATGGACGCTGTCACGGAGCCTTGCATGGACCCTGTCATGGACCCTTTCATTGAACTCGACCGTGTGGAGAAGGTCTTCGACGTACGCCGCAAGACCGGCTTCCTCAAGCGGGAGCGGCGGCAGGTACGGGCCGTCGACTCGATCTCCTTCACCGTGGGGCGCGGTGAGATGGTGGGCTACATCGGCCCGAACGGCGCCGGCAAGTCGACGACGATCAAGATGCTGACCGGCATCCTCACGCCGAGCGGCGGCCGGCTCCGCGTCGCCGGGATCGACCCGTCCCGTGAGCGGACCCGGCTGGCGCACCGTATCGGCGTGGTGTTCGGGCAGCGTACGACGCTGTGGTGGGACCTGCCGCTGATCGACTCGTACAAGCTGATGCACCGCATGTACCGCATCCCGGACGCCCGTTACCGCGAGAACCTCGACCGTCTCGTCGAACTCCTCGACCTCGGCGCGCTGTTGGACGTCCCGGTGCGTCAGCTCTCCCTCGGTCAGCGGATGCGCGGCGACATCGCGGCGGCGCTGCTGCACGATCCGGACGTGCTCTACCTGGACGAGCCGACGATCGGGCTCGACGTGATCTCCAAGGCGAAGGTGCGGGAGTTCCTGCGGGAGGTGAACGCCGAGCGTGGCACGACGGTGCTGCTGACCACGCACGACCTCCAGGACATCGAGCAGTTGTGCAAGCGGGTGATGGTCATCGACCACGGGCGGTTGATGTACGACGGTCCGCTCGCCGGACTGCACGAGGTGGGGGAGAGCGAGCGGATCCTGGTGGTCGACCTGGAGCGCGAGCTCCCGCCGATCGAGGCGGCGCCCGCGCGGGTGGTGAAGGTGGAGGGGCCGCGGCAGTGGCTGGCGTTTCCGGCGGACGAGTCGGCGGCGGCGCTGGTGGCGCGGGTCGCGGCGGAGTATCCGCTGGTGGACCTGTCGGTGCGGGAGCCGGACATCGAGGCGGTGATCGCGAAGATGCTGCATTCATTGGGGGACACCCCCAAACCCCCGCCCGAGCAGGCGGAGCGAGCGATCTCGTAGCCGCCGTGCGGGGTTGCTCGTAGGCTGCTGTACATGACCGACGATGCCGCGGAGCTTCGTGCCTCCGACGCAGATCGTGAACGAGTCGCCGAGGTCCTGCGGGACGCCCTCGCGGAGGGGCGTCTCGACATGGAGGAGTTCGAGGAGCGCCTGGACGCCACGTACCAGGCGCGTACGTACGGGGAGCTGGCGCCGATCACCCGGGATCTGCCGGTCGGTGCGGTGGCCGTTCCGAAGGCCGACATGGTCAAGCGAGCCGGGGCCGAGGACGGGACTTGGGCGGAGCGGATCGTCGGCGGCGAGGGGTCGTCGACGTGGGGCGTCGCCGTGATGTCCGGGTTCCAGCGCAAGGGGCGGTGGACGGCGCCGAAGCGGTTCACCTGCTTCAGCTTCTGGGGTGGCGGTGAGATCGATCTGCGGGAGGCGGACTTCGCGGACCGGGAGATCCAGATCAACTGTGTCGTGATCATGGGTGGGGCGCAGGTGATCGTGCCGCCCGGCGTCGAGGTCGTGGTGCGCGGGGTCGGGATCATGGGCGGTTTCGAGCACCGTGAGGAGGGGGTGCCGGGGGATCCCGGGGCGCCTCGGGTGATCGTGACCGGGTTCGCCTTCTGGGGCGGCGTCGGGGTGGAACGGAAGCTGACGCGGGCGCAGCGGCTGGAGCTTCGGGAGGAGCGGCGGCGGGAGAAGCTGGAGCGGAAGGCGCAGCGGCGGGAGCTGGACTGAGCCGGCGTTGGCTGCGGGGTGCCCGGCGTTGCTGCTGAGGCGGGGGGCGTCGCGCAGCCCGGCGCTACGGGGTGCCGCCTGCGCGCCTACAGCTCCGCCGGGGCCGCGCCCTTCAGGTCGTTCAGGTCGAAGGTCTCCGCCATGCGTTCGTAGCCCTTGTCGCTCGGGTGGAGGTGGTCGCCGGAGTCGTAGTCGGGGCGGAACCTGCGGGGGTTGTACGGGTCTCGGACCGCCGCGTCGAAGTCGACGACCGCGTCAAAGACCTTGCCGGCGCGGATCTCGGCGTTGATCCGCTGGCGTACGTTCTCGCGGGCGTCGGTGTAGCCGCGGTGGCCCTGGAAGGGCATCAGGGTCGCGCCGATGACCTTCAGGCCGCGGGCGTGGGCCTGGCGGACCAGGGTGCGCAGGCCGTCGAGGATGCGGTTCGGGTCGGCGAGGTTCGGGTTGCGCAGGATGTCGTTAACGCCGAGGTCGATGACGACGACCTTGACGTTCGTACGGGAGAGGACGTCGCGGTGGAAGCGGTCGACGCCGGCCTGGTTGTCCGCGGGGCGCCCGGAGCCGCTGGCGAGGATCTGGTTGCCGCTGATGCCCTCGTTGACCACGCTGTAGCGCGGCACGTCCTGGCCCGCCGCGACCGCCGCGCGCAGTCGGCGCGAGAGGAAGTCCGTCCAGCGGCGGTTGGCGTTCGGGGTGGACGTGATGCCGTCGGTCAGCGAGTCGCCGAAGACCACGACGGTGCCGTCGGACTCGTTGCTGAGGACGTCCAGCGCGGTCAGGTACCGCCAGGATCCGACCTGCCCGGTGTACGCCAGGCCGGTCGCGTCCTCGGTGAGGTCGCCCTCGGCGACGTAGCTGGTCTGGCGGGCGTGCGGGTGGAAGGTCACCGGGCCGGACGGGGTGGGGGAGTAGGTGGTGACCAGGACGTCGGCCCCCGCCGGGATGGCGAGGCGCACGGCGTCGCTCAGCACCTGCTGGCCGGGCGGGATGACGACCGTGGTGTTGCCGCCGAAGGTCAGCCTGCGCATGGTGTCCTCGATCGCCGCCGCGGTCTGGGGACCGGCGGCGAGGGCGATCGACGCGTGCGTGATCGTCAGCGCCGACTGGCCGTACAGGTTGGACAGCGTGATCCGGGCACTCGTACCGCCGACGCTGGTGTGCACGACGTTGCGTACCGAGCGGCCGGCCAGGCCCTCGACCTCGGTGCCGGGCTCGGCGCCGACCGGGGAGGCGGACCAGGCGCCGACCCAGATGCCGGTGGAGGCGGGGGCGACGCGGTTGCGCGGGCCGCTGTCGTTGGTGGGGATGTTCTTGCCGGTGGTGCTGCCGTCGCCGGAGGCGACTCCGACATAGATGGCGGCCGAAACCGCCACGATCAACGCGATGATCGCGGAAAGCAGGGCATAACCGTGACGCTTGGTCATGCGGTGCATGTCTCCTCGGGCGGATGGGAGCCCGAGGCTCCGATGTGATCACCTCATGATGCGTCATAAGGCGGAGGGGAGTTGCACGGACCCCCCATTGGGCCGCCGGACTTCATCTGGAGTTCGCCATCGACCTCCCCCCACCGAACAGACGCCGGGAACTCTTGGTTCGTTCCGGGAGTACGTCAGGAAGGGACAATGTGTGCGGGGGATCACTGGACGGGTGGAGCGGATGGAACGTACGAATCCGGATGAAACGGGAACGCGTGACGTAGAGCAGCATGCCCGGCTGGACGCGGCCGGTAACCGGCGCGTCCCCGCCTCGGCCGTACGTGCGATGACGACGTTCACCGCGGCTGACGAGGAGAAGCGGCGCGGGGTGCGCCGGATGAAGATCACCGCGACCGGCATGCTGGTGTTCGTGGCGCTGGTGTACGTCCTCGCCAAGTGGGCGTCGCACGAGGGCGCCGGCGCCTGGGCGGGCTATGTCGCCGCGGCCGCCGAGGCAGGCATGGTCGGCGCGCTGGCCGACTGGTTCGCGGTCACGGCCCTGTTCCGCCACCCGCTCGGCATCCCGATCCCGCACACCGCGATCATCCCCAACAAGAAGGACCAGCTGGGAGTCTCGCTGGGGGAGTTCGTCGGGGAGAACTTCCTCTCCGAGGACGTCGTACGACAGCGCCTGCGCGCCGTCGGCATCGGCAGCAGGCTCGGTGCCTGGCTCGCCGAACCGGAGCACGCGGACCGGGTGACGGCCGAGCTGGCGACCGCGCTCAGGGGCGCCCTGCGGGTCCTGCGCGACTCCGACGTCCAGGCGGTGGTCGGCGAGGCGATCACCCGCCGTGCCGACGCCCGCGAGATCGCGCCCGGCGTCGGCAAGATGCTGGAGGGGATCGTCGCCGACGGCGCCCACAAACGGGCCGTCGACCTGGTCGTGACGAGGGCGCACGACTGGCTGGTGCTGCACGGCGACGACGTCATGGACGCCGTGCAGGGCGGCGCGCCCGGCTGGACGCCGAAGTTCGTCGACAGGAAGGTCGGCGAGCGCGTCTACAAGGAACTGCTCCGCTTCTGCGCCGAGATGCGCGACATGCCCTCCCACCCGGCGCGCGGCGCCCTCGACCGGTTCCTCATCGACTTCGCCTCCGACCTCCAGTCCGACACCGACACCCGCGCGCGTGTGGAGCGCTGGAAGGGCGAGGTGCTGGCCCGCGGCGAGGTCCAGGACCTGATCGCGTCCGCCTGGACGGCCGTCCGCGCCATGATCGTGTCGGCCGCCGAGGACGAGCGCAGTGAGCTGCGCCTGCGGGTGCGGTCCTCCCTGCTCTCCCTGGGCGCCCGGATGGCCGCCGAGCCCTCGATGCAGAACAAGGTGGACCGCTGGGTCGAGGACGCGGCGGTGCACGTCGTGACGACGTACCGTCAGGAGATCACCTCCCTGATCACGGACACCGTGGCGAGCTGGGACGCCGAGCACACGACGAAGAAGATCGAGGCGCACATCGGGCGCGACCTTCAGTTCATCCGGATCAACGGCACGGTGGTGGGCTCGCTGGCCGGGCTGCTGATCTACACGGTGTCGCGCGCGCTGGGGGCGTAGGACCGCCCTCCTCAGGGCACCCGAACCGGGTTTCCGCTCGACGAGGAGCCCGATGACGAGCGATGACGAGCTCGACGAGGAGCTCGATGAGGAGGGAGCCCATGGCCACCGCGCAGGCCGAGACCGGCCGCACCGTGACCACCGACATCCCCGCCCGGCTCGACCGCCTGCCGTGGTCGCGCTGGCACTGGACGATCGTGATCGGTCTCGGCACCGTGTGGATCCTCGACGGCCTGGAGGTCACGGTCGTCGGCAACATCGCCCCGCGGCTCTCCGAGCCCGGCAGCGGACTGCCGATCACCTCCGGCCAGGTCACCGGTCTGGCCGCCGCGCTGTACGTGGCCGGTGCCTGTCTGGGCGCGCTGTTCTGGGGCCGTCTGACCGACAGATGGGGCCGCAAGAAGCTGTTCATGATCACGCTGGCGGTCTATCTGGGAGCGACGGCCCTGACCGCCGTCTCCTTCGACACCTGGTGGTTCTTCCTGTTCCGGTTCCTGACCGGATTCGGCATCGGCGGCGAGTACGCGGCGATCAACTCCGCGATCGACGAGCTGATCCCGGCGGAGTACCGCGGCCGCGTCGACCTGATGATCAACGGCAGCTTCTGGCTGGGCGCGGTCGGCGGCTCGCTGCTGTCGATCGTCGCGCTGAACACCGCGATCCTGCCCGCGGACGTCGGCTGGCGGCTGACGTTCGCGCTCGGCGCCGTCCTCGCCCTGGTGATCCTGCTGGTGCGGCGGCACGTCCCGGAGAGCCCGCGCTGGCTGATGATCCACGGACGCGACGGCGAGGCGGAACGGATCGTGTCCGCCATCGAGCGGCGGGTGGCGGCGGAGCGGGGCGAGCCGCTGCCGCGCCCCGAGGGCGAGATCACCATCCACCAGCGCCGGAGCGTGACGTTCCTGGAGATCGGCCGCACGGTCTTCTCGAAGTACCGCCAGCGGGCCACCCTCGGCTTCGCCCTCTTCATCGGCCAGGCGTTCCTCTACAACGCCATCACCTTCGGGTTCGGCGCGATCCTGACCCAGTTCTTCGACGTCCCCAGCGGCAACACCGGTTACTACTTCGCGGTCATCGCGGTCGGCAACTTCCTGGGCCCGCTGCTGCTAGGCAAGTTGTTCGACACCGTCGGGCGCCGGGCCATGATCTCGTCGACGTACCTGCTCTCGGGCCTGCTGCTGTTCGGCACGGCCTGGCTGTTCGACCGGGGCGCACTCGGCGCGGCCACGCTGACGGCCTGCTGGTGCGCGGTCCTGTTCTTCGCGTCGGCCGGCGCGTCGAGCGCCTACCTCACGGTGTCCGAGGTCTTCCCGATGGAGACCCGCGCGATGTCCATCGCCTTCTTCTACGCCCTCGGCACCGCCGCCGGCGGTATCAGCGGTCCGCTGCTGTTCGCCGACCTCACCGAGACGGGCAAGGTCGGCGACACGGTCCTCGCCTTCCAGATCGGCGCGGCCCTGATGTGCCTGGCGGGCCTGGTGGCGGCCTTCCTGGCGGTCCGCGCGGAACGCCGGTCACTGGAGGACATCGCCCGCCCGCTCACGGCGGTCGCGAAGCCGGCTCGGGCGGGGGCGCGGGCGGCGGGGGCTTCCGGGGCGGCTGGAGCCAATGGAGCCGCTGGAGCCGCTGGAGCTGCCGGGCCCACTGGAGCGAATGGAGCCGCTGGGGCCACCGGGGCCACCGGGGCGTAGGGACCGGACCGGTCCCGGCTCTCCCCCGGTAAAGAGCCGGGACCGGAGTTTGTGGCGCCCCGTGGGTGCCCTCCAGGACTCGACCGGCGCTACTCGGACTCGCGCCGCACCCGGTCCCGGCGGCGCAGCAGGAGCAGCCCGCCGGCCAGGGCGGTGATGCCGGTGGCGGCGGTCCAGCCGATGATGTCGTTCGAGCCGGTGGCGGCGAGGTCGCCGTCGGCGGCGGAGGAGGCGGACCCGGAGGGCGAGCCCGTGGCCCCGGTCTGAGGCCGCGTGTCCGACCCCGACCCGGACCCCGATGCCGACCCCGCCCCCGCACCGGCACCGGCACCGGCCGACGCGGCCGCCCCCGCCGAAGCCGACGGACTCGCCGCACCGCCCGCACCACCCGTGCCGCCCGCCCCCTGCGCCTTGTCGCGCGTGAACGCCAGCGTGCCGAAGCCCAGTTGGTCGTAGCCGCCGCTGTTGGGCCCGTAGTCCCCGCCGCCGCCCTCCGGGGCGGACTTCGCGGCGATCCGCGTGACGTACGACGCCGGCAGGCCCCGGCGCTTGGTGTAGTGGTTGGCGATCATCGCCCAGATCGGGCGGGTCATCGCCGGGTCCACGGGCGCGGCCTCCGTCACGGACTCCGACCCCGACCAGCCGTTCACCGCGCCCTTCCTGCGGGTGTTCGCGGTGAACGGCACCTCACCGCCCAGAGCCCACTTGGCCACGTACTGGGCGCCCTTGAGGAAGCGGCTGTCGTCGTAGCCGTACAGGTCGACGCCCTGGTTCCAGGCCATCTCGCAGAAGGTGCCCATCAGGCCGACGCCGAGCAGGGCGTGCCCCTGGTCGCGGCCGGCCTCCAGCCACTCGGCGAGTCCGTCGTCGTGCACCCGGGGGATGGCGTTCTTGATGGAGCCGAGGCCCTCACCGTGCTTGAAGTACTCGACGGCGCGGGCGACCTGGGCCCTGTCGTCGCAGAAGATGCCGGTGGCCAGGACGCAGCACATGGCGGTGAGGTCCCAGTTGGTCCAGTAGTTGCTGACGACGGCGCCGTTGTGTCTGACCAGGAAGTCGTCGCTGAGCGGGGCGAAGACGGTGGTCAGCATCTCCTGGAACCGGTCGAGCTCGAAGTCGGGGTGGTCGCGGACGAGTTCGGCGGCGTTGGCGATCTGGTAGCCGTACAGCCCGGCGGCCAGGAAGCGGTCGGCGCTGCCCTCCAGCCTGGTCAGCTTGCCCGACCAGGCGTTGAGGATCGCCACGGCGGTGTCGGCGTGGGCGCTGTCGCTGCTGACGTGGTGACGCAGGGCGTTCTGGTAGGCGGCGTGGACGTCGTTGTAGAGGATCTGGTAGTTCTGCGGCGAGCCCGCTCCCCGGTACACGACCGCCTGCGGGTTGGGTGCCCAGCCGCTCTGCGCGTGCCGGTTGGCGGTCAGCTTGGCGAACCCGGCCGTGTAGGGGGCGGCGCCGGCCTTCACCTTGGCGGCCATCCGGTCCAGGTCGGCGCGGGTGTGCAGGAGGCCGGGGTGCGCGTAGGTGCCGGCCGCCATGGCGGGGGCGGGCGTCACGGCCGTACCGATACCGACGGCTCCGGCTGCCGCGCCCGCGGCCTTGAGCATGCTCCGGCGGCTGATCTGTCGTGTCACGTCGTCAATTCCTCGCGTGCCTGCGGCTGGGGACGGTGAGGAGACGTGGGAAGACTGGGGGCGATAACAGAAAACCGACGCCGACCCAGGCGATCGAGATGCCGATGCGGCCGAACAAGGCCGATGACGCCGTGGCGCCGTGAGGCCGTGACGCCGTGAGGCCGTGGCACCGTGGCGCCGTGAGGCCGAATGACGCCGATGCGCCGATGCGCCGATGAGGCCGAGACAGGCGGTCGAGACGTCGAAGACACCGATGAGGAGCAGTGTCCGATCCGATGACCATCCGCAGAATCGTCCCCAACATCCAGGTCGCGTCCGAGGAACAGATGGAGACGAGCCGGGACTTCTACGGCCTGCTCGGCTTCGAGGAGGTGATGCACATGGGCTGGATGGCGACCCTGGCGTCCCCGGCCAACCCGACGGCCCAGATCAGCTTCTTCACCGAGGAACGCACCGGCCCCGTCGTCCCCGACCTCAGCGTGGAGGTCGAGGACGTGGACGCCGTGTACGCGCAGGTGGTGGCGTCCGGAGCCGAGGTCGTACGGGAGCTCCGGGACGAGGAGTGGGGCGTGCGGCGGTTCTTCGTACGGGATCCGAGTGGGCGGGTGGTGAATGTGCTGAGCCACCAGCGGTCGTAGCCGGTGCCGGACCCGGCCGGCCAGGCGCCCACCTTTCCGGCCGACGGGGAGTGCGACCCGGCGAACCTGAGTCGGGGCTTGTCAGGTTTTCGGCTCCGAGTTATATAAGAAGTCGTCAAGGGCATCGCACGACAGCGGCTCAGGAAAGGAGTGACCTGTGATGCTCATGCGTACCGACCCCTTCCGCGAGTTCGACCGACTCGCGCAGCAGGTCTTCGGCGCCACCCGCCCGGCAGCCATGCCGATGGACGCCTACCGTTCCGGGGACGACTTCGTCATCCACTTCGACCTGCCCGGCATCGACCCCGAGACGATCGAACTCGACGTGGAACGCAACGTGCTGAACGTTCGCGCCGAGCGCCGCACCCCCGCTCCGGAGGACGCGGAGCTGATCGTCGCCGAGCGCCCCGCGGGCTCCTTCACCCGCCAGCTTTTCCTCGGCGACACGCTCGACACGAACCGCGTCGACGCCTCGTACGAAGCCGGCGTACTGACCCTGCGCATCCCCGTGGCCGAGGAGGCCAAGCCGCGCCGCATCCAGATCACGGGCGGCGACCGCAAGCAGCTCGCCACCTGATCCGACCCACCGCACGAAAAGCGTCCCGCAGGCGGGTGCCACGGCCTGCGGGACGCGGCACACCCCAGCGCGCAACCGGAGGAGGACCCCGCACGATGACCATGACGACGGTGCCGGCCCCGACGACCCCGCCGACCCCGACGCTCCCGACCGCCCCGACGCGGGCCCGGATCGGGGACCGGCCCCGATGGTCCGAGCTGATCGAGGAGGTACGGCAGTCCGGGCAGTACCCGACGACGGCGGAGGCCGAGCGCGTCACCCGCATCGTCCTGTCCGCCCTCGGCGGCCATGTGATCGGCGACGAACGCGTCGAGCTGGCCAACGCCCTGCCGGAGGAGGCGGCCAGAGTGATCGCGTCCCAGATCCCCGCCACGCGCCCCCTCACCGCGGCGGAGTTCGTCGACTCGATCGCCGCCCGTATCGAGGGCGCCACACCGGCCACCGCCCGCTGGGACGTCAGCTCGGTCCTGAGCGTCCTGCCGAACCTCGTCGGCGACGACCTCTCCGACCGCATCCTGCGCGAACTCCCGCCCGGATACGCCCTGTTGTTCGGCCGAGCGGAGCTGGCACCGGCGCAGTGACGGCGGGTGCGGAGTCCTTGGCCGACCGAGGGGGAGCCCGCGGCCGGCGAAGGGGGAGTCCGCGGGCGGCGGAGGAGCCTGTGGCGGGAGGAGGGGGAGTGCGCGGCCGATTGAGGAGGCCCGCGGCCGGCGGAGCGTGAGTCCGCGCCGGTCAGGAACCCCCTCAACCCCCTTGCCGGTCCTCCCTCTTCCGCACCTCCGCCCGCGCACGCAGCTCCGAGACGTACCCCGCGCCGATGGCGCACCCCGCGGCCGCGAGGGCGAGGCCCAGCACGCCCGGATTGACGTACCCGGGCACGTCACCGGTGTGGTAACTGCCGCCGTCGCTCGTCTCGCACACGAACCCGAGCGGGATGTACGAGACCGCGTGGTCGACGATCTCGATGCCCTGCTGGTGCCGCTCCCCCCAGCCCGGCGTACGGCAGGACCGGGCCGGGGCCGAGTCGGTGCCGCCGTCCTCCGCCGTCATGACCGCGCCGGCGACGCCGAGCAGTCCCCACGCGTACAGGGCGCACGCGCCGGCGCCCGCGAGCGCCGCGAGCCCGCGCAGAACGCCGGGGGTGCCGGTGCGCTGTACGCCCCGTTCGGACAGGGTACGGGCGCCGTGGCCGCAGAGAGCGACCGCGATGATCACCGCGACCATGACGAACAGCAGGATCAGCAGGAACACGTGGCCTCCAGGTGGCACGGACGGGTGTGCCAAGTCCCCCAGGACGCGGCGTCGGTCAGAGGCAGCGGCGTCACAGCACGTCGGCCAGGCGGTCCACCTGGTCCGGGTCGAGTCCGTAGCAGTAGAGCATCACCTCGTCGGCGCCCAGGTCGGCGAAGGCGGTGACCGCGGCGCGGATCTCGGCGGGTGTGGTGAGCAGGCCGGCGACCATACGGTCGGCCATGCCGGTGAAGGCGTAGTACGCGTGCATCCGGGCGCGCGCGTCGTCGAGCACGTCCGGCGGGCCCAGCGCCACGTTCACCTGGGCCACGAGGCGGGGCTCGCCCTCGCGGCCGTACTCCTTCCAGAACCCCCGGACGGTGTCGAACAGTCCACCCGCCCAGGAGGGCGCCGCGGCCGCGAGGAAGCCGTCGCCCCAGCGCGCGACGCGTTCGAGCGCGGCGGGCTTGAAGCCGCCGAACAGCACCTGCGGGCCGCCGGGCCGGGCGGGCGCCGGACCGATCGGGCCGACGCCGTCGCCGTACGGATCGCCCCACCACAGACGGCACATGGTCGCCATCTGCTCATCGAGGCGGCGGCCCCGGGTGCGAAGGTCGACACCCGTCACCTGATGGTCGTCGTCCCGGCCGCCGATGCCCAGGCCGAGAACGAGGCGGCCCCCGGTCATCCGGTCCAGGGTGGCGGCCTGCTTGGCCAGCAGGGCGGTGTCGCGCAACGGGGCGAGCAGCACCTCGGTCTGGACGCGGACGCGTGCGGTGGCGCCCGCGAGGACGGCCAGGGCGACCAGCGGCTCGGGGTTGTCGTAGACGAGCCGGTCGAGCAGACCGAGCGTGCTGAAGGGACCGGCGTCGGCGCGCCGGGCCCAGGTGAGCAGGGTGGTGGGGTCGCCGATGGGCAGGCCGATGCCCACGTTCGTACCGACGTTCATGGAGGAGCCTCCGACATGAGGGGTCGACAAAGACAGTTGCCGCCCCTCCCGCACCTCGGTGAGCCTCTCGGCGAGGTGGACGCTCCTACTCTGCGGCGTGTTTCCGGGGAACGTCTCTTCGAGTCAACTCACCCTAGGGCGAGCCGGTTTCGCGGAACAAGCCGTTTGTGTGCGCGGAGTGTCGAATGTGTGACTCACGTCATAGAGGTGGCGAGGGAAGAAAGCGGATGCCGTGCCCGCGCTGCTGGCATGCTCATGCATGACTACTGGGGGGTAACCACCGTCTGGGCCGTCGGGCCGTCGGGCCGTCGGGCCGTCGGGCCTTCTGGGCCTTCTGGACCGTCGGGGCCGTCGGGCCGTCTGCGCACAGCGCCGGAACAGTCATGCCCTCCCACCGGTCACCTCCCGAAGCGCACCCCCATACACCGCTCCCGAGGAACACGCGTGCACAGACCCAGGCTCAAGAGACATGCCTTACTGACGGCGGTCACCATCGCGGCCCTGCTCACCGCCGGCTGCTCCACCACCTCCCCGAGCACCACCGAAACGGCGCCCACGACGGCGGACGAGAGCCCCGGGGCCGCCGCCGTCCAGGAGCAACTCGCCGTCGTGCCGGCCCCGTCAGGTACGGCCACCCCCACCGCCGTGGCCGACGCAGGCGAGGCAGGCGAGGCAGGCATGGCGAGGAGGTCCTCCCTCAAGGTCGCCTCGTACGACAGGGCGAGCGGACGGGCGGTGATCGCGGCGAGGTCCGCAGCGAAACCGACCACCGGACCGTCGTCCGGTTCAACTCCCGGTTCAACTCCCGGTTCAACTCCCGGTTCCCCGCCTGGTTCGGCAGACGCGCAGGCCAGTTCCCCCGCCACCCCCTCCGCTGCCTCCACCCCCTCCACCCAACCCCCGGTCTCCGTCGGCGACATCATCGCCAGTGCCCCCGCCCCGGGCGCCCCCGACGGAGTGCTGGCCGAGGTCACGGAGGTCGTGGGCACCTCGGAGGACGGCGCCACGACAGTCGAGACGGAACCGGCGAAGCTCAACTCCGTCCTCGGCGAGGGCAAGGCCGACGGCACCGTCCCGGTCGACCCGTCGGCCATCGAGGTCGACCCGCTCCTCCAGGGCGTCAAGGTCTCCTGGGCGAAGACCGGCGACCTCCACTTCGGCCCCGAGGGCGCGAAACTCCCGCTGGGCAGCCTGCGTATCGACGTGGGCGCGGCGGTCGCCACGGCCGAGGGCGCCCCGGCGTCGGCGGCGGCATCCGTCAAGGGCTTCGTCCAGCTCGCCCCCGAGGTGGCGTTCGCGTACGACGGCTCCGGCACGGGCACGGGCACGGGCGCGGGCGCGGGCACGGGCCGGGGCGCGGGCGCGGGTGCCTCGCCCGGCGGAGCCTTCCTGGGCCTGACCGGGGACTGGGCGTCCCAGTGGTCCCTGAAGGGCCGCGCGGCGGGGTCGACGGAGGGGCGGCCCCTGCGCATCCCCTTCGCGGAACTGCACGCCGACCCGGTGATCCAGGTCGGCCCGATCCCTGTCGTCGTCAATCTCGACCTGACCTGCTACATCCAGGTGACCGCGGACGGCCGGGTCACCGTCGACGTGGAGCAGGACCTCAAGGGTGACTTCCGCGTCGGCGGCACCTTCTCCTGGACCAAGGGCTGGACCCCGGTCAGCGAGTCCGACATGACGGGCGAGCCCCTGAAGGCCCGCGTCACGGCCGCCGGCGACGTCAAGGCCGCGCTGGGCGCCGAGGCCACCGTGGGCCTCTACGGCACCGTAGGCGTCACCGCCGACCTGGCCCCGTACATCCGCGCCCACGCCGACGCGTCGGCCGAGGGTTCCTCCACCGGCACCGGCACCGGCACCGGCACGGCGACAGGCACCTACGCCCTCTACGGCGGCGTGGACCTGACCGGCTCCCTCCAGCTCCAACTGACCATATTCGGCACGCCCATCCTCCAGAAGAGGATCCCGCTGGGCGCCCTGCACCACGAGTGGCTGCTGGCAAAGGGGGAGGGAACGGTGACAGCGCCACCCGCGACGAAGACGACCGGCTGACCGCCCCCCACGACCGCCCGTACGGGTGGACGTGCCACGGGCCGCGCCGCCACCGACGGCACCAGCGGCGCGGCCCGCGTCAGCCCTGCGACTTCAGTCGTCGGAGCCAGAGTTCGAGCCGGAACCGGAACCGGACCCCCACCCCTTGCGCCGTGAACTCCCCACCATCTCACTCACCGCCAGCGTCACGGCCGCCACGCCCCGCACCCACCGGGGCCCACCCCGCGACGCCCACACCACACAGACGCACCCTCCGACGACGAGCAGCAGGACGCCGACCAAGACGAGCACGATCACGCTCATCCCCCTTATTCGCTTCCGGTCCGCGCCATCCTCTCAGCCGCCACAAGCCGTCAGGCATTCGGCGTACATCTCGCCGATCAAGGAGTCCGAGGCATACGCCAGTACTGCCGCTGCTTCTCATCACGTACGACGACGCCGAGCCGCAGCAGCTCCCCGCGCAGCTCCCGGGCGTCCTCGGCGCCGTCGCCCTTCTTCCGTGCCACCGCACGAGCCTTCAGCAGCGCGTCCGCCCCCTCGGGCAAGCCGGGCATACCGGGAACCCAGCGCCTGAACTCCGCCCGGTGCGGATCCTCGTCCGCCCAGCGGTAACCGTGCTCGGCGAAGGCGTCGGCAAGCCGCCGCCAGGTCAGATGACAGTCCTCGCGCGCGATTTCCATGCCGTCCGGGCCGAGCAGCACGAGCTGCTTGCCGTCCCGCGCGGCCAGCGCGATCTCATGGCGCTCGAACTCCTGCGAGGCGTCCCTGACGGTGAGCACGACCCGGTCGCCGCCGAGCCTGACCCCCAGCGACTCGTGCACGGCCAAGAACCCCACGAACAGCCCCAGCAGCACCCCCACGGCAACGGCACCCATGGTCCGCCCGGGCTCCGAGACGGAGCTCAGCAACTCGGCCGGCCCCTTCAAGGGCGCCCAGCGCAGCGTGACGAGCCAGTCCGCGAGAAGGGGCGCCAACCAGCCGACCAAGACCCCGCACCCGACCCAGAAGAGCACTAGCACCCAGGCCGACTCCGCGACCAAGGTGGAGTCACGCTCACGCCCACGCTCACTCCGACCGACGCCCCGACGGCCCTTCTCCAATTGATCCCCCGTACTCCTCACGTCCCCCATGTGTCCCCCATACCTACGCTTCTGATCTCCGGCGCACGCGACCAGCGCCATTCTGAAGGGAAGCCGGACACGTTGTCGTCGGCCGATGGTCTATGCCGCCGCGACTTTGGTCGTGGGGCGGCGCACACAGCGGCGGGGCCCCGGTGCCGGGCATGTGCCCAGGCGCCGAGGCCCCATTTCAATGAGCTACGTGAAGAGATCTCCGTTGCTCAGTGGTGGCCGTGATGGCCGTGGTGGTTACAGTCGGAGCCGAAGTCGGTGACTTGCCCGCCCGCATTGCCCTCGCCGTTGAGCGCATTGCCCAGCAGACCGTTGAGCAGCCCAACCTGGCCGAGCACATCGACGTTCAAGTCGTGGGACTTACACCCACCATGCATCGCGACTGCACCCTGCGCGGTGGCGGGGCCGGCGGCTATGAGGGTGAGGCTACCCATCACTGCGGCCGCAACAGCGGCCTTCTGAAGCTTGCGCATTTCTCCTCCTTGGGTCGAGTCAGAGCGCACGATAAGTGATCCACTAAGCGCTCATTTGGGAGACTAATCCGACATCTCCCCCACCGCTCATCGGGACCGCCATCCGGGGAACTGACACCCAATCGGCTACGCCGACCATCGCCGGGGCCATGCGCCGGGCAGCGCGATCCACGGGCCCGAGCGCACCCGCGCCGACCGATACACCCAGGACCGCCTCCGCCCTGACACACCGTCGCGATGTGACGGGTCGAGACATTCCTTGGGGGAGCAGCAGGGAGGACGTCGACGCAGAACGGGCCGTAGTCCGGTCACCTCGGCCCGCCTGGAGGTCACTCCTTGCTCCAGAAGGCCGTCGCCCTGCCCATCATTCGCCTGGCGGCGCGTTAGCAACGCACGGCGAAACCAAGGGTGTTGAACGCATTGTCTTGGGGCGGTCTTGACGGTCGGTAATGTCCGTTTCGGTGGATACGAGTTCGGTATCCAGCGAGCCGTGGAAGTGCCGGAGAACTAGCAGAGGACCGACTGTCCTCTAGCGCTGAGGAAATTCCGGGTCGGCAGGCAGCGAGGGCGCCCACCAGCTCACCCCGACCGCCGCCCGCAGCGCGCGGAGATGGGCGGTCGTACGGGCGCGGAACGTGGTTCTGGAGTGGGGCGGCGATCAGCCGACCGCCGCCCTACTCCACTGGATGGCTGCTTACGGTCATGATCCGGACGAGTTCATCGATCGTGCTCAGTCGCGCTACGAGAATGAGGCGGCTGCCTGACGAGAACTCGTCCGCCTCCGCACCGTCGAGTGGCGATGGGGCGGACGGGTTCCGTCACTGCGGCTTCCGGGCGGGCGGCCTGATGGGGTAGAGGCGAATCAGTCCTCCTCGATCAGCGCTCCCGCAAGCTTCAACATGACATCGACTCGGTCCTCGCGTGCCAGCCGCAGCCATTCGGCGAAAATCAGGTCAACCTCGTCTCGCTCTGGCCGGCCTGCCTGCATGAGCCGGTACAGCCGTCGCCTCTCCTCGCGGCCGCTGAGGCTCAGCGTCCGCGCCAGGACGTCATCCGGGTTAGGTGACGAAGCTGATCCACCAGCCTTGATCCCGGCCATGCATTGCTGGCACTCCACGCTGAGGTTCGCGAGCTCGGTATTTATGGGCGGGGCCGGATCGATGAGGCGAACAGTGAGTACTGCCGTCTGATCGCTATCGGGATAGGGCTCGCCGGCCCGTGTGCCGCACGTCTGGCAGAGGCGGCCGGCTCGCTCGATAGCTTCTCGGCGTCGGACGGCAGGGATGCGCTGCCGGGGAGATTCCTTTGGCTGTTCACCCAGGTCGATACGGGTTCCGATCGCAGTAAGGCGGTACTGGTCCGGCTGGAGTCGGGGGTCGGTCTTGTAGTTGTCGATCTGCCAGCCCAGCTCGCGCAGATCACGCATTCGACGGTCTACCTGAGCGACGCCAGGCACGCCTTCGAACAGCTGGAACTTGGTGAAGACCGTGTCCTCGCCGAGCCCTGCCAGGAACTCGGCGACCTTTACCTTCGATGACCGCCTCACGGGGCGCTCCTCTGTCATTACTTCCTCCTGTCCGGCGTGCCTCGCTGGACTGCCGACTGTAACCCATAGCGGTGACGGCCCGAACTAATGTACCGTCGGCGCAGCAAAAATGCGCGGTCGGCCTTGTCCGGCGGCGTCCGGCAAAGACTCGACGTAGGAGGTCTGGCGGTACCGATGATGGACGTGGTGGTTGTCGTGGGAATGCTGGCGGCCGGCGTGATGGCCGTGCTCCGTGGTGCCGTCGCTCTCCTGAACTACGTTCTCGACCAGATTCCGGCGCTGTCGGCGAAGGCGGAGAGGGTCATCACCGTGCTGCGCCGCCTCCGGAATGTCTGGCGTGATGACGAGAGGGCGCCTCGGTAGGGGGTGCCCCTATGGCTTTGGGCAAGGCAAACAGGACTGCGTTGAGCCTGAGGGCCAGGCAGCATGGCGGCGTGGCTGATCTGCTGTGGGATGACGTGGAGTGCTTCTTCGCCCCGGACCTGATGGGCTCGCTGCCGGATGTGCGTGTGCCTGGCGTATCGTGGGAGGACTGGCAGGAGGTCCTCGATCTCGTCGCGGAACAGGGCTGGCAGTGCCAGTACTCCGAAGGTGAGACGGTGCTTCCGGTACCTCGGGCGGAGGCTGTGCTGTCCCGTCCGGCCGGTGCCGAGTGCCCGAACCTGCGGGTCTGGCCAGCTGCCGATGTTCTGGCGATCTCCCGTTTCCATGCCGACGATGAAGTCGACTTCGATGTCGACCTGCGGGAGTTGCAGGGGCAGGACCGACTTGATGTGTTTTGCGGCTTCTTGCGGGAGATCGGGCGACGGTTGGGCAAGCGGGTGCTGATGTATCCCGAGGGCCGCTATGGCCATCCGGTGCTCGGCTACGATCCCGAGGCTGATCGAGTCGTCCTCCTCGCGGAGCCGCTCGTCAGGTGACTGCGGCCGGCGGCTGGGGTTCGTGGAACGTGCCGGCGCGGAGGATCGCGAAGAGGATGTCGGCCCATCGTCCTCGAGGCAGAGGACTTGGGCGTAATGCCTCCCTTGGGCGGTCTTCTTGTCGTAGTAGGCCCGCGAGGCGGGATCACTCAGGGCGGCGAACTCGGCGAGGAACACCGCCCGTTCGAGCTGCGTTCTCCCCTCTGGATGGCTGTTCGCCTCGGATCGACGAGCCCAAACTGCAGGCCGCAGGGAAGACGCACGTGGGCGGCGAGGTGGGCGGCGGTTGGGAGGGTGCTGCCGTCGCCCACCTCGATCAAGATCAGTGGTCCGGCGGGACTCCCGGACCTGGTGACACCACCCCCGGATCATCAACAACGGTCGCGATCCCGGCGAGACCCTGTTGATGCAGTCCGGAAGCCAAGCCGACGGCGACGATTCGCCAGGCTGAGTGGAAGCGGGGACGCAGCAGGGCTACGGAACGTAGATGGGCGAGTCGCGTAAGGTCGCCGGACTCCGCGTCGATGCGCTTTCGTTGGCAGACCGGTGTAGCTACTCGCTAACTGATCTTGATGCTCTCGTCAGTCCTTTGATGCAACTACAGAGACGACGTCACCCCACGGCAGCACGCAGTATCGCGCCGGCGTCATCGGGCAGCCCCAACTCATGCAGAGCCAAGGCGACGTTCATCACGCTCTGGTCAGGCTGGTCCCGGGCGTATACGTGAATCAGATTGTCGGCGAGATGGTGCTGATCGAGCTCACGCAGGACTCCCAGCGTGATGGCCGTTTCTGCCGGGCTAAGCACCTCCATAGCGGTCTGCCTCAGCAAGATGAGGACCGCCTCGCTGTCGTGACTTCCTTGGCGTTGCAGGTCTTGTGCTTGCTCCGCTACCTGCCGAGCAGCCGTCTTGTCTCTCGACATCAGCTGCCGGTCCCCCCGTCGGCGGGGGACCGGCAGCTGAGTTGCGCGGGTGAGCGTCGCGAGACGCGCTTGCAAGCCGGCCCTGTCGTTCTCCAACACCTTGAGTTGCCGCCGGAGCGACTCGGCCTCAGTGCTCAGTGACGCGGCTTCGTCGGCTAGGTTGGCGCACCGGTGACAGCGTCGCTCTGCTTCAGCTGTCTCGCGCATCACCTCCAACTCTCCGAAGCTGATGCCGACAAGGCCGTCAGTGTCATCAACCGCAGCCGCGTGAAGATTCCGCACAACACTGACATCAGGGACGTAATGGCCACTGAGAAACCTGGAAAGCGAAGTGCTGGACGTTTTGATGCGCCCTGCGGCTTCTTCTTGTGTTGGCCGCGTATATACCCCTTTGTCCTGGCTACGCTCCTCGCTGCGCAGGAGACGGGCGAGACTCTGCAGAGCCTCGGCGAGCGCTCGTCTACCTGGGGAGATATCGCTCTTGATGGTCTTGTCCGGCCACGGCCTTCTGCCGCTGCCGCCCCCGCGCCGGGCCATACCGTCAGCCTCCCCAGCCAAGTTGATTGCCGCAATTGTCTCCGAGTGTGTGGCAGTGAGTCTTGCTACCTGCGCGCAAGTCGGTGATTGGGTCGACTTTCGCTCAGGTCGCGGTGTCATATGGATGAGCCGCCGAACCGCATTCGGGGGCCGCGGACCCGAGTGTGTGTTGTGCGCAACGCGTCTGGGTCAGCGCGCTGTTGCTGTGTGAGCCGACCGGAGGCGCTCAATGGTGCTGCCCTCGTGGCACGATGAAAATCTGGGAAGCATGGTGCGGGGAGCATTGTGGCTGGAGTCCGAGGTAGGTGAAGGGAACACCTTCACTAAGGCGCGGCTCCGCGCGGCCTTCCCCAACCTGTCCCAGATCGACAGGCGTCTCCGTGATCTCCGCGACTATGGCTGGCAGATCGCGACGAGCCGAGACGACCCCACGCTCAAGCAGCAGGAGCAGCGCTACGTCAAGAAGGGGGTCGAAGTCTGGATCCCTGGCCAGGCCAAGGCTCCCAAGCACAAGAGCAGCATCACCGCGGCTCAGCGCGCAAAGGTCATGCGGGGCGACAACTTCCTCTGTAGGTCCTGCGGTATCGCGGCGGGTGAGGAGTACGGCGACGGCGTCGAGCAGTCTCAGCTGAACGTGGCCCGACGCAAGGTGCTGCTGCCTGGCGGTGAGGCTGACTACCAGCTGGTCACGGAGTGCAGGCGGTGCGGTGCTGGTGGTGGCGCGGACCGGGAAGTCGACCTGGAAGCGCTGCTTGAGCTCGTGGAGGCGCTTGCTCCCATGGAACGCCGGATTTTCGCCGGCTGGATCGCCGCGGACCAGCGTTCGCTGAGCCCTCTCGACAAGGTATGGGGGATCTACCGGGCACTCCCGGCGCAGTCGCGTGCGGCTGTGGCCGAGGCACTCAATGACATGGACGACTAGAGCAGAACGGGGATCGTGATGCTGCGGGAGTTCCCGCCGCCGCCGCGAGCGGCCGAGTTCAGTGAACTGATCAAGAAGAAGGTCGAGGAGGTCAAGAGCGCCGGCGGCACGCGGGAGACCGTCACGGTCGATTGGAATGAGCAGCAGGCTCACGTCGAAGTCATCGATCTTCCGCTCGTTGGGCTGTACCTCAATCCGAGTACCCACCGGATCCGCGCTCAGCGCAGCCATGACGCGGCCCGCGACGACGCGCTTGAGGAAGACCCGTGGAGCGCTGAGAGTCAGGACTACCTGAAGTTCCTTATCCCGGGTTCGCCCACCGACCCGAACCTTCGCGACCCGGAGTTTGACAAGCTCAAGGAGAGTCTGAAGCAGTTCGGCCAGAACGACCCGGGCCTCGTGACCCACCACGGCATCCTCGTGAACGGCAACACGCGAGCCGTCGCCTTGCGGGAACTCGGCGCTCAGTCGATGCGGGTGGGGGTTCTCCCAGAGTCGTTTACCTGGGCGGACATCAATGCTGTCGAGTTGTCGCTTCAGTTGCGGAAGGACCATCGCCGCGACTACTCGTACATCAACCGTCTGCTGGCGATGGAGGAGCAGTCGTCCCTTGGGCGTACTCCAGATCAGATCGCCAAGAACTTCCGGATCCAGGTGAAGACGTACCACCAGGAACGGTGGATCCTCAGCACGATCCGGCAGTTGATCGATCGCAGCAAGAGCGGTGGGGGTGTAGCTCTGCGGCTGGTTGACTTCGAGGGGGCGCAGGAGCGTCTCAAGGAGTTGCACCGCCTGTATGTGAAGCTGGAGTCGGTTGACCGGGACCAGGCGGAGGTCCTCAAGGAGTGGCGGCTGGCTGCGATCCTTCTCGACTTCTCCAAAACGGACGTACGGCACATCGACGAGGCCTTCCTGAAAGAAGGGCTGGGGCGGAACCTGCCGACCTCGTCGACCGACGGGGACAACACTCCGGAGTCGGCCGACGCGGTGGCGATTCCAGGTCTCGATCTCACGGTTCCCGCGGCTTCCTCGGCCGTCTCCGAAGCCCGAGCATTGAACGACCGGATTCTCCGCGCCAGTGCCGCTGTGCGGAGCGGTAAGCCGGATCTGCTCGACAGGGACAAGGCGCAGGGGCAGGCCGTGCTGGACGAGGCCAAGAAGGCTTTCGATGATGCGATCGAGGCAGCCGGCCGCAGTGCCCGTCTGCGCAAGCGCAAGCAGCTGGCGCCGGCCCGCATTGCCGAGGCATGCGCGAGCATCGACCAGTGCGTGCTGGATCTGGTCCAAGCCCGTTCCTCGCACAGCCTGGACGAAGAGGCCTTCGACGAGGCAGTCCTCAAGCTCAGGGGCAGTCTCCGAAAGCTCGCGCAGCAGGCTGGACGTGGCCTCCCTAATCCCGGTGATGGAGTGGCGTGGCTGCTGGAAGCCGCGGCCGCGGAGGGCTCCCAGTGACTGACGGCGCGACCGGAACATCCCTGTATTTGGGGTTCGATGAGACGCGCACCCGCGTCATCTTGAGGACGACCGACAAGTACCAGCAGGACCTCGTCCAGATGGCCGCCCGTTTCCGTACGGGCGGTCAGCAAGGCCCGCTTGCCGCGTCCGTCGCCCTTGATGAACTCCTCGCCGACCTGACCGTCCTCCGTGGCTGGCCGCACCGGGAAGGCGTCGAGTGGGCCCCTGAGCTGGGCAACCTCGTGGCGGGAGTGGTCAGGGACGCCAACACCGTCAAGGAGCGGCTCGCCGGCGGGCAGCTTCAGGAGGAGGTAGTCGCCGATGACATCACTGACCTGCTCGGGAAGACCTGGGACGCAGAACTGAGCGAGTTCCAGCTTCGGGACATCGCGAAGCTGCTATCCCTCCAGCACGGTGCCAACTTCAGCGTCCCCGGTGCTGGCAAAACACGTGTTGCCGTCGCCGTATACGCGGCGCAGAAGACTCAGGGCAAGGTGAGCCGCCTTCTCGTGGTGTGCCCCAAGTCGGCGTATGAGTCATGGCGTTATGAGACGGCGGTGTGCTTCAGGTATCCGCTGCGCACGCATGTCCTCGACGGCTCAATGGACCAGTGGGCGGAGGTGCTGATCGTTAACTACGAGCGGTTGGACCGTTCGCTCCCTACGCTTGCCAGCTGGCTGAAGGCGGCGCCTTCCATGATCATCCTCGATGAGGCGCACCGGATGAAGCTGGGAGCGCGCGGCACGTACGGTGCGGCATGCATGGCCCTGGGACCCCTAGCTGAACGGCGCATGATTCTCACCGGGACGCCGGCGCCGAACGGCTCTAAGGACTTGGAGAACCTGCTCGGTTTTGTATGGCCGGGCCATGGCCAGCGCACGGTGGTGCAGGCGGTCGCCGGCGGAGATCTCGCCTATGCAAGCTCAGTCCTCCGTCCGCTGTTCACCAGGACGACGAAGCAGGAGTTGGGCCTTCCCCCGGTGTGGTTGGCGATGCGGTACGTCGACATGCCTCCCGTCCACCATGAGATCTACCGCTCGCTCGTGGGAGGTATGAACAACGGGAGTGCTCGGGATGACCTAAGTGCCCTCGGCAAGACAGCCCTGCGCCTCCTCATGGCGGCGACGAGTCCAGCTCTGTTGCTCGAAGGCGGGAGTCGGTACGAGCCGCTGGCTTATCAGCTACCGCCGCTCGATGTGCCGGAAGACAGCTCGCTGTACTCGCTCATGCAGAACCTGCCGGACTACGAGCTGTCACCCAAGTACAAGGAAGCGGTGGCGATCGTCGCGGAGAACGCGGCGAAGGGTCGAAAGACGCTGATCTGGACGACCTTCGTCAGAAGCTTGACCACACTGGAGCAGATGCTGAAGAAGTTCAGTCCTGCTGTCGTCTACGGAGGCACACCCGACCGGGACGAACAGCTGCGACGGTTCCGCGAGGACCCCAGCTGCCTGGTGCTGATCTCCAACCCGGCCACGCTGGGGGAAGGCATCAGCTTGCATCACGTATGCCATGACGCTGTGTATGTGGACCGTGACTTTATGGCAGGCCGGTATCTGCAGAGCGTCGACCGGATTCACCGCCTCGGTCTCGCGCCGGGCACGGAAACCAGGATTACGGTACTGGCTGCTCGGAACACGATCGACGAGGTCGTCAAGGTCCGCCTCGACCAGAAGATCGAGTTCATGGGGAGGATCCTCGACGATCCCACCGTGCGGCAGCTTGCCGATCTCCAGGAGGAGCCGTCGGTGGCTGCGGGGCTGGCGCCGAACGACATCGAGGCTCTGCTGCAGCATATGGACGGCCAGCGTTGACGCTCTAGTCAACGGCGCACCCTCGTACGCCTGGGAAGCTGGGTCAGTGAAACACTGTTGGTCTGACAGAGGCGCCACACGGGGGTGCGCGCTTCTGACAAACTTGCACCAGTTTTCAGCCACCCAGGAAGGAGCGCCATGCGCCGCAGCGGCCGACCGCGCCCGCAGTTCACCCCACCGCTGACCTCAATCGAGATCTGTGCGGGGGCGGGCGGGCAAGCCGTCGGTTTGCACGAAGCCGGATTCAACCATCTGGCGCTCGTTGAGTGGGACGGACATGCGGTGGCGACTCTCAAAGCCAACATCAGCGGTTGGCCAGGATGGAACAAGAAGCGCGCGGACGCTCTTGAGCCGATGGATGTGAAGAGATTCCTGGATTCTAAGGTTTTCGCGGACCTAGGACTCAACGAAGGCGATCTTGATCTGTTGGCTGGCGGCGTTCCCTGCCCCCCTTTCTCCCTGGCTGGAAAAAGGCTCGGTGAGGATGATGAACGAGATCTCTTTCCGGCCGCTCTCGAAATCATTGAAGCCCTGAAGCCTAAGGCTGTAATGATTGAGAACGTCCGGGGTATCCTTGAGCCGCCTGAGGTGTTCATTGATTATCGCAGGCGGATCCTAGACGACCTGCGTAATTATGGGTACGCGGTTCCGGATATCGAAGATCACTGGCTCCCCGAGAAGCAGGATATCGAGATGCGGAGTGTCTGGCGCAGGCTCGACGCGAGTGACTTCGGTGTGCCGCAACTGCGCCCGCGTGCCATCCTTGTAGCAATTCGAAGAGATATCCTCGAAAAGAATGGTGTCGATTTTGTGTGGCCGTCCTACCTGAAGGGAGGAGGGGCAACCGTCATGCAGCTCGATGAAAGTATGAAGCTCCGCTGCATGCCGTTCTGGGACAAGAATAAAGAGGGGAAGCCGGCGGCGCCTGGGGAGCGGACGGGGGAGCAGATTTACAATACCTGGCGCGGCAAGGTTCGGGAGGCTATGCAGGCGGGAAAGGGTGTTGCGCCGACGCTCGTTGGGGGGTCGAAGAAGCATGGTGGCGCAGACCTGGGACCGACTAGGGCCAAGCGCGCTTGGGAGGATCTCGGTGTCAACGCGATGGGTGTCGCGAACGATCCTGAGAAATGTGATCCCAAGAGGGATCTCTTTCGTGATCTTGGGCCTATGCTGACAGTTGACCAAGCCGCCATTATTCAAGGGTTCCCTGCGAAATGGAAATTCCAGGGTCAGAAGACTGCTCAGTATCGTCAGGTGGGTAACGCCTTCCCGCCCCCCGTCGCTGAGGCTGTTGGCCGGGCTATTGCAGCAGTTCTCCGCCCAGAGCAGAGTGAAGATCTCCTCCAAAATTACGGCATGGATCGCGACAATAATTCGGAAAAGCCTTCTTCTGGGCAATTGGCGCTTCCGGTTTCAGGTGTTTCGAAGGTTCGCGCGGCGCGCAATGACCATCGCGGCGATTTTATCCGCGCAGGTGTCTGAAGGCTCGTGCTCCCAGAAGCGGAGCACGAGCCATCCGGCTTCCTTGAGTTGCTTGTCTGTATCGCGATCCCGTTCTACGTTGCGGAGAACTTTCTCTGACCAGTAACCCGAATTTGTTCTCGGCGGTACGTAATGCTCAGGGCAACCGTGCCAATAGCACCCGTCGATGAATACGGCGACCTTTACCGGACGGAATACGAGGTCGGCCGTGCGGCGGAGTCCTGGTAGCGGTCGTGCGGCTACGCGGTAGCGCAGACCTTGGGCATGCACCAGGCGGCGGATCATCCTTTCGGGCTTCGTGTCGCGGCTGCGGATTGCTTGCATGTTGCGGCGACGGGCAGCGGACGAAGCCCAAGAACCCTCTGGCGCTTCCCACTCGGCATCTTCGGACACGCTTCAGAGGGTAGTCCGGGGTGGGGAGTGAGGGCAGGGGCCCTGTCGCTCCTTCGAGGGGGGCCTTAGACCGCGATGCTGAGCGCTTGAGGCATGGGGTGCAGGCGCTCCAACGGCGCGAGCGCATGGCGGGGGCACGCCGGGCTGGCTCAGCGGCGGCCAGCCGGTGGGCGGGAGCGTGACAGTATGGCGCGCGTTGGGGCCGCATGGTTGGGCGTTGAACTCCGTTGTCAGTGACTGCTGTTACGGTCCCCGGTCATGGCAGTCAACGACGGAATCGCATGGCTCGGCCGCCGCTGGTCGAGCTGGTCCGGGGACCCCGTCCTGGGGGACCAGGCGGGGCTCGTGTTCGCGGAAGGGGTCGCTCCGCAGGACCTGGCAGTGGTTTTCGGCGCCGTTCCCTGGGAGATCCCCGAGCCGGTGGGCGCTGAGGCCAAGGCCGTCTACGAGCGGACCCACCCCAGTACGCGCGTACCCGACGAACCTCACCTGACCGTCTACGGCGAGGAAGGCGGCTGGTCCTTCCTCGCCGGGCGCTTCGACTTTCTGGTCCACTTCCACGAAGGCTTCGCGTTACCGCAGGGAGCCGGTCGAGTCGTCCTCCTCTATCGCGTCCCCGCAAGAGGCATGTACCGCATGGTCTACTTCGAAGAGGGGCGGCCGGTCTGGAGCGGTGAGATCTACGGCTCCTTCGACATGAAGACGAAGCTGCACGGCGGACACTACTTCGACCACGCGCCGGAGATGTCCTTCCTCAACTGGGCCATGCACGAAGCGCGGTGCCGGCCCGAGGTCCGCTACGTCGACGGGCGTCCGGTCTTCGAGAACGAAGGCCTGATAACCGACTGGCAGGAGCGCTTCCTCAAGGGCTTGGAAATCGCGTTCGGGATCTCCGTGTGCCAGGAAACCTTCGACACAGGCGGTTACCCGCTGGCCGGCGTCCACTGAACCTGATCAGGGGATCACTGATCACCTGACAACCGGCGTCCTCATCACGTCAGCGGCTCCGCCCCGTGGCAGTCGCCGTACGGCTGCCCCGACCCGCACCAGCACCCCGCCCCCCGCTGAGGCGGCCAAACCACAGCCCGCCCCCTCGCCGCCAGCGTCGTCGCGTACTGCGGCAGCAGGGTCGCGTCCTCCGGGGACGTGCCCTCCGAAGCCGCGAACGCCTCGTACGACGGGACCGTCCCCGTCACGACCCCCAGGTTCGGCGTGCCCGAGGACGCCAGCTCCCGTAGCGACGCCTCTATCGTCGCCAGGTGCTGCTCATGGGAGGGGTACTCCATGGCGAGCGACGGGTACGCGGTCACCAGCTCCGTCAGCTCGTCCGCCGTCCAGTGCAGGACCGCCACCGGGAACGGCCGGGACAGGGCCTCCCGGTACGCGCCCAGTTCCGCGCGGAGGCGGGAGATCTCCGCCTCCAGTTCCGCCGGGTTGTCCGAGCCCAGGGACCAGACGCGCTTGGGGTCGTGGAGTTCGTCCAGGGAGACCGGCATCGAGTGGAGGGTGTCCGCCAGGGCGTCCCACTCGTCGTGGGCCACGCCCAGCATGCGGCGGACCCGGTGGCGGCCGAAGAGGAGCGGGTGGGTGGCGTACGGGGGCTCCGGGACGTCCGTGAGGAGGCGGAGGGTCCCCTCCGTGAAGGTCTCGTGGGCCGCCTCCAGCTCGTCGTGCGACTCCAGGGCCTCCGCGACGATCACCCATGGTGCGGGGTCCCTCGGGGAGGCGGCCCGGACGCCGTCGATGATCGCCCTCGCCTCCGCCTCGTGGCCGTACTCCCACAGGTTCGATGCCTTCAGGGCTCGGACCAGGTGCGGCTTTTCCAGGGGCGTCGACGACGACAGCAGGCGGTCGTAGAGCGCTGTCGCGGCGGGGCGGTCGCCGGACAGCTCCAGGTGGGCCGCGGCCCGGAGGAGCAGGGCCTCGGCGTCCTCGGGGTAGAGGCCGGCGGTTCGCTCCAGGCGTGCCGCCTCGGCGGTGTGGTCGACGTTTTCGGCAGGCGTGTCGGGGCGCATGGGGGACACCGTACTGCCCGTTGCTTGCGAAGGAGAGAACAGTGGGGAGAAGAAGGGGCGGATATTGCCTGGTCGAGGTGGGTGGGGGGAGGGTGGATCACGGAGTGTGGGGGGCGGGATATGGGGGGGGCGGGATGTGGGCGGCCGAGCGTGGGGCGGTGGAGCGTGGGTGGGGAGTGTGGGCGGGGAGCGTGTGCCGGTGTTCTCAGGATTTCGCCAGGCACAGCAGCACCAGGAACGGGACCGGGATCAGCACCGCCGTCGCGAGCCATCTGCCCGGGCCGTCGTCGTCGCGGGAGCGTGGGCGCAGGACGTCCACCGCCAGGACCAGTGCCAGCAGCAACGCGCCCGTCAGCGCCAGCAGGAACATCATCGGGCCCGCGTGGTCGAGGGTGTGGAAGTTGCAGTTCCGCACGTCCGGTCCGGCCATGTCGCGGATGTCCCGGCAGTCCATGGGCAGGTACTTCGTCAGGAGCCAGTACGTCGCGTAGAGCGGCATGATCGCGGGCACCCCGAGGGCGAGGTTCACCAGACCGGGAACCAGCAGGCCGCGGCGGCGCGCAGCCCGGAGCCCGGACCGGTGCCCATGCCCATGCCCATGCCCATGCCCATGTTCATGTCCATGCCCAGGCACAAGCCCATGGCCATGCTCATGCTCACGCTCATGCCCGTGTTCGTCCTCGTCCGGTTCTACGGCTGCTCCCGTCATGGGGCATAGGACGTTGCGGTGACGCCCGGGGGTTGCGTCACGTCACCCGTGTCCCGCCTCAGATCACCACCCCGTCGATCTGCAGCGTCTGCACCGCCTTCGCCGCGAACGGCACCGCCACCGACTTCCCGCTCAGGAACGTGTTCGAGTACGCCCGGTACCGGTCCCCGCCCGTCGTCACCGTGTTCCAGCGCGGGACCAGACCGCCCGAGCCGCCGGAGACCGTCGAGAAACGGGACAGGTCGAAGGTGAGGGTCTGGGCCGACGTGGACGTGTTCACCGCGACGATCACCAAGCGGCGCGCCGACGCGTCGTAGGCCGCCGCCGCATAGCTCACGCCCGTGTCGAGGATCCTCATCCCTGGGCGGATGTGGCGGCTGAACTGCGCCATCACGTAGTACTTGGTCTGGATCGTCGTCGGCTGGAGCGTGTTCGCGTCGTACGCGATCATCGCCCAGCCCGCCGACGGGTCCATGACCTGCCAGTAGCACCAGGCGGTCGGGTGCAGCCAGCGGAAGTCGTAGCAGAGGTTGGAGGCCATGGTCAGGCCGGTGCCGTCGCTGTCGCCCGTCTCCGAGTTCCACAGCTTCTTGCGGGACGTGGTCACCACGTCCGTGTAGAGCAGGTCGCGGCGGCCGCCCGAGCCCTGGTAGCCGTGCACGTTGACCTGGCTGACCAGCGCCTTGGTGGAGGAGTTGAAGGACGCCCAGGTCGAGCGGGCCGTGTCGTAGTTCGTCTCGTCGGAGGCCGCGATGCGGATGCCGGTCAGGCCCCGCTTGTCCAACTCGCCGCGCATGTACGGGAGTACGGCCGCCTGGACCGCCGGGTCCATGTGGCAGCCCTCCTGGGTGCCGGTGGCGGTCCACCAGGTCGACGCCGGCTCGTTGAAGGGGTCGACCGTCGCGAAGTTCACGCCCCAGTTGTTCCTCGCGTACAGGGCCGTCGCCGCCAGGTGGGAGGCGTGCTGGCGGTAGTTCCAGGTCTGGAGGTTGTTGCCGCCGTTCGCCGCGCCCGAGGGGTTGTGGTTGCTGCACATCCACCACATGGGGGAGTTGGCGAAGAGTTCCGTCGTCGCCCCTCGTTGTGTCGCCTTCACGAGCATCGCGCGCTGGTTGGCGTCCGCCGTCCAGTCCCAGGCCGAGGACGTGGGGTCCTCGTTGTTCCAGTTCTGCCAGAAGCCCTCGATCTGCTTGAAGGCGGGGATGTTGGGCGACTCGACCATCGACTCGCCGTCCACGCTGTTCCAACTGCACGCGCCGAGGTTGTAGCGGGCGATGTTGAGGCCGAGACCGGGCAGGGTCGTGCCGTTGTAGGTCACCGAGTTGGTGGTGAAGAAGAGGTCGGCGAAGTCGTTCCGGTTGCCGAAGACGTTGGCCCACCAGGCCAGGGACGTGCCCCAGCCCTCCCAGGTGCCGTACGACGTGCCGGGGTTGACGGCGATCGTCGCGTCCGCGTGCGCGGTGCCCGTCGCAAGGGCGCCGCCGATGAGGGCGCCGCCTGTCGCCGCCAGCAGAGTTCTGCGTCGGATCATGACTTCTCCGCTTCGCTCAACGGCCGGTCGTCGTCGAACCGGCGTCGTGGCCTGACCCGTTCATGTCGACAGGAAGCATCGGGCGTGGCCCATGAGGTTGTCGAGGGTTCCGACATCCCTTTCTCCAACCTGTGGAGGAAGTGTTCGGGGAGCCGGACGCCCCGCTGTGGAATGTCGTATTCCGTGTCGGAACCGTGCGGCTCGGCGGCAGTTGTCACGTGCCGGCCGGGTCCTCCCTCCGCCACCTCCACCGCCAGAGCTCGTCGGCCCGATGGTCGTGCTCGAAGCCGTCACCGAGCGGGCCCACCCGCTCGATCGCCTCGGCGGTGCGCGGGTCGTGGCGCCGGGCGAGACCGTAGGCGGCCTCCAGACGTACGAGTTGGTCGTCGTCGCCGAGCAACGCCGCGAGGGCGTCGGCGACGGCGGGCGCGGGGTCCGGGGAGCCGGCCAGTGCCGCCGCGGCCGCACCCCGCAGGTCGGCGTCCGGGCCCTCGGCGAGCAGCAGCAGCGCCCGGGTGATCTCCGGGAGGAGGTCATCGTCCCGGATGCTCGCCGTGCACGCCCTGAGCCGCACGCCGGGGTCCGGGTCCCGCATGAGGGCGAGCAGGGCGGCCCTGGCGGCGGGTGTGCGGGGAACGTGGTCCACGGAGAGGGCGTAGGGCACCTCGCGGCGTACGCGCGGGTCGGGATGGCCGGCGTGGCGAAGGCCGATGGCCTCCTGGTCCGGATGGTCGTGCTCGGTGAAGGCGTCGAGCACCTTCGCGAGTATCTCGCCGTCCGTTTCCTCGGCCGCCCAGGCGGCCAGGAGTGCGCTCGCCTTCTTCTCGTAGTAGGGGCTGGTGTCGAAGAACCCCCGCGTCCGCAGGTAGTCCAGCACGAACCGGCGAGGCGCCCGATCGGGGTCGTGACGATGGGCCACCACGGCGGACCAGGTCTCGAAGCTGCGGCGCTGGGTGAGGATCCAGCAGGCCGTGGACCAGTCCACATGATCCTGGTGCGGCTGCCTGACAGCGCGGGCGACCAGTTCGTCCACGGGGGTCAGCACGCGGAAGGCCCACTCCAGTGAGGTCAGGATGGCGCCGTGCCCAGCCCGCGCGACGAGGCCGCCCAGCGAGACCTGGTCCACCCAGTCGTACGCGCCGTCTTGAACCCGGACCGTCACGGCCGGACCCGTAGCGTCCGTCCTGCGCCGCAGCTCCTCGGCCGCGCCCGTCTCGTACCAGCTCCGCGCCGAGGCGAGCAGCCGCTCACGGGTGGCCTCCGGAAGCCGCAGCCTGGGTTCCTTGCCCAGCACCGCCGAGAAGACCGCCGGGGAGCCCCCGTCGAGGGCGTGCCACAGCGGCGTGGTCCCGTCCGGCAGTACCCGGTCGGGGTCCGCGCCGCCCTCCACCAGCGCCTCGGCGACCGGATCGTCGTACGCCGCCACCGCCACGCACAGCACCGGCAGCCCGTTCGCGTCCACCGCGTCCGGATCCGCGCCCGTGTCCAGCAGATCCCGTACCGCCTCGGCGTCCCCCGCCCGAACCGCCGACCTGAGCCGGCCGTCGAGTCCGCCCTCGCCCATGTTCCCGTCCCCCGTTCCGCCGCCGGACGCGCGAACGCTTCCGCGAAGGCCGACTCATCTGAGAACCCCACCGGCAGCATCCTCACACCATCCGGCCGTCTCGCAGCTCGGGGACCGGGCCGCGCACGGCTCTGGAGACCTCGCGCCGCGCCCCTTATCGTGCGGGCGGCCCCGGCCGAAGGAGGCTCACGGATGGTGCGGGTTCGCGTCGTGCGGCACAGCGGTCTTCGGCGGCGCGCATGGAGACGGCGGGTGCTGTGGGGTGGCGGGGAGGTGCTCGTCACCGTCGGAGTGGTGCTTGTGCTGCTGGTCGTCCATCAGATGTGGTGGACCAACCGGGAGGCCAGAGAGGGAGCCGAGCGGGAGGTCCGGGCGCTGGAGCGGGCGTGGGACGACGGCGACGGCCACTCCCGTACGGCCGTACCGGCGACGACGGGCGCGCCCGCGCCCGTGCCCACCTCCACCGACCCGCCCGACCCACCCGGGCGGCCCGCCGGCACCGGAGGCCGGTCCGCCGCCGACCCCGCACCGGCCGCCGACTGGTCCCGGGCCTATGCCGTCCTCTCCATCCCCCGCCTCGACCTCCGCGTCCCCGTCGCCGAGGGCGTCGGCAGGAGCGGTGTCCTCAACAAGGGCTACGTCGGCCACTACCCCGGCACCCAACAGCCGGGCCAGGCCGGGAACTTCGCCCTCGCCGGGCACCGCAACACCCACGGCGAGCCCTTCCGGTACATCAACCGGCTGGTGCCCGAGGACACCGTCCTGGTCGAGACGCGGAACGCGACGTACACGTACGCCGTCGACCAGACGCTGCCGCGGACCGCCGCCCACGACACGAGCGTCATCCGGCCGATCCCGCGCTCCACCGTCAAGCCGGCCCACGGCTACACCGAACCCGGCCACTACCTCACCCTCACCACCTGCACCCCGGAGTACAGCTCGAAGTACCGTCTGGTGGTGTGGGCCAAGCTCGTGTCCATGCGGCCCCGCTAGCGGCCGAGGCCGAGGCCGAGCCGGCGCGGCGGATCCTGTATAACGAACATGAGGACGAGCGTCGTAAGAGACGATGGACGTCAGCCGTACGAGGGGAGGGGCCGCCGGTGAGCCGTAGCCGGGCCGATCTGCGCCCCGTCGCCACGCTGCTGCTTCTCTTCCTCCAGGTCGCGCTGCTCGACACCGGCAGCCTTTCCGCGACCGTCGCGCTCGCCGCGACCGCCGCCGCCGGTTCCGCGTTCGCCGTCTGCTCCCTGCTCGCCTCGCGCGCGGCGCCCGCGGTGGCGCCCACCCGGGTGCGTACGGCCATCCGCGACCGGGCCCGCCGTACGGCCTTCCTGCCGCAGCGCGACCCCGACGCCTCGGGCCGGCCATGGCCCAGGGCGCCCGGTGACGCCCTCCCGGCGACCGTCGCGTAGGGCACGCACCGACCTCCGGGTCCCACCTCGGAGACCGACCGGCTGAGACCGAACCGGCTGAGACCGACCGGCTGAGACCGACCGGCTGAGACGCGTGACCTCGCGCGGGCCGTCATGCCGCCATGCCGCTTCCCCGGCATTTCCTGACTCCGGCACGACGAGACCCTCGGAGGGCTCAACCATGTCCGTTTTCGCCGACCTTGTTCAGCGACTGGCCGACCTGCTCCACCCGTTGTTCGGCGCCTCCGCGGCCGCCGCCGCGATCGTCCTGTTCACCGCGTTCGTACGCCTGCTCGTGCATCCGCTGTCCCGGGCCGCCGCGCGCGGGCAGAAGGCGCGGGCCGAGTTGCAGCCGAAGATCGCCGAGCTGCGCAAGAAGCACGCGAAGAACCCCGAGAAACTGCAGAAGGCCGTACTGGAGCTGCACGCCGAGGAAAAGGTGTCGCCGCTGTCCGGCTGTCTGCCCAGCCTGTTCCAACTGCCCGCGTTCTTCCTGCTCTACCACCTGTTCTCGAACACGACGATCGGCGGGGAGGCGAACGAACTGCTCACGCACCAGTTGTTCGCCGCCCCGCTCGGCGACCACTGGGCGGACGCACTGGGCGCCGGCGGGGTGTTCGGGGGCGCGGGGCTGGTGTACGTCGGGTTGTTCGTGGTCGTCGCCGGCGTCGCCGCGTTCAACTACAGCCGTACGAAGCGGATGATGGCCGCGAATCCGGTGCTGCCGGTGGGGGACGGTGACGGTCAGGCGGTGCCGGGGATGGGGGCCATGACCAAGGTCATGCCGTTCATGTCCTTCTTCACCCTCTTCACCGTGGCGGTGGTGCCGCTGGCGGCGGCGCTGTACGTGGTGACCAGCACGACGTGGAGCGCGGTGGAGCGGGCCGCGCTGTACCGGTGAGTCCTTACGGTCCAGTACGTGAACCGGGTATTGCGGAGCGGCCGCCGACCTTGGAGGATCGACCAGTCCTCCGATGGCTGCACCCGTCGGCGGGCGCCCGCGATCGAGGGAGATTGTGATCATGAAGCTGCTGCGAGTCGGTACGGCGGGTGCGGAGCGGCCCGCGCTGCTCGACGCCGAGGGGACCCTGCGGGACCTGACGGGCGTCGTGCCGGACATCGACGGACCGCTGCTCGCCGACGACGCGGCGCTCGGCCGGATCCGCGCCGCCGCGGACGCCGGTGAGCTGCTGGTGCTGGACGCGACCGGGCTGCGCGTCGGACCGCCGCTGGCCCGGATCGGCAAGATCGTGTGCATCGGGCTGAACTACCACGACCACGCCCGCGAGACCGGCGCCGAGCCGCCCGCCGAGCCGGTCATCTTCTTCAAGGCCGCGGACACGGTCGTCGGCCCGTACGACACCGTGCTGGTCCCGCGCGGCTCGACGAAGACCGACTGGGAGGTCGAGCTCGCGGTCGTCATCGGACGGACCGCCCGCTACCTGGACTCGGCCGAGGAGGCCCTCGCGCATGTCGCCGGGTACGCGGTGGCGCACGACGTGTCCGAGCGGGAGTTCCAGATCGAGCGGGGCGGGACCTGGGACAAGGGGAAGAACTGCGAGACGTTCAATCCGCTCGGGCCCTGGCTCGTGACGGCGGACGAGGTGCCGGATCCGCAGAACCTCTCGCTGAAGCTGTGGGTCAACGGCGAGCTGAAGCAGGACGGGACGACGGCCGAGCAGATCTTCCCTGTGGGGGAGGTCGTGCGGTACGTCAGCCAGTTCATGACGCTCTATCCCGGTGATGTCATCAATACGGGGACGCCGGCGGGGGTGGCTCTGGGGGAGCCCGAGCCGAAGCCTTTCCTGCGGGCTGGCGATGTCGTAGAACTGGAGATCGAAGGGTTGGGTAGGCAGCGTCAGGACCTGAAAGGTGCGTAGGCTGATGTGAGTAAGGAGGACCCTATGACCATCTCGCAGACCGAAGTGACGCTTGCGGAGTTCGAGGCGTTCGATGCTGCGGCACCGGAAGGCCTCCACGTCGAGCTGATCAACGGGAGGGTCCTCGTCACTCCGGCTCCGGACGGTGACCACGACGAGAACATGGTCTTCCTCAGGAAGCAGTTCGAGGCTCACGATCCAGAGCTGGTCCTGTACCACGAACGAGGGCTGGCCGTACCTGCGTACCGGGCGGGCCGCGCCCGCGTCGACGGTGCGGTCGCCCCGCTCGGCTACTTCAGGGGCCAACCCTCCTGGGCAGACCCTGCGGGAGTTCTCCTCGTCGTCGAGGTGACGTCGGGATGCGAGAAGGACGCCGACGTCGACCGCATCGACAAGCGTGACGCCTACGCCCAGGCCGCGCTGCCGGTCTATCTACTCGTCGACCGGCACCGCGGCGAGGTGGTCGTCCACTGGGATCCCGAGGGCGGCCACTACCAGCACGCGGGGAAGGCGGTCTTCGGAGCGAAGCTCCGGCTGCCCGAGCCCTTCGGGTTCGACTTGGACACGTCCGACCTGGCGTGACGGCTACAGGCCCAGGAACCGCTCCAGCGCCTCCACCACGAACCGGTGGTCCTGCAGCTGCGGCAACCCGCTCACCGTCACCGACCCGACCACGCCCACATCCGCCACGGTGATCGGGAACGAGCCGCCGTGCGCCGCGTACCTGTCCGGGTCCAGGCGGGAGGCGTCCTCGAACGTCGTGCCCTTGGCCCGGAAGCGGGCGCCGACGACGTACGAGGAGGTGCCGTAGCGCTCCACCACCCGGCGTTTGCGCTCGATCCAGGCGTCGTTGTCGGGGGTGGAGCCGGGCAGGGCCGCGTGAAAGAGCTGCTGGCCGGACCGGTGGATGTCGATGGCGACCGGGGCCTGGCGTTCGCGGGCCATCTCGACCAGCAGGGAGCCCAGCGCCCAGGCGTCGTCGTAGGTGAACCGGCGGAAGACCAGACGGCGTTCCTGGGCCTCCAGCTCCTCCAGGGGCGGGGTGATCTCCGGGTGGAACTTCGGGGTGATCTCCGGGTTGTGCGTCTTGTGCGCCTTGTTCGTCGTCACAGGGTCACCGCCACTCCGTCACGGGCCGAACGGCGGGCCGCCTCCAGGACGTCCAGGGCGGATGCCGCCTCCAGGGCCGTCACCGGGTTGGGGCCGCCGGTCGGCAGAGCCTTCGCCACGGCCGCATAGTAGGCGGGGTAGTCGCCGGGCAGGGTGGGTTCGACGCGGCCGCCGCCCGTCAGCGGGGACTCCCCGGCGCCCACCCGGCCCCACATCGACTCGGGCTCCGTGCCCCAGTCGCCGCCCGCGCCCGGGCGACGCCCCTCCCGCAGCGCCGCCTCCTGCGGGTCCAGGCCGTACTTCACGTAGCCCGCCTTCGAGCCCAGCACCCGGAAGCGGGGGCCGAGTTGGGCGGTCGTCGCGGAGACGTAGAGGTGGGAGCGGACGCCGTTCGCGTGCGTGAGGGCGATGAAGGTGTCGTCGTCCGTCTCGGCGCCGGCGCGGCGGACGACCGCCTCGGCGTACACCTGTGTGACCGGGCCGAACAGGACCAGTGCCTGGTCGACGACATGGCTGCCGAGGTCGTACAGCAGACCTCCGATCTCTGCCGGGTCGCCGGACTCCCGCCAGCCGCCCTTGGGTTGCGGCCGCCAGCGTTCGAAGCGGGACTCGAAGCGCCATACGTCGCCCAGCTCGCCCTCGGCCAGGAGCTTACGGAGGGTCAGGAAGTCGTTGTCCCAGCGGCGGTTCTGGAAGACGGACAGGAGCAGACCGCGCTCCTCGGCCAGCGCCGCCAGGTCGCGCGCCTCGGCCGCCGTGCCGGCGATCGGCTTGTCGACGACGACCGGGAGGCCGGCCTTCAGGGCGGCGGTCGCGAGCGGGACGTGCGTCTTGTTGGGGGAGGCGATGACGACCAGGTCGAGGTCGGCGGCCCGGGCGAGCAACGCGTCGGGCGTGGCGGCGACGCGTACGCCCGGGTGCTCGGCGCGGGCCTGCTCCTGCCGCTCCGGGTTCGACGTGACCACCGTGTCCAGGGCGAGCCCCTCGGTGGTGGCGATCAGCGGGGCGTGGAAGACGGAGCCGGCGAGGCCGTAGCCGATAAGGCCCACGCGGAGGGGAGCAGCAGTCATGGCGTCCACTTTCGCAACGCTGTTGCCAAAGTGCAAGCGCTGGGGAGAATGGGGGCGTGAACAGGACGGAAGGCGGTGTCGGCGGCGCCGCGCGACGGAGCCGCACATCAATGGAGCTGGGCGCCCTGCGCAGTCACAACACCGCGCTCGTGCTGGACCTGCTGCGCACGGCCGGCCCCGAGGGGATCAGTCGGCTCGAACTCGCCGAGCGCACCGGGCTCACCCCCCAGGCCGTCAGCAAGATCACGGCCCGGCTGCGGGAGGACGGTCTCGCGGCGGAGGCCGGACGCCGGGCCTCGACGGGCGGCAAACCGCGTACGGTGCTGCGGCTGGTGCCGGAGGCCGGGCACGCGGTGGGCGTGCATCTGGAGCGGGACGAGCTGACGGCCGTGCGCTGTGATCTGACGGGGACTGTGGTCGCGCAGCGCAGGACGCCGCTGGACCTGGGGGCCGGTGCGGAGACGGTCGTCGAGCGGACGGTGCGTGAGGTGGGGGAGCTGGTGGCCGGGGCCGGGCGGCCGGGTGCCGTGCTCGGTGTCGGGGTCGCGCTTCCCGGGCCGCTCGACCATCGCCGCGGGGTGCTGCACCGGGTCACCGGGTTCCCGGAGTGGAACGGCTTCCCGCTGCGGGACGTGCTCGCGCGGCGGCTGGCGTTGCCGGTCGTGGTCGACAAGGACACCAACGCCGCCGCCCTCGGGCTCGCGGTCGGGGGCGAGGCCGCGTCCGTCGCCTCCTTCGCCTACCTGCACTTCGGGGCGGGGCTCGGCGGCGGGCTGGTGATCGGGGGAGCGGTGCACCGGGGCGCCCGTACGGGAGCCGGGGAGTTCGGGCACCAGGTGGTCGAGCTGGACGGCCCGGCCTGCGGGTGCGGCAACCGGGGCTGCGTCGAGGCACTGTGCCTGGCCGCCGTGGCACGGGGCGACCTGGCGGAGGCGGCCCGCGTGCTCGGCACCGCCGCCGGCAACCTGGTCGCGCTGCTCGACGTCGACCTCGTGCTGCTGGGCGGCCGCACGGTCGCCGCCGCACCGCGGACCTTCGTCCGCGGAGTCGCCGCCGTCCTCGACGCACGCGCCCGGCGCGCGGGCGGGGACGCGGTACCGGTACGGGTCGCCTCCGGCGGGGAGTGCGGGGTCGCCGAGGGCGCGGCCCAACTGCTGCTGGCGCCGCTGTTCGGGCGGGCGGAGGGCTGAACGGGGCGTTGCGGGCGGGCGGAGGGGTGAGTGGGGCGTTGCGGGCGGGGACCGTACGCGTGCCTGCCGGGGTCACGGTGCGCGGGTGCGCCGCCTCGCATCGCGGCGGGCGTGGGCTGATCGAGGGGAACTGAGCGGCCGTGCGGGATGGCGCCGTCCGCAAGCCGCTCCCGTCCGGCATGGTCATGTGTTCATGCGACTGCACACACCCGCCTCCCTCTGCCTCGCAGCAGCCGCCCTCCTCGCCGCAGCGCCCCCTGTGCACGCGGAAGCCCCGGCCGACCTGCCCGGCTGTGCCACCGACGGCCGGGTCTTCCCGCTCACCACCCGGCTCCGCGGCGGCCCCGACTCCTACGCGGCCGGCGGCGGATTCGGCACCTGGTACCTGGACCTCACCAACAAGACCGGCCGGACCTGCACCGGCATCCACCCCGTCGTCGTCCTCGTCGACGGCAAACGCGCCCTTGAGCCGTCCCAGCCCCGCCTGGAGTTCTACGGCAGCCGAGGCGACGGCTCGCGCCCCCGTCCGGTCCGCTTCGAGGCCACCGACCAGGACGAACTCGTCGGCGCCTTCGACGGCTTCCCCGGCTTCACCGTCGGCCCCCGCAGCACCCTCACCGTGAAGGTCCGGCTCGCCCTCACCTCGGACGCCGTGCCGAACGAGGTCACCGCCAACGCGGCCGTCGTCCAGCGCCACGACGGAGACGGCGACTGGGTCGGCCAGTCCAACGACTACCGCTTCACCATCGAGGCCGACCGCACGGACCCGGCCACCCCGACCGACCCCGCCGACCGGGACGCCTCGGCCCACCCGGCGAGCCCCGACCCCTCGGCGACCTCCGACCCCGCCCGCAGCCGGCTCACCCTCGCCGACGAACTCGCCCGCACCGGCCTCACCTCACCCCCCGGCGTCACCTTCGCCGCCACCGCGGCCTTCCTCCTGGCCGGCGCCGCGCTGCTCGTCGCCCGCAGACGCCGCTGAGGGCGTCCGGCAAACGGGTGGCAGCCGGCCGTTCCCCGAAGATCGGACCTGTGCTTAGGCTGGGGCCCACGCAGCACATACGGCGGCAGGAGATCGCGCACATGGCAGACCGCAAGCCCATCGAGTCATGGCTCACCGATATGGACGGTGTGCTCATCCACGAGGGCGTACCGATCCCCGGAGCCGACGCCTTCATCAAGAAGCTGCGTGAGTCCGGCAGGCCGTTCCTCGTCCTCACCAACAACTCGATGTACACCCCGCGCGATCTGCACGCCCGGTTGAACCGCATGGGCCTGGAAGTGCCGATCGAGAACATCTGGACCTCGGCGCTGGCCACCGCCCAGTTCCTCGACGACCAGCGCCCCAGCGGCTCGGCGTACGTCATCGGCGAGGCCGGCCTGACCACCGCGCTGCACGACATCGGCTACATCCTCACCGACCACGACCCGGACTACGTGGTCCTCGGCGAGACCCGCACCTACTCGTTCGAGGCCATGACCAAGGCGGTCCGGCTCATCAACGCGGGCGCCCGTTTCATCTGCACCAACCCCGACGAGACCGGCCCCTCCACCGAGGGCCCGCTCCCGGCGACCGGTGCGGTGGCCGCGCTGATCACCAAGGCGACCGGCAAGCAGCCGTACTTCGCGGGCAAGCCGAACCCGCTGATGATGCGCACCGGTCTGAACGCCATCGGCGCCCACTCCGAGACCAGCGCCATGATCGGCGACCGCATGGACACCGACGTCCTGGCCGGCATGGAGGCCGGGATGCAGACGTACCTGGTGCTGACCGGCCTGACCCGGCCCGAGCAGGTGGAGAACTTCCCGTACCGGCCGTCCAAGGTCGTGGACTCGATCGCGGACCTCGTCGACCGGATCTGAAACCCCGATCGGATCCGAAACCCCCTACCCCCGCGACACGACCCGTACGGAGCAGTCCGGCCCCGCTGAGGATGCGGGGCGGGTGCCCGGGAGGGAGTCTCCAGATATCTGGAGGTTCACGATGGGATCACTGCGCGTCACTCTCTGCGCGATCGCCGCCCTCGGGGCGGTCGCCGTCAGCCCGGCGGCACACGCGACGGACGGGGGCGTCTCGGTCAGCCCCTCGTCCCCGCGCGCCGGCGGCGACATCGCGCTGCGGGTGAGCGGATGCCCGCGGCAGACGGCCATGGCCGTCTCCGCGGCGTTCGTCGCCGACGCACGCCTCACCACCGGCGGCGACGGCAGCGCTCTCGTCGGCGAGAGCCGCATCCGCTCCACGCTCAGGGCGGGCACCTACGACGTGAAGGTCGCCTGCGGAGACGCGTCCCGCACGGGCGCCCTCACCGTCGCACGGCAG